>JBFWUW010000011.1:0-124202 GCA_050247075.1 Pirellulales bacterium | reverse complement strand
GCAGGAACATCGCATCGCCCGAGGCGGCCTGGCCAAAATGGCGTGTGAGTGAATCGTCTCCTTGCGCCACATGCAAGACGGCCGATTCGACCTGCTTTGACCGCGTGGCCCGCTCGAGCACTTCGGCGCCCGGGGGACACCCATAATTTGAGCGTGTAACCATTGCAGTTGGGTCGAAGGCGTAACATATTGCGGAAACGCATGTTACGAAATCTGGTGCATGACCTCCACCACCACGAAAACCCAGGCCGCGCGGGATTCGAGGTGGCTGCTCATTTGGCCTAAGTCCACAAGCGGGCCTTGAAGGATGTGCGGAAGGCTCTCAACGGCACGCAGGCGACGACCCTGACTACTATCGCCGGCCACCCGCTGCCGGTGGAAACGTCCACCGGCGCGGGCCGGCCTGGTGTTGGTCGCGTAAGGAAATGGCTCCGTCAGGACTACTCGGACCATGGCGCACGCCGAACAACAATACAATACAATAAATATTTTAATAGTGTAAAATAGTATCTCTGGTACAATCACCAGCGTCCGGCTTTGCTCGCCGACGTGGCTTCTGCACGTCCAGCGGGCGCGAAGCCCCTAAACCGCCCAAGCGTCGGCGTTCGCCGCGTGCTCGAACAGCATGGCCGCGGCGGGCGGTCGATCGGGCGAGTCACTTATTACGGCTACCGTTGCCGGCTAGTCGGCCAACTTGGGAGCGACGCCTTCTTCGCCGCTCCCTCCGCCGATCGGTACGTGCCACGGGGCCTGTCCATATTTCTTGAAACGCGGTTGTCACGCGCGGCGCTGCCGCTGGGTCTGGAGGAGCCGTCTCCTGACGGCGAATGACGACAATCCTTACCTGCACCACGCCCCGTGATGGAACAGGTATCGCGGCCGGATCGACAAAAAACCCCGCGATTTCCTGGATAAGAACCCCTTTGTTGCCCGCACCGCGCCGTGAAATGGCGCAGGTAACGTGGAGCAAGAACCGTCCAGCATGACGGCTACCAAAGCGAGGCGCTTCCGCCTTCCGCCTTCCGCCTTCATCCTTCATCCTTCATCCTTCATCCTTCCCCTCTCACGCGGCGGGGCGAGGATAGCAAGTGTTGGGTGTGAGGGTCGAGCGCATGTCAATGCGGTCAGAACTTTGTGATTTGCCAGAAACAAAGTGTCCCGACCCCTTTGATGCGTCCAGGACGAACCGGTCCCGCCAGTTCGATTGCCAACTCCGCTGGGCCTTCCTGTTGGTCAGATGCCAGCCACAATGCCGGAAATGGATTCCCGCTCACCAACCAAACCAGCAAGGCGGGAGCCATGCATTTACGTGGCGACCCGCCATCCCCCATGTCATACGCTTCACCTTCAACCGACCATCCCCATCGACCCCGCGCAAGATCATGCGCCCATTCCTAATCGGGCAACGGCTGGCCTTTGGTTTCTGGCGAGAAGAAGATCACCACCAGTCCCACCAGGTAAACCAGTGCCATGATTGAACAGGCCGCGGGACAGGCGTTGTAGGGTCCAAGCAGAGGTAGTTCGATCGGCTTGCCGTCCTTAAAGAAACTGACCAAATTGCCGGCTTGCAACGCGCCGATGGCGGCCAGGATGCGGCCAAAGTTGAAGCTGAAGCCTTGGCCCGTCGCCCGTACCGCCGTGCGGAAAAGCTCTGGCAGGTAGAGCGGCAGCCAACCGTAGAACGCAGCGGTGCAGATGCCTACGAACAACGACGATGCCAGATAGCCGGTTCCGTAAGAGCGGTTGCCCAAATACAGCAGCCAAATCGAGGCCAGCGAAATCAGGCAGATCATGGCGTAGGTGGCGCGGCGGCCAAAGCGGTCGCAGGCCAACGCAGCCAGAATAGTGCCGATCACGGCACCAATGGCCAGCCAGATTTGCGTCCACTCCTTGGCGGCCGGTTGTGTCTTGTTAATGGCCGTTTTGTCAGCGCCGGGTTGCGCCAGGGCTTCGGCCTTGGCGGTCTGGCGAAGTTGGTCGGCCCAAAACGGCGCCCATTGCGCCGATCCCCAGGTGGCCAGCAGCGCTACGCCGCTTAAGCAGGCCCCCAACAGCATCCGCCGCAAGGTTTGCGTTTGATCGGCCTTCGTCAAGTGGGCCGTGGCGGAGGTGCGCCGCAAATACCGCACAACGGGGTACATATAGCCGCAAGTGGCAATCACCACTCCCACGATGGTCCCCACGATTTGCAGCGGCAGTGAAACGCTATCCGAGGCCCACACGAAAATAATCAGCGCCGGTCCCGTCGCGCCGATCAGCACTCCCAGCAGGTCAACCGTAGCCCAATTGCTGGTATGTCCGCCCGCCTGTTCGGCTTGCCACTTCTTGGATTCCGGTACGAACAACCGGATGAAAAAGGTCAACAGGGCGGGCAGCGCGCCGGCGATCATCAGCAGCCGCCAGCCTTGAAAGCGCGTCAGCCATTCGACCGTTTCGGGGCTAAAGCCGACCTTGCCCAACAAGCCTTGAATGCTGCCGAGGAGATTGACCAGCACCAGGCCCATGAACCCCGTTAGCAAGTAACCCACGTTGGCGGCCGCTCCGATCAGTCCAGCCAGAAACGCCCGCGAGCGATTAGGCCAGATCTCCATCACCAGCGCCACCCCTAGCGACCATTCGCCCCCCATCCCCAGCGAAGCCACAAACCGCAGGCCGCCGATCATCCAGGTGCTGGAAACCAGGCCGCACATGCCGGTGAAAAGGGCATAGGTGAGTACGCTCAGGCTCATGGCCCGCACGCGGCCGATGCGGTCTCCCAGCCAGCCAAAGACCACGCCGCCGGTGGCCGCTCCCACCAAGAACAGGGCAATCACGATGCCAAAGTATTGCCCCGTAGCGGCCTCTTGGGCCGCGGTGGGCGCCGTGCCCGGCACCACGCCGATCAAGTCTTGAATGGCCGACCGGCCCACCAGCGAGAACAGCCCCATTTCGAAGCCGTCAAACAGCCAGCCCAGCAAGGCCGCCGTCAGGGCCAACATAGCCCCCCGCGATGCGCCGCCGCCAGACGGGCTTTTCGAAGCAGGCGAATGGTAGGGGTTGTTCTTGCCCGCGCGATCGGCGGTTGCCATGAGGATGCCTGGGGAAGAAGGAAATCAAGGTATGAGAAGGTATGAGGTATGTGATCTTGGCCGTTGAAAGACTACGCCGTGGCGGGTTCCTCCTTGTCGAACATGCGCGAGACGAGTTCATCATCGGGCGGCGTTGTCATCAGGCTGACGACGACGCCTACCAGCAGCGACAGGGCCAGGCCCCACACGATCGGGTCGAGGCCGGCCAGGTAGTACGCCTCGAATTTTCCCTTGATGGACCAGCCGTACAGGTATAGCAAAAGCGTGGCAAACATGCCGACCAGCATCGACGAGATGGCTCCCGCGGCGGTGGCCCGCCGCCAGTAAGCCGTCATCAGGTAGGGCGTGACAAAGGCCGACCCGGCACACGAACTGCTAAACACCACCAGTGTCTGCAAGAACTGAATAGGCACGATGTTAAAGCCCAGGCCGATCGCCCCCACGATCACCATCGCCGCGTAAGACAACCGCTTGAGTTCGTGCGGCATGGCTTGCGGGTTGATGAACTGCTGGTAAATATCGCGGACCACGCCCGACGATATCACCACCAGATAAGAGCTAACCGTGGCCATCACCGCCCCAAACGGCGCGGTCAAGATCAAGCCGGTAATCAGCGATCCGCCAAAGAACTTGCTGGTCGTCATCACCGCCATCCGCGGCACGATCTCGTCGGTATTGGCAATCGGCAGATCGGGAATCAATGTGCGGGCGCAGATGCAGATAAAGATCAACGGAATGTAAATGCACATGTTGTAGGTGCCCAGCAAGAAGATCGACCGGCGGATGGTGTTCGTACTCTTGCAGGCCATCAGACGCACGGCACCAGCGGGCGACCCCAGGCCGTTGAAAACCCAAATAAAGAAGTACGAAAACGCCAACGTGGGAAACAGGAAGCTGTTCGGTCCCGGGCCCGTCGTCAGCGCGCCGGGTTCACCGCCGAACTTGTCGATCTTGACCGTTTGGTTGGAATACAGCACGGCCCGCCAGCCCGTTTCGATCGGGGCGGCGTCGGAAGGGGTGGCGGCCAACACATAACGCTGGACGGAATCCTCTGGCGGCAAGACCACGCCGGCACCGTAATAGTTCAACTCGGGCGGTGGGCCGCCGGACGGCTTTTCGCTGGCTGGCATTTGGTCCGGCAGCTTGCCGTCGTGCGCTGCGGCGTAGTCCCGCAGCTCCCGGTCAAGTTGTTCCAGCCGCGCCGTGGCCGCCGCGAACTGGCTGGCTTTTTCTTTGCGCAATGCGACCAAGGCGGCTATTCGCTCTTCGTTACTCTCAGGATCACCAAGCTCTTTATCCGAGGGGTTCGCCAGCGGCAGTTCAAACCTTAAATGCTCGCTGGCCGCGGTCATCCCCCCCACGGCCGCCATCGACAAAGGCAACAACAGCATGACGCCGAAGAACATCAACACGCTTTGAAACAGGTCAGTCCAAACCGCCGCCAGAAAGCCGCCGATGAGTGTGTAGCCCACTACGGTCAGCGTGAAGATCACCAGGCCCATGTAAAAGTAGCGGTCTTGAAAGCCCGACAGGTCGGCATCCTCGGCGATGGAGAGCGCCCCGGAACCGGGCCAGGCGATCTTCATCACGATCGCCCCCGCCTTGAACTGGGCCACCATCATGAAGGTCATGGAGAACAAAATGATCAACGACGAAATCAGGCCCACGGTGGGATTGCCGAACCGCGCACGGAACAGATCGGGAATGGTAATCGCGCCGGTGCGCCGCGAGAGTTGCGCAAAGCGCTTGGCCAGCACGCCGAAGCCGGTGATCGGCACGACCATGTAGGCCGATATCCATAGCGCTACGACCCAGCCGTTGCGGTAGACCAGCGCCGGAAACCCCATGAAGGTGCCGCCGCTTTGCACGGTGGCGGTCAAGGCCAACGCCCAGGCCCCCAGGCCGCGGTTGCCCAAAAAGTAGCCTTTCATGAACGAGCCGCGTTCGACGACCCGCTGCGCGACCGTCCCCAGCCAGACCGAGGCGGCAATCAGCACGCACAACACAAACAGCACGCCCCAGCCCGCGGAAAGCACCTCGGCGGGCGCGGTGACCGTTTCAGATGGCATCGGCGGCCTCCCCTGTCTCGTCGCTATTCTCAACGCCCAAGTCGGCGTCTTTCATATAGATCAGGCAAAACCAGTTCGAGAACAAGTAGCAAGTAAACCAAGGGGTCAAAATCCCCCAAAAAATCCAGTCGGGAATGCCCAGCACCAGCTTCATCTGGCTGACATCGTAGCCATTGGTGATATAGCCGTATCGCACGCAATAGCCCACGGTCCAAGCCAGTGCCACCAGCCACGTGGCCAGCACCACCAACGACTCGCGCCGCGCCGTGCTGACAATGGGGTCTTCGTGACGCGGACCGGCCAGCGTCTTGCCATCGGGCGGGCGGCCGGTGCCGTCATCGCCCACGGGCGATCTGTAAGGGTTGGTGGATTCAGACATGCGGCGGGGTTTCTCAAGGCGGGAAACAATGGCAGCCGGCCAACGCGCGGCTGTAGGAGGCGATTTCTTCGCCGATGCGATCGGCTTGTCCGCGGATGACAGGGACGAGTCACAAGATACTAGCCTAGCGGCGCCAGGCAAAGGAAAAACTTGGCCTTGTTTCCGAGACGACCGGCAGACGATCCAATCTCGTGTGGATCGTACTGATCACGCAAACTCGGCGGGCGCGGCACTCTTGCGCACTCGTCGGGATAGCGCAGCCATTGGAGCGGCCCGACTCAGGCGGTAGAATTTTTTAGATATGTGCTGGGGGCTTTCATTCGCGTTCCTCGATCAAAGCGGCTCTACCCGTGGACTATCCCGGTATCGACGGTTTCCTGGGGACGCGGGCTTCGATCATGTTGGACGTGGTCTTTCTGGCGATGTTTGTCGTGCTGCCCGTCATGGGGTGGAGTATTTGGCTGGTGAAGCATCGCCAGCGGTTTGGGTTGCACAAGACCGTGCAGCTTGTGTTGGGCGTGGTATTGCTGTTGGCCGTGACGGCCTTTGAAGTGGACATGCGGTTTATTAGTGGTTGGACGGAACGGGCCGCCGGTCCCGCTGGCGGCGAACCCGCTGCCGTGGTTTATCGCGCGTTGTCGGTCCATTTGGTTTTTGCCATCTCCACGGCGTTGTTGTGGACCTTTGTCATCGTGCAAGCCCTGCGCAAATTTCCGCATCCGCCACGGCCTTGCGACTACAGCCCGCGGCATAAGCTGTGGGCCTGGTTGGCGGCGATTGACATGACGGGTACGGCCATCACCGGTTGGATCTTCTACTGGCTGGCATTCGCCAGAACTCTGGAATAATGGAGGAGCGACGAACATGAGCGAACAAGACCTGGCCTACGAACCCGATGTAAAGCGGGTGTTTACGTCGCGCGAGGAAACGCGCCAGTTCTACAACAAGATCGCGGGTATCTACGACCTGATGGCGGAACATTCCGAAGGCCCGATGCGCGAGAAGGGGCTGGCCATGTTGGCCGTTCAACCGGGCGAGACGGTCTTGGAGGTCGGCTTTGGCACCGGCAACTGCTTGCTGGAACTCGCCAATGCCGTTGGCACGACGGGCAAGGTGCTGGGGATTGACCTTTCGGACAATATGCTAGCGCACGCCAACAAGATCTGCGGCGAGGCCGGCGTGGGGGGCCGCGTTGCGCTGCAACGTGGCGACGGCGAGCAGCTTCCCTATGCCGATGCATCCATCGACGCCATCTTCACCAGCTTTACGCTGGAACTGTTTGACACGCCCGACCTGCCAAAAGTGCTGGCGGAATGGCGGCGCGTGCTCAGGCCTGGCGGACGGCTGGGCGTCGTGGCCGTGTCGCGCGAGGGAGGCCCCAGCACCATTATCAAAGTGTACGAATGGACGCACAAGCATTTCCCCAACATGCTCGATTGCCGCCCGATCTACGTTGCTCGGGCATTGCAGGCTGCCGGATTTACAGTAAGCAAGTCGCTCGTCGAGAAGATGTGGGTGCCGGTGGAAATTGTGCTGGGCGTCAAACCGGCCGGCGGTTAAGGCGTGCTGCCCATGACAAACCCGCGATGCCAATGGATCAACCATTTTGGCCGCTGGCGTGTTATCATGGAATGCCACGCTGATATTGCGCGTTGAACAAACGCGTTCCATCGGCGATTGAATGGCCATCTTCCGTGGTCGCCTGGGGCTTACCTGCCGTGCGACCCAAAATTTCCCGCCCCGCCCATGCATCGACCGACGATCGGAGCCATCGCTGTGCTGCTGCTGGGGACCGCGGCCGTGCTGTGGCTGGGGAGTTGGGGGGCCGATGTGGCGGGTTTGATGTCCGCCAGCTTTCGGATTGGCTCGGTGATGGCCGTGTTGTGGCTGGCCGAACCGCAACTACGGAAATTTCCCGCTTGGGTCTTTCCCGCGGTTTGCGTGATGTTGGTGCTGGCGGTGCTGTTTCGCCGCCAGCCCATGCTGTTTGTCGTAGCGCTGGTTATTCTGGCGGCCGCCGTCATCGTCCGCCCGCGCGGCAAAGGCCCGCCCCGCCGGACACGCTGAACGATCTTGGGCGGTTCACTCTCCCCAGGCTTCGCGCAGGAATCGGACCCAGTTGCCATGCATGATGCCGGCGATGTCGGCGTCGCTGTAGCCGCGGTCTTTGAGCAGGACAGGAACCTTTTGCAGGTCGGCGATGGTATCAAGATCGCCCGGGCTTTGCTCGCGGCCATAGCCGCCGTCCAGGTCGGTGCCAATGCCCGAATGCCTGGCGTTGCCCGCCAATTGGCAGACGTGGTCGATATGGTCGACCATGTGGCGGAGCTTGCAGCCGGACGACTCGGGCGTTGTCTTGCCGCGAATCCACCCGGGGACCATCATCCAGGCATCCAGGGCCGCGCCGATCACCGCGCCGCGGGAGATGAGTTCCTTGATTTGTTCGTCCGTGAATTGCCGCTGGTCGGGAACCAACGCCCGGCAGTTGGAATGGCTGGCCCACACGCGGCCATGAAAATGCTCCATCGACTCCCAAAAGCTTTGGTCGCAGAGATGCGTGGCATCGAGAATGATTCCTAGCCGCTCCATCTCGCTGAGCAGTTCGCGTCCGATGTCGCCGATGGGGCCTTCCACATGCGTTCCCTGGGCGTAGGTGCCCGGCCCGTAATGCGCCGGACCTATGGCCCGCAACCCTTGGCCGTAGGCGCGTTCCAAATGTTTGGGAGTCAATATGGAATCGGCCCCTTCCAGGCTGAGGATATAGCCAATCGGCGCATCGGGCGGCGGATTATCGGTCCACAGCTTCAGATGCCGGTCGAGCCCGGCCCGGTCGGTGATTTGCACCATCTGGCCGGCCTCTTCCATGGCCCGGTACCAGGCCAATTGGCCCTGCGTTTGTGCCCAGGCAATCTCCGGGCTGAAATAGCCCGGCAAGGGGTTCTTGGGCTTAACGTACCGGCCAATCTGGGTGGCCACGCACAGTCCGATCTTGCCGCGGCGCATGTCGGGCAAGGCCACGGTTCCGCGTGCCCGGTCGGTCTTGTCGCACATCCCGACCTCGCGGTGCCGGATATCGGCGACCGATTGGGTCAAGTCACGGTTCCACAGAAGAGCGTTCATGCTCAAATCGAGGTGCGCATCAAAGGTCAGCATGGCAGGGTTCCTGGGTCAGCCCGCGGAGAATGGGGGGGAGGGAATTCGGGGGACCGTCATGCTAATCGCGGAGGGCGGGAATCGCAATTGGGGGAGAGTGTTTGTCACCGTTCAACAGAAATGACCCCATTCCAAATTCATTAGAAATGTCCCCTAGGGGTGAGGGATGAGACGGTTATCGAGATTTGGGTTTGGCTTTCTTCTTCGCCCCACCCGGCCTACGCCGGTAGGTCCGATGCTGGCCGTCGAGACACGCTGCGGGCGTGCCGCAAGTTCCTCGAATGGCAACTCGCGTTGGCGGTACTTCAGATCGATCGTGCCGTCCAGGTGTTCGCAAACCAGAACCTGCAGTCGCACCAACGCCAGGCCGCGGTTCGCTTCCGTGAGTTGGAAATGTCGATTGCGCCATTGCACCGTCCAATCGCTCTGCACCACGCGCCCTTCTTGGAACGATAACACTTCCGTCGATCGCACTCCCTTGGGCACGCGACGATGCAAGTCCGCGGGTTGCTTTGCCGTCACCGTGAAACGCGCGTTCAGATCGGGAAGAAATCTCTCCTCCAGGTACACGTTCGCTTCGTCCAGGCCGCTAATCCTCTCCAGCCGCAAGGCCTTCACCAGGCGAACCTGAAACACCGCATTGCGACGCTCCACGCGCCGCTTGGCTTGCGGGCTGTGCGCGCAATTCAACTCCACATCCAACTCTTGCATGGCACGGCCAAACGGCGCTAAAGGCCCTGTTTCCGCCAGTTCGTCGTCCACCGTCGTCTCTTCCTCAAAGAACCTGGCGTACGTGTGGTTGGTGGCATCGTCAGTCGCCACCACCGGTACCGCCCAATCTCGACGCCCCTCGAACCAATCGTGATGCGAACCGTCCAACAACAACATCTCCCCCACCTGTTCCTTCCGCGCCCGCCAACGACGATGCACTGGTCCGCTCTTCCGCGTCTTCCACAATCCGGCGGACATCAGCCACCGACGCAACGTACTCACCGTCAACTTTCGGCCGTCGTCGCGAGCTAGATATTCCGCCGCCAGCATAGGGCTAAAGTCCGAGCACTTGTCGCGGTACAACTGCAATATCACCTCGCAATCCGTGCCTGAGGTCCCGCGGTTCAAGGCACGCTCGCATCTTGCTCCTCGCGGTATCGGCTGTACACGCGCTTAGCCTGCCGATAACTCAGGCCCAACAACTCCGAAGCCTTCGACAGCGTCAACGCATTCCGGCCAACGCGACTCAAAAACTCCAACAGCTTCCGTTCGCGACGACTCATTCGTAGTGTCTCCATGAACACCTCCTTTCGGAGGTGGCAAGGGGGCTTTTCTAATGAATCGTGACACAAATATCCCGCGGGGTTGCCAGTTTATCGGACCACGGCTAAGTTAAATCGGCGGTTAACGCGTTCATGCACTACGCCTGCCGCTAGCATTCTTACCTTGGGGGCTATACTCTTCGTGCAGCCTGCCCACACGATCCAGGGAGTTTATCTATGTCGTTAAAAACCCGTCTGCCGTTATTGTCTGTTGCTGTCTGTTGCCTGGCCTTTTCATTCACGGAGACTGTCTTGAGCGCCGAAAAAGAAGTGCCCTTTCCTCAGCCGCCCAAGGGGGCCGGCAAGATCGACGAAGATGCTCCGAAGACCATGACCGAGAGCAAGTCGGGCCTGAAGTACCGCATCCTCCGAAAAGGGGACGGCACCAAGCCCAAGGCTTCCAACAAGGTGGAGGTCAACTACCACGGCTGGCTCGATAGCGGCAAGGTCTTCGATAGCTCGTACAAGCGTGGCGAGTCGATCTCCTTCGGCCTGAACCAGGTCATCGCCGGCTGGACCGAAGGAATGCAATACGTTGGCGAAGGGGGCATGATCGAACTGGAAATCCCCGCCAAGCTAGGCTACGGTGCCGGCGGCACGCAGGGCATTCCCGGCGGTTCCACGCTGCACTTCCTGGTCGAATTGATCAAGGTTGACTAGTTGCGCAAGGCCAACTTGCTCAACGTCAAAGCCAAGTTGCTTACGGCGGCGATTTTCCTGCCAGGAAGATCGCCGCCTTTTTTTGCGCGTTGGGCTAACAACCTATTCTGGATTGCCAGGTGCAATCGGGAGACTGTTGCAAACGCGACAAATAAACCTCCAACGATGCGATTGCCAATGGTATAATCCTCACACTTGCCGATCTAGCGCGAATGACACCCGTGGAGACGCCGATGTCGACGCTTATTCCCGCACATCCCCAGTTCGCCCGCCGGACCATGCTGCAAGCAGGCTCGGTCGGATTACTCGGGCTGGGCATCAACCACTTGCAATCACTGCGTGCGGCGGAAGTCGCCACGGCCTCGCGGGAGAAGCCACGGGCCAAATCGGTGATCTTCGTGTTTTTGTCGGGCGGGTTGGCGCAGACCGACAGCTTTGATCCCAAGCCTGACGCCCCTCTGGAAGTCCGCGGCGATTTCAACTCCATCGCCACGCGCATGCCGGGCGTGCGGATCTGCGAACACCTGCCGCTGCTGGCGGCCTGTAGCGATCGTTGGAGCATGATCCGCTCGCTGACCACGCCCTACAATGGCCATTCCGAGGGGCACACGTCGATCCTCACCGGCCGCACGCCAATGCCAACGGCCTACGACGGGAGCAAGCCGCAGTCGACCGATTGGCCTTCGATTGCCTCGACCGTCGGCGCCGCCTTGCCGGCCCGCAACGACAACTTGCCGCCGGCCATCGTGCTGCCGGAGCGGTTAATTCATAATTCGGGCCGCGTCCTCCCTGGGCAATTTGGCGGCATGATGGGAAGCCGCCGCGACCCCTGGTTCATCGAAGCCTCACCATTCAACTCCAAGACCTACGGCGCGTACCCGGAGTACGAGTTCCACTTCGTCAAACTCAAGCAACAGACGGAGTCGCTCAGGTTCCAGTCGCCTAATCTCAGCCTGCCCGAGGGGCTGACCAAGGCTCGGCTGCAAAATCGCGACGAGCTGCGAGAACTGCTCGACGCCCAGCGCAACGCGCTGGAGAAAGCCGCCGCGGTGGAATCGTTTGATCGCCACCGGCAGGCCAGCATCTCGCTGCTTACCGACTCGTCGGTGCAGAAGGCGTTCGATGTCCACAACGCCGACGCCGCAACGCTCGATCGCTACGGCCGCAATTCGTTCGGCTGGTCGTTGCTGATGGCCCGGCAACTGGTTGAAGCAGGCGTGAACCTGGTGCAGGTCAACCTGGGCAACAACGAAAGCTGGGACACGCACAACAATATCTTCCCGGTGCTCAAGGATTTTCTGTTCCCGCCGACCGACCGGGCCATGTCGGCGCTGCTAGAAGATCTGCAAGCGAGGGGCCTGCTGGAAGAAACATTGATCGTGATGTGCGGCGAAATGGGGCGCACGCCGCGCGTGGGCAGCTTTGGCGGAGACCCGGCACGGCGCGGACGCGATCACTGGGGGGCTGTGCAGACGGTGTTCATTGCTGGCGGCGGAGTGCCCGGCGGCATGGTCGTCGGCGCGTCGGACAGCATTGCCGCTTATCCGGCGCTCGATCCGGTTCGGCCCGAAAACCTGGCCGCGACAATCTACCACGCGCTGGGTATCCCAGCGACGGCGGCCTGGCACGACGATCTCAACCGGCCTCATCAGGTCTACAACGGTGACCCGGTTCGTTTTACCTAATCTCTGCTAGGGCTTGTTTCGGGCCCGCTCCAGCTCTTGCCGTTGTTGTTCCTCCAACTTGCGCACGTCGCTTTCGGTGCGTAGCAGATAGATGGAATCGAACTGGGCGGCGTTGCCGTCGGGGCAGACAAGCGACAGGCCGGTCAGGTCGAACTCGCCAAAATCGGCGAACAAATCGCGAGTGACGTCGGTCCAGCGCTCGGGCAGTTTGTTATCCAGCCGCCGCGCCAAACCCAGCGTCTGCCCGCCGATGCCGGCATCGTAGCGAAAGCTGGCTTTGGCTTGCGTCTCGCCGGCCTGCAACGGCCCAAAGCGTCCATCGTGGGCCAGCCCCAGGCTGATCCGCTCGCCCCCCAGCTTTCGCCAGCGAAAACGCAAATAGCGGTATTCTCCCAAACGGGGAGACGGCCGAATGCGGACGGGCAACCCCGGCAAGGCCGCGCCCCGGCGTTCGCCCGCGGTGACTTCCAAGGGACGGGCAACTTCGCCCGCCGCCGCTTCCACGGCGGCAATGGCACCATCGCCTTCATTCAACTGTTGGGCCAGCAGAGCATGATTGTCCAACAACGGCAGCGCACCGGGCGGCCGCTGCGCCAAAGCAAGCGCCCGCCAGTCGATCACCGCTCCCTCGCCGGTCGGCGGCTGGACGATGGAAATGGCAACTTCCTGGCCCGCATGTTCCAGCAACGGCACGGCGATCGGATCGGGATCAAAGCCCGGGTAACGCAGGGGGACATCAAAGGTTCCGGCGTCTTGCCCCTCCACCTGAATCCTCACCCGAGCCAGCTCCGACTTGGCCGGGCGGCTAACCGCCAGCAACAGCCAGGGACGTTCCTCCGTCACTTTGAACGTCCGCGACAGTTTGAGAAAAGGCCCGCCCGGAAAGGCGGCCATGCCAAAGGTTCCACCTTGGGGAGATGGCTCCCAGTCGGGCAGCAGCTTCAGGCCGCTGTCGCCTTCCACCGTCCATCCATCCCAGGCGGACACCATGCGGGCGGCCCGGCGGGAGGCTTCCTCGCGAAGGCTGTTCGGGTCGAGTTCCAATTGCGGCTCTAGCCAGTCGAACAGGTCGCGGACATCAAACGGATCGGCGTCGGCCGGCCGATCGGAGTGGACGGAGTCGGCTTGTAGCACTAGCCGCCGGCGGGTGCCAGCCGCGTCCGGTTCCAGCGGCAACTCGCCGGTATCAACCGGTGCTGCCGTGCCGATCAGCAGTTCGCTGGCGAACAACGCCCGGTCTGGCTGTTGGAACTGCCTCATTAGCACCCGGCCGCGCGCACAACCGCCACGGCCAGCAACTTCGTCTAGGGCCAGCCGAGTGCGAATCGAACGGGCGGCGGGGGGCAGATCGAACTCCAACTCGCAAAAGGCCTGCACGCCAAACCCCCAGGCTTGTTCCTTGCCGCCTGCCCGCAGCGGCCCGCCTTGCACGTTGAGGTCGATCCGCCAATTCCAGCCGTGCGCCAACACTGGCCTACGGATCACGCGGGCCACATCAATGCCCGTCAGCGGTACAAGATGGAGCGGCGAATAGTGCCGCGTGCGGATCGCGCGATGCCGAAGCCACAGCGGTGAAAGGCTCCAAGCCGGTTGCAGCCCGTGAACCCAAGTATCGGGATTGCCGGCATCTCGATGCGGCAGCACCTGAAAGCGGGCGGTTGAGGCTGTCGCCCGCAGGCCGTCGGTGCATTCCACGCGCAACAGCAATGCCTGCTCGTCTGAAGCCAGCACCGACAATTGCTCGTAGTAGGCTTCCCAAGGATCAACCGCGGGGAGATGCAGTTCGGCGATATGGTGCCAGGCCACATCGCTGGTCCCTTCGGCCAGCAGCAGCCGCACGCTATTCTCGGCCCACCGCAAAGAGCGAAACTTGACCTGCCTTCCATCGCGATAAAACACGGTGCCTGGCTCGTATTCGTCGCTGCTGCGCCGCTGCCAAACCACGCGGCGCACGTACCGGGTGAGGACTTCCAACGGGGCGGCGCGTTCCTGGTCGAAGGCGGTATCGTTTCCCTCGGGCTCCACGACCAGCCTGGACGGGAGCGCCGCGTAAGGCCCGGCGGTGGCTGGCCGATAACCGGTCACGCGGCCGGTCAGCCGGTCGCCCAGCCAAAAATCGACGAATACCGAGGGTGACGCTGGCGGCGGCAAGTTGTTGTCGCGCAGCCAGCGGACATGGCTGGCGGAGTCCAGCAGCGGCCGGCCAGAGATAACAGGATTGGCCCGCGGGTCGTTCCAAGGGCCGATATCGGGCGCGGCGGCCTCTGTTCCGTCGGCAAAGCTGGCCGTGTAGCGGTCTTCCGCCGCGCAAACCGTGCTGTTTGACAGGCCGCACAGGATGAAGAATGCCAATGCAAAGGTTTGGAGCAGGACAATTGGCCGATGCCAGCCATGCCGGTAAGATCCGTTAGACATCGCGACCCTCACCCCGGCCCTCTCCCAAAGGGAGAAGGGGATTGCGACGATGCTTGTGCGATGGATTAAGCATCAAACAAAACACCTATGCCCATTCCGTCAAATGCCGCCCGTTGCACAGCCGCACGGGCCGGCCCGAGGCATTGACGAACTCGTGTTCGTAGTTGATGCCCAAGTGCTGCAAGATGGTGGCGCGAATGTCGTCGGGCGAAAGGGGCCTCTCGACCGGGTACTCCGCGCGGCCGTTGGTGGCACCGATGACTTGGCCCAAGGGTCCACTGCCGCCTGAGAACAGCATCGACATGGCGTTGGGGTAGTGGTCGCGTCCATAGCGGCCGGGCGAGTTGGTATCGGGCCGCGGGGTACGGCCAAATTCGCCGGTCACGACGATCAGTACTTTTTCGTTCAATCCGCGTTCGTGGACATCGCGAATCAGCGTGGCCACGGCCGAATCGTAAAACGGCAGCCGGTCGATCATGGCCGCGGGCAGATCCCAATTGACGGCGTGGTCGTCCCAATCGTAGCTGGCTTGGGTGCTGCCCGGCCGACGCCCCGGCACGGCCACCGTCACCAGATTCACGCCGCGTTCCACCAGCCGCCGCGCAACCAAACATTGTTCGCCCCATTCCGTGCCGTACAGGTCGCGCAGCCGCGGGTCTTCCTGGTCCACATCGAAGGCTTCGGCGACGCGGCCCGACAGCAAAATCTCCGTCGCCTGCCGATTGAACTGGTTGGTGGCGTCCAGCGTGCCGCGCTGGTCAAGATCGCCCTGCAAGCGGTCGAAACGGGCACGCAACTGATCGACCGTCTTCAACCGGTCGGGCGTGGTTTGCAATGTCCAACCGGCCAACCCTCCCACGGCGTTGGGCACGCGGTACGTTTCGCCCCAGTCGCCGGGCGAACCGTACCAATGGTATCCGTTGCCCAGGTTCAGCACCACGGGCATGCCGTTGCGGCACAGGCCGAGCGAGCGGTTGACCTGTGGGCCCAAGCAGGGCTGCCTGGCTTGCGTCCCCAGCAGCCCGCCCGATGTCCCCTCGCCCGAACCGGTAAGAAATCGCCAGGTGCCGTTAGGGTGGGCCGACTCGGCATGATGGCAGGAACGAATAATCGTGAATTTGTCGGCGATCTTGGCAT
This sequence comes from Pirellulales bacterium, assembly GCA_050247075.1. GTDB lineage: Bacteria > Planctomycetota > Planctomycetia > Pirellulales > JBFWUW01 > JBFWUW01. Next base: position 108,323 of record JBFWUW010000011.1, on the reverse strand, counting down.
GTTCCGGCAACAACTCGCACAGTTCGATGCCTGAGACTTTGGTGCCGATCGGCCGAAACGGCCCGCGAATGTCGGCGGGTGCCTGGGGCTTCATGTCGTACGTTTCAAGCTGGCTTGGCCCGCCCCCCAGCCACAGCAAGATCACCGCCGTATCCTTCTTGGCGGCCACCGGCCCCGCTTCCGCCCGCATGCGCAATAGATCGGCCAGCCCTAAGCCGCCAATGCCCAAGAAGCCGGCTTGCAGCAGTTTGCGCCGCGAGACGACGTTGGTCGGGGTGCCGGTGTTGAAACGAAGGTTGAGCATGGGGAGTTTTCAGTGTTCAGTTTTTAGTGTACGGCTTTTAGCCTTCGGCCCTGCCTTATTGTCGTCATATTGGGCGGGTAACTCAACAGGGGAAGCTGCGGTTCAGGCATTTGAACACAACGCAGCGATAGCGGGCCACCTCGTTGCCGTGGGTGGCACTTGGCTGTTGAAGCCGTCTCCGACGGCGAGAATCGGCGTTCCATCCTGGAGGGCCGAGACCGCCAAATACTTGTACGTTCAGGGCGGGATCGTACTGCCCCGCCAAGAGAAGAACCACGAATCAAACGAATCGAACGAATAAAGATCCTACGGTACGAGTTCTCTTAGTCGCTGCCCGCCCCCTTTTCCTCAAGCGAGTTTCCACTCAGGAGATTCATTCGTTAGATTCGTTTGATTCGTGGTTCTCACCAAGCCTCGTCTAATTGCCGGTGCGCACTCAACTCGCTGGCAATGCACAATCTTCAAATATCTGGTCGCGGTTGCCCTGTAGGCCAACGAAAAAGGCGGCGAGAGAACGTGTCTCTCGCCGCCGGGTGGAAGTGTGAAGGATTAGAGGCGTTAGCGAACCGCTTCGTTGAGCATTTTGGTGTTGGGGATGGTGTGACGGTTCAGCAGGCCGTCTTCCTCCGTTTCGATCACCGTGGCCACCGGGCCGACTTCGCGTACCGTGCCGCTCATGCCGGCGACGGTGACAACGTCGCCAGGGTGCAACCGCTGGCGGGTGTAGTAGCCCGCCAGGATACCGGCCATAACGTCGCGCCCCCCCAGGCCCAGCGCCAGCCCAAAGCCCAGTGACAAGGCGCCGAAGGCGATCAAGATGGCGTAGTTGAACATGTCAAATTTGAGGCCCAGATGGTCGGCGGCCGCCATGAAGGTCATGCCAGCCAGTACGTAGTAAAAACCGTTGGCCAGATACTCGGCATACGACAGGCCGACGCGGTCGGCACTGGTGGCGACCACACCTCGTAGAAAGCTGGCGACCAACAGGCCCAGCACGACCACCACTGCGGCCACCAGCAGTTTGGGAATGTACGACACAATCTGCTCCATCGCCGTGGAGACTGTCGGCAGCCCCAGGATATTAAAGGCCGCTGTCAAGAAGACGCACATCAGGCCCCAAAAGACCAGCGCCCCGACGATAAACGGCACACTGCGGTGGATGCCGACCTGTTTCATGGAACCAGCCAGCCCGCTCCGTTCGGCGGCGGTTTGCAGGCCGATACGTTCGCATAGTGCAGTCGACAGCCGGCCCAGCATTTTGGCAATGAAATACCCCAGCAACAGCACGACGACCATGCCCAACAGCCGCGGCACGGTATCGATGATTTGCCCAAAGGCTTGGGTAAAACTGACGACGAGGGTTTGTTTCCACTGGTTGACGAGGTCGAGGTTTTCGGACATGGGATGCTCCTGGGAAAAGGTGTTCAGTTTTTTAGCGGTTCGTTTGGATAATGATCGTTTGCGAACGCTTCAAATTGCATAGCTTTCGGCCTTCCCGTTGGTCGGCCTAGGCTCATTGGCCGCACGAAACGCAATAGGTGTTCAGTCTTCAGTCTTTTTCTTGTCTTGTAGTTTTCCCGTGATGGTTAGGGTGATGACGTGCAGAACTCCTTTGGCGAAGGCATTGCAGGCATAGGCCGTGCCGTGTATTGCCAGGTCGATCAGGTGCGCGGCAAGCAAGGTGCGGTTGAGCGAATCGTGCACGTCGCGCGATAGTTTGGCCGGGACCGGTGGGACTTCGGCTTGGGCCAGTTGTTCCAGCAAGTCGTCCGTCATGAGTTAGGCTCGCGATCCATCGGTTTCTAAAACAGGTCTTGGGCGAGTGGGACGGACACGGTGTTGGCGGTCATCGTGCCCAGGATCATGGCATGGCGTGTTCGGCCATCGGTTGTCAATGTTTTTTGTCGGCATGCATCTGTTGCACTTTCTCCTTGGCCCGGCTGACTCGCATCTTGCACGCGCTGACCGACAGCTCGAACATTTCCGCGAGATCCTCGTAGCTGTAGCCCTCCGCGAATTTCAAAATCAGCATGGCCCGGTCTTCCTCTGGCAGTCCTTCCAACAATTGCATGACTTCCAAAGCCAGTCCGGGTGCCGGTTGGGCCGCGTCTTGTTTCCGTTGATTCTCTTCGGCCGCGGCCGATTCCCGCTTTTGCCGCCGCCCTCGCGTCCGCCGCAACGTCAGGCACGTCCGCAAGGCCAGCCCGTGCAGCCAGGTGGTGAACCTGGCCCGCCCGGCGAATTTGTCGCGATGCAAGAACAGCCTGACAAACACTTCTTGCGCGGCGTCGTGCGCGTCGGACTCGTTGCCCATCAATCGGTAGCAGACCCGCCAGATTCGCTCGCGATGCCGCTCCAGCAAGGCCACAAAGGCCGGACCATCCGAACCTTCGCGTGCCGCTTCGGCGATCAACTGTTCATCGGTTCGCTGGTCTTCCAAGACGGCGCTCACACCGAACGACGGGGCCACTTCCGTGGGCCTGACATGCCTGTTCCGCGACTACTCATTCCGCCAGATGAGTTGCCAGAACCGGGGCGGGGGTCACAAGAAATTTGGGGCATCGCGATTGCGGCCGCAACTTCCGCCGCGGCCAGCAGTTGCGGCAACGGCACGGCAAGCCAGAATCGGACCAGAACGGCCCAGAATGGTCAAGATCAGTGGCCCCCATCGCCTGCCGCCTACTGCTTTTCCAACAAGTTTGGCAACCACGAGCTGAGGTAATACGCGCGAGGCGCAGTCAGGTCCAGCAGTCTGGAAAGATCAGCGGCGGGCTGCGCGCTTCCCTGGGCCTGCGTGGCCACCAGGGAATCGAGCAGACCGATCTGCCGCTTGAACTCGATGACTTTGGTCTTGCCTTTCTCCAGGCCGGCCAAGGCCAGCGCGCGATCGATGGCTTCTTCAATAAAGCCCTCTTTGTCCACCAGTCCGTTGGCGATGGCTTGATTGGTGGTAAAGACCTGGCCGGTGGCCACGGTGTCTAGCTTAGCGGGTTCCTCGCGAAAGGCCGGCCGGCCCGACTTGACAATCTCCTTGAACCGCGCGAACGAGTCATCGACCAGTTCTTGAAAAATCGCCCGCTCTTGCTCGGTCATCTTGCGGGTGGGCGCGCCCATCTGCTTCAAGGGATGGCTTTTAACAGAGTCCTCCTGCACTTCAAACTTGTCCATCAAACCGGCGAAGTTGTAATGCGGAATGATCACCCCGATGGAGCCTGTCCAGGTGGTCGGCTCGGCGAAGATGACGTCTTTCTCCGTTCCGCAAGCCATCGAAACGTAGTAGCCGCCGCTGGCCGCCATGCCGCCCATGCTGACCACCAGCGGCAGGCGGTTGCTGTCGCTGGCGAGCGGCTGAATTTTCCGCCGGGCCTTGGCTTTTGGCGATTCCTGGGCCAGTTCCTTCCCTTTTTCGTCGCACAAGCGGTTGAGATGATGGTAGATGTAGTCGCTGCCCGTCACCGTGCCGCCGGGCGAATCGACGCGCAGTACGACTGCCCGCACGCTTTTGTCCTCGCGGACGGCGTCGATCTGTTTTTTGACGAAGCCCTCGCCATCCAAAATAGTGCCAGAGACGGTAATGATGGCAACCTTGTCGCTGCCATATTTGTCGCCGGAATGGAAATGCTGCGTCAAGGCACTGTCTGTTCCGCCCAAGGAGCCGACGAAGCTTAGCAACAGGCAACTCAGCAGCAAGGGCGTACCGATCAGCAGAAAGCCAATCACCCAGCCCAAGCGGCGGCGACGGCGCGGCGGGGGTGACGCATGGCGTCCAGCCAGGTCGGGTATTTGCCGGACGGGCGGCGGAGAAGGAGCGTCGTCTGGGGGAGGCGTCGGTTCCATGTGCATCTCCTGGGCAATATTCGTCGGAGGGATTCAATTATTCAATGGGACGGCATCGCGCGATGCATCGGCGATGGAATCGCCTCCTACAGTCGTTCGGCGTTGAAAACGCCTCCTACAGTTTTCCGGTGATGGAACCGCAACTTAGGAGGGTGCCGCCGCCTTCAGTTTTTTTCGCAATGCGGCGATCACCTCGGGCGGGACGAAGGGGGCTAGTTCCTCGTCGTTCGCCAGCGGAGCGATTTGTTTGATGAGCGAACTGGAAACGTGCAAAAAGTCCTGGTCCGCCATGAGGAAGACCGTTTCGATGCCCGGATCGAGCTGGCGGTTGGCCATCATCATGCTGATTTCGGCTTCGATGTCGGTCAGCGGCCGCACGCCGCGGATCATCACGCGGGCACCGCATTCGCGCACGAATTTAACAGCCAGCCCCGAGAATTGCCGCACTTCCACATTGCCAAACCGGGCGGTGGCGTGGCGGACATGTTCCACCCGCTCCGCCGGCGTGAACATGGCCTGTTTTTCCACATTGATGCCGATGCCGACGATCAGCTTGTCGACCAACCGGCTGCCGCGCTGGATGACATTAAGATGCCCCAGCGTGATGGGGTCGAAAGAGCCGGTGTAAACCGCTATCCGCGAGTCGGAATTCGACATGAGAAGCTTCGCCCTATTTTCCGCCGGTGTGGCTGGCCGACGCGGCTAGTTCTGGCTTACGCTGTCGCCGTTGTCCTGGTTGAGGTGCCGGCGCAAGTAGCGGGCCCGTTCGATATTGCGGTCGGCCGTGTCCAGGCTGACACCGCTGATCTTTTGCAGATGGGCCGGCTGCGTGTGGATGAACAATTCGTTGAGGACCGGTATGCCCAGCCCCTTGATGAGGCCAAGGTTGACCCCCATCCGCACGCTGGAGAGCAAATGCATGGTCTCCTCGGAGCTGATCGTTTGCGCTGTCCGTAAAATGCCGTACGCCCGGCTAACGCGGTCGTGCAGATTCTCTTGGCTTTCCTTAACCAGAAACTGCCGGGCCTGTCGCTCGTACTCAATGATGACGGGCACGATATCGCTGACTTGCTGAACGAGGTCGGTCTCGGCCCGGCCCAAGGTGATTTGATTGCTAATCTGATAGAAGTCCCCCATCGACTGCGAGCCTTCACCGTGCAGGCCGCGGACCGCCAAGCTGATCTTTTGCAGGCTGCGGAAGACTTTGTCGATTTGCCGCGTAATCACCAAGGCGGGCAAGTGCAGCATCACACTCACCCGCATCCCCGTGCCGACATTGGTGGGGCAAGCCGTCAGAAAGCCCAGCCGGTCGTTGAAGGCAAAAGTGACGTGGCTTTGCAGCGCGTCGTCGATGGCGTTGATGGTACTCCAGGCTTCTTGCAGATTAAAACCGCTCTGAAGGACCTGGATGCGAAGGTGGTCTTCCTCGTTGAGCATCAGGCTGACCCGTTCCAGCGGGTCGATGGCCACGCCGCGGGCACCTTCGGACTCGGCATGTTCGCGGCTGATAAGCTGCCGCTCGATCAGCAGTTGCCGATCGAGCACGCCCAATTTGGCGACATCGACATAGCTCAATTCGCAAGGCATGGGGGCCTGCAAGATGCGGTCGCGAAGTGTGCGCTCGATCTCCACCCGATCGCCGGGCGAGGCCTTGCTGATGAACGGGTAAGAGGCCAGATTGCGGGCCAGCCGAATGCGGCTGCTGATGACAATGTCGGAGTCGGGACCGGAACCGCGCAGCCACTCGCCGCTGCGCCGGGCCATCTCGTCAAACACCGTCGGAATCTTGTCCATGTCTATCCGTTCATACGCGGCACCAACCAAACTTTCCAAAACAAATCGCCGACCGGCCGCTAGGGCTTGGGGTGCCCCTCGACACCGCGGATTTCGTCCCGCAACTCCGAGGCCCGCTCGTAGTTTTCCTCGTCCACGGCCGCTTTGAGATCGCGCCGCAAGCGGATCAACTCTGTCTGCTGGTCGGTGCCGCCGGGTGTCTGCGGCCGTTTGCCGACATGCGTGGTTTCACCGTGGATATTGACGATCAACGGCTCCAACTCTTTTTCAAAACAGACGTAATCGTGCGGACAGCCCAGCCGGCCCTGGCTGCGGAACTCGTAAAACGTGATGCCGCAAATAGGGCAAGAACGCTTATCGAGCTTGATCAGCTCTTCGGCCGTCTTGCCCACCTCCAAATTTTGGCCCAACATGCCCCCCCCCACGCTGCCTGCTTCGGGGCCGTCCCCCTCGGATTGTGCCAGATACTCGCGTGCGCATTCCTCGCAGAGGTGCAACTCTTGCGGGCTGCCGCCTGTCGTCAGTTCCGTAATATGGAAAGTCGCGACTTTGTCGCAATTCTCGCGTTGGCACTTCATGGCTATCGCCGTTCCCAAAAAACCAGCCGTGCAAGCCGACCACCCACCGGCAACTCCGTCATCGGAACTGCCAACACAGGCGAATGCCTTTGGCCGAAAACATGCCTGCTCTTGCGCCGCGACAGGGGGTGAAACGATCCTTCCTGGGATGAGAAACACCAACAAGTTACGGCCAGAATCCGCCTTGGGATTCTAGCAGTGACCCCCACCGTGTCAAGGTGAGCCGGCACGGGGCCTGTTGTCGTAAACAAAGATGGCATCGCCGGATAGGGCAAATAGACGGGCGGGCTGTCGCTGTATGACTTAACGGCCCAGCCTTGCCGCCGGGCCGTCATTCGGCGATAGCCACGGGCGGGGCGAGTGCGCGCAATTCCAGTTCCACCAAGGTGCCATCGAGCGGCTTGGTCGAAACGCCCGCCTTGACGGCCAATTCCGGGTTGACGGCTTTGAACTTGAAACACTTCACGAAAGCTCCCACGACCAAGGCCACTTCTAACTGGCCTAAGTGCTTGCCGGGGCAGACACGGGGTCCGTGGCCAAAGCCAAAGTGCAAGAACTCCTTGGAGGCCCGTCCGCTGGCCGCCAGATCGGCCCAGCGCTGCGGGACAAAATCCAACGCCGGATAGCCCGTGGCTTCCACGCCCCAGTGGTCTTCGTGCCGATTGGCGTGCCAAACATCCAACAGAATATGCGTCCCCTTGGGGACAAACATTCGCCGCCCGTCGGCTGTTTTAATCCAAGTATCGGCGGTGGCCTTGCGCGGAAGAAAATAGAGCGAAGGTGTTAGCCGCAAGGTTTCGTCAAGCGCGTAGCCCAAGTATTTGGCCTGCTCCAGGTTTTCCGGCGTGTAGTCCTCGATGGCGCGGACCTCCCGCCAAACCTCCTCTTGCGACTGGCTTTCGCGGGCCAGGTGCGCCAGCGCCCAACTGGCATACGATGTCGTGGCTTCCAAGGCCCCCGCCAAAAACACCTTGATATTGCTGCGCAAGGCATCGTCGGGCGCGTCGGACTTGAACTGCTTCCACAAGCCGGTCCCCTGTTTTCTGGCCGCCAGCACCAGGCTGGTCAGTTCCTCGAAAGCGGCGTTGTCGTCCTTGGCCTGCGACATCCGCCGGCTGAATCCGGGCAGTTTCCAGACCGGAATGCCCAGCTTATTGGTGACGGTGTCGCGCACGATATGGTCGATGACCCGTTCCAACGCCGGCACAAAGTGGTCTCTCAGTCGCTGGTACGAAATTTCCGCGCCAAAAAAGTTATTGGCCAGCATCTCCAGCATGACCGCCTTGATCTCCGGTTCCAGGCGAATTTGCAGCCGTTCCTTTCCGCTGCGTTGCAAATGTTCGCGCAGGGCATCGATGCGTCGGCGGACGGTCAGCCGAAGAGTCGCGGCGAATTCCTGGAACCGTTCTGGCTGGAACAGGGTTGTCTTGCCAAACGGAGAAGCCGCCAGTTTGCGCTGCGATTTCCAGCCCGACCCGTTGGAAAACAGCAGCGTATCGGGACCAGTCGCGCGGGCAATGCCGGATGACGGCAGCGTGTCGCGGTCGAATTGCCCCTCTTTATCACCCGTTTCCGTGGTAATCGCCCGGATAATCGCCGGATCGCGCGTGACCAGCACGGGGGCAAATCCGGGAAAATCGAGATAGCGATTGTGCCTGGCCGGGCCTTGCTCGTCATCGGCTCCCCAAAAATAGGTCTCCAGAATCTGGATCGGCTCCAGGTAATTGCCGGGATGCGGAAACGGCAAGGCCGGCCGGCCAGAACGAAAGATCGGCACGCGGGCCGGCTGGCTGTCACCCGCGAACGGACTAACGGCCAACAATTGCCGCGGCAGACGCATCGCGCGGTGGTAGCCCGGCAGGCAATCCTCCAGAAAGTTCCGCAGATTGGTAAGCACGGCAGCGCCTGAAGGAGTTTGACCGGGGAACAAAGGCTAGCAACACGCGGCGAGCGGCTTCGGCCGGCCGTTCGCTAGTCATCAGGCGTATTTACGATGTGATTCAAACGCTCGGCCAGTAAAGTCGGCAGTTTCGTAAGCCAGGAAGAGTCGATCAGGCCGACGCCGATGAGATCTAGTATATGCACTTGGTCCTTGCGGCGGTTCGACATTAGCTTCATGGTGACCAGCGAATCCAAGGTAATCACGCGAAAATTGCCCGGATCGGCGACTGATTCAATTTCAGGTGTCGCTAATGGATGGTCGAGGCGGGTCTTCTCGCCGGCGAACAACAGGTAGATGGCCTCGCTGGGCTTTCCTTGTATACCATTGCGAAACATCACCACATCCAGCAGTTCGTCCGCTACAAAACCGGCTTGCTCCAAGGCAGCGGTAATGGCGGGCAGATCTTCGCGGCGGACCAGCAAATCGACATTGCGGGTGGACCGCACCGCCCCTTCATCCACTGTCGCCACCCACGAGGCCACGGCGTTTCCTCCCACGACCGCATACGGCAAGGCGGCCTGGTTCAATGCGGCGGTCGCCCGCAACAATCGCTCGCGGACCTTAAGCACGGCTTGCTCCATACGGATGAGAATTTCCTCGTTCATGCTGACGGTGGCGGCCGTCCAGCGAGCGGTATTCTCTGGGGCTTGATCTAGCAGTGAATCCACGCAAGCGAACTCCCGGCACGCTTTTCTGAAACAGATTTGCGGCTTGATTCGTTTGCCCACGACCTTGCCGCGCGAAATCAGTGCCTTCCGGCCAGGTCATTTGATTCTAGCAGACGCGGGCCAGAAGTGGCTCGCCGCTACCATTTCAAACCGGCAAAGCAGGAGCCGTGCGGCTACGTGGCGGCTTCCTTGTCGGCTTGCGAGAATACCTCGGCGATGACTTCCTCCAGCGGCGGGTCTTCGACGCTGACGTCTTCGATCGTGTGATTGGCCAGAATGTTCGCCAAAATATCGGGGATGACGCGGCGGTCGACGCGCAGCTTGGCCTTGGGGGCTTGAACCTGCAATACCTGGCCGTATCGCGAAAGATCGTCGGGCATGGTGTCGGCGGCAAACAGCAGCGTGACAACCTTGTGCCCGCTAAAACGGTCTACAATGCCGGCCAGCGAACCGTCGTACATGATTCGCCCTTGGGCGATGACCACCACCCGCTGGCAAAGGGCGGCCACATCCTTCATGTAGTGGCTGGTCAACAAAATGGTGATTTGCCGCAGTTGCTGGTAATGCTTCAAGAAATTCTGAATGTTGTGCTGGGCGATCACATCCAGCCCGATCGTCGGCTCATCCAGAAACAGCACCTCTGGCGAGTGCAGCAGCGCGGCGATCAGTTCCATCTTCATCCGCTCGCCCAGCGACAATTCGCGGACGGGCTGCCCCAGCAACCGCCGCACGTCGAGCAGGTCGGTCAGTTCGTCGCGAGTCCGCTCAAAATCGTCGGGCGGAATGCGGTAAATCTCTTGGTGCAGCCGAAACGACTCCTGGGCCGGCAGATCCCACCAGAGCTGGTTCTTCTGCCCCATCACCAAGGCAAAGCGGCGGCGATAGGCGTTCGATCTTTCCCAAGGTACAAAACCCATTACGGTGGCCTGGCCGCTGGTGGGCGTGATGACGCCCGACAGCAACTTGAGGGTGGTGGTTTTGCCTGCCCCGTTGGGACCAAGAAAGGCCACGAACTCGCCCTGTTCGACCGACAGATCGATTGCCTTGACCGCTTTGACTTCGCGGTACTGGCGGTTGAACAAGCCCCGCAGCGACGCGCCCAAGCCTTCTTGCTTTTGATAAACGCGGTACGACTTGGCCAGGCCCGCAATTTCAATGATCGCCATAGGCGTGCGATTATAGGTGTTGCCATAGTATGCGAAAAGTGGGCCGCGCCGGACAAAACCGACCGACCGGCCGGTGCGGGGTTCTTTCTGGCCGAACGGCAGACTACCATAAAGCTTTACTTGCCTGGGGCAGTCCAACCGGACGGCTCTCCCAAAAGAATTTGGCCCGATGCGGCGATCCACTTTCATGGTGGCAAAGCGTCGCCGGACAAGTTCAACCTGCACTGCGTTACCAAGACCATCAACCATTTGACCGGCGTGTTCCGTGCCCGCCGCTAGAGGAAATACGATGCATAAGCACGCGTGCCTGAAAAACCGCGACGGACGCGGCGGCCGTTGGTGCCGTGGCCTGTGGCTAGCAGCCTGGGCCGCTTTCCTATGGACCGGCGGCCCGCCTGTCTGGTTAAAGGCTGACGACGAGCCTTCTCCCACCAAGGACACGCCTACCCAGGAAGCGGCAGAGGGAAAGGAAAAGTCTCCCGACAAAAAAGCCCCTCTGCCCGTGCCCCAAGAGTGCCGCTTTACCGACGGGCCGATCAACATTGACGGCCTGGCCGACGAACCGGCCTGGTCCAAGGCCCAAGTCATCGACAAGTTCCTGCTCCCTTGGCTCTCGGGAGATAAAGCCCGCGGCCCGCGCACCTCCACCAAGGCACGGCTGCTCTGGGACGAGGAAAACTTGTACTTCACGGCCGACATGGACGACGCCGACTTATATGCCGATGTCACTGAACATGACGGCCAGTGCTGGGATAACGACGTATTCGAGTTGTTCTTCAAACCGGCCGACGACAAGCCGGGCTACTACGAATTTCAAGTGAACGCGGCCAACACGCAGTTGGATATGTTCATTCCCCGTCGCGGGTCGGGGGGATACCTACGCTACCGCAAGGATGGCGATTTCCACATGGAGTCGCGGGTTAAGCTGCGCGGTACGCTCAATCGCTGGAACGACCGCGACCAAGGCTGGTCGGTGGAAGGCAAAATCCCCTGGCGAGACTTTCTTCAGTGCGGCGGACGGCCGGCCATCGACGAGCAATGGAACTTTGCCCTGTGCCGCTACGATTATTCGGTCGATTTTGAAGGCCCCGATCTCTCGACGACCGCCGCAACCGCGCAAAATCCCTCGGCCGACTTTCATCGCTACGAGGATTACGGACGGCTGAAGTTTGTCGGCCCCCTGCCAGAAAATGCCTCTCGGCCGCACGGTATTAGCCAGTTGGCCGACCTGACGACATCCACCGTGGTCGGCTCGCCCGAGCCTCCCCCGCCCTACAAGGTGGCGCGGGCCTATCCCGATCTAACGATCAGCTTTCCGATTGCCGTGGCCCGCCAGCCCGACAGCGACCGGCTGCTGTTCATCACGCAAACCAAGCCTTACGCCCCCAGCGCCGTGCATCGCATGGTCGATGACCCGGGTGTGAAGGAGTTTGAAACGTTGTGGAAGCCCGATGCCACGGCCTACGGCATAACGTTTCATCCCGAATTCGCCAAGAACGGCTACGTCTTCATCGGCAGCAATGGCAACTACGGCGAGAAAGGGCCGAAGAAATGCCGCATCTCGCGGTTCACCATCGACCGAGAGCCGCCGTACAAGTTCGATGTCGAGAGCGAAAAAGTCATCATCGAATGGGAGTCGGACGGCCACAACGGTGGAGATATGGCCTTCGGCAACGACGGCATGCTGTACGTCACATCGGGCGATGGCACAAGCGATTCCGACACCAACATCACCGGCCAAGACCTGACGAAGCTCTTGGCCAAAGTGCTGCGGATCGACGTTGAACATCCAGACGAAGGCCGGCTCTACTCCGTTCCCAAGGACAACCCCTTCCGCAACCTGGCGGGTGCCCGGCCAGAAACGTGGGCCTATGGATTTCGCAATCCGTGGCGGATCACCGTCGACCGCAAGACAGGCCATGTGTGGGTAACACAAAATGGCCAGGACTTGTGGGAACAGGTCTACCTGGTACAGCGCGGCGCCAACTACGGTTGGAGCGTCATGGAAGGGGGGCACCCGTTCTACCTTTCGCGGCAGGTCGGCCCAACGCCGATCTCCAAGCCGACAATCGACCACCCCCATTCCGAAGCCCGCTCACTGACGGGCGGCGTGGTCTATTACGGAGAAAAGCTGCCAGAACTTCGCGGCGCGTACATCTACGGCGACTACTCGACCGGCAAGATTTGGGCCGTCAAGCACAACGGCGACCGGATCGAGTGGCACAAGGAACTGACCGATTCCCCGCTGGCCATCACCGGTTTTGGCATCGATAAACATGGCGAATTGCTGATTGCCGACCACCGCGACAACGACAAGGGGGCTTTCTTCCACCTGGAGGTAAATCCCACGGACGATCTGCCCCCCAGCACTTTTCCGCGCAAGTTGAGCGAAAGCGGTCTGTTTTCCGACGTGGCCCAGCACGCCATGCAACCGGGGGTCATTCCCTACTCGGTCAACTCGCCGTTGTGGTCGGACGGTGCCCACAAAGAACGCTTCATGGCTTTGCCGTCTAAGGAAGGGATCGATCGCAAAATCGACTACACCGCCACCCGCGGCTGGAACCTTCCGGAAGAAACGGTGCTGGTCAAGTCGTTCGCCCTGGAGATGGAGCAGGGCCAGCCAGACTCCCGCAAGTGGATTGAAACGCGGTTCATGACCAAACAGCAGGGAGAATGGGTTGGCTACTCGTACATTTGGAACGACGAGCAGACTGACGCCGAACTGGTCGAAGCGGCTGGCCGCGACCGCGAGTTCACGATTCGCGTGCCAGAATCGGCCGAGTTCCCCGATGGCGTCCGGAAGCAGGTGTGGCGCTATCCCAGCCGTGCCGAGTGCATGGTCTGCCACAGCCGCGCGGCCAACTACGTGCTGGGGCTCAGCACGCTGCAAATGAACAAAGACCACGACTACCACGGCGTGGCCGAAAATCAGCTTAGCCTGTTGTCACACCTGGGGCTGTTGCGGGTAAAGGGGAGCGCGGAACTGACGACGCTGCTGCGCGACGAACTCAAGGCGCAGGGGCTGGAGGATGCCAGCGTCAATGCGCGGATGGCAACTTTCACCACCGCCCCAGGCCAGCGCAAACCGGCGGAAGAAACATCGACCTTGCTGCCGGCAGCGCCGGAGAGAATTCCCCGTCTGGCAAATCCTTACGATGACGCGGCCGGCTTGACAGCGCGTGCCCGGTCTTATCTACACGCCAATTGCGCGCATTGCCATGTCGATGCGGGTGGCGGCAACGCCCAGATCAACCTGGAATTTGCAGTCTCGCTGGACAAAATGAAGCTCATCGACGAGCCCCCTTTGCACCACAAGTTCGACCTGACCGAGCCGCGGCTGATTGCCTCCGGCAGTCCCGAACGTTCAGTGTTGTTGCATCGCGTGGCCAAACTCGGTCCCGGCCGCATGCCGCAATTAGCCACCAGCGTTGTCGATAAACAAGCGGTGGAAATGCTGCGGGCCTGGATCAAGGAGTTAGGTTCAGGCAAGCGCTAGAAATCATTGTTGGAGGCGATTCCATCGCCGAAGGTACCGTTTTCCACGCATCCAATCGGCGATGGAATCGCCTCCTGCAAACCATGATGAAACTCAGCCATTTATCCGCGAGGTGTTCCATGGCCTTACGCCTTCGATTTGTGATTGCGGGATCTTTGCTGGCCGGCTTGTTGATGCTTCCCTCGGTGGCCATCCAGGCCGCGCCGCAAATCAATAACCTGTCGGTGCGTGGGCTGCAAATCGGCGGGTCCACGACGTTGGCCATCGACGGTGCCGAACTGCTGCCAGAGCCGAAGCTCTTTTTGGGCGCGGTGCCGGTTGCGTTTAAGTTGAAGGATGGTGCACAGCCGAATCGGATTGAAGTCGAGATCGCCCTCGATGCCTCCCAGGAAGCCTCGTTGTCGGGCGTCCAGCAATTGCGCATTGGTTCGGCCAGCGGCATTTCCAATGGTGTGCTGGTGGGCGTCAACCGTTTGCCGCAGTTGCCGTTCGGTCCCGCGGCTACGCAACTGCCCGCTGCTTACCACGGCGAATTATCGGGCAGTACGGTCCTTTCAACACAGTTCGAGGGACGGCAGGGCCAACAGATCGTGATCGACCTGTCATCGCGGCGGCTCGGTTCCGCGATGACTCCGGTGGTGCGGCTGCTCGACAGCCGCCGCGTGCAGCTTGCCTGGTCGCAAGGCCGCGCGGCCCTGGCTGGCGATGCCCGCATCACCTATCTGTTGCCGGCCGACGGCACGTACTTTGTCGAAATGCACGACCAGCTTTATCGAGGTGCCGCGCCGGGCTTTTTTGCCCTAAAGATTGGCGAGTTGAACTACGCCGATTTTGTCTTGCCGCTGGCCGTGCAACGTGGGCAAGCCGCCGATCTGTTGTTTGCTGGCACGAACCTGCCGCCGGCCACCTCCACGCATTTCGACGGTAACATTCTGGCACAGGCCCTGCCGGCGGCCTGGCCCGCCGTGGCCAATTTCACGGGCAACCGTCCGGCGGTGGCCATCAGCGACCACGCGGAACTGCTGGAACAGCGTCCCGCCGATGGCTCACTGCCTCAAGCCGCCGTGCCGACTGGCATCAGCGGCCGCCTGGCCGTGGCTGGCGAGGATGACCGTTACAAGCTGGCGGTTCAGCCCGGCGCTGCCTTGCGGTTTGATGTTCAGGCGCAACGTATCGGGTCGCCCCTCGACGGAGTCCTGACGATCTACAACGAAGCCGGAGGCGGATTGGCCTCCAACGATGACCGGCCTGGAACCACCGATCCCGGCTTAGATTTCACCGTGCCCGCCGGCGTGACCAACATTCTGGTTGGGCTGAAGGATCTGCACGGCCGCGGCGGCGAGGACTTTGTCTATCGCATTTCCGCCGCACCGGTTAGCCAGCCCGATTTTTCGTTGACGTTAACCGAGGACCGCCAATTGCTGCCACAGGGGGGCGCGGCATTGCTGCGCGTACAAGCCGCCCGCACTGGTTACAACGGTCCGATCAAACTGTCGCTGGCCGGCCTGCCCGCTGGCACCACGCTGGCCAATGATGAAATACCCGCCGGTGCCAATGAGGCCTTTGTTTCGCTGACTTCCTCGGAACTTCCCCTATCGCAAGGCGTGATAACCGTGACGGGGCAGAGCGTTGATCCGGTGGTCGGACTCGTGCGCACCGCGCGTGCGGCGGAAACGCCGGCCACCCGCGACCAACCGTGGCTGCGGGCGGAAACGGGCCTGGCGGTCGTCGGCCCGGGGGCTTTGGTGGCGGCCCTGGCGGCCGATTCCGCGGGCGGGCAGATTCCAATTGGTTCCCCATTGACCATTCAAGTACAAATCGCGCGAGCCGAAGGCATGGCCGGGCCAGTTCGGCTGTCGCTGTTGACGACGCAAACCATTCCGACCAAAGCCGAGAACAACCAGCAAGTCCCCGATCTGGCTCGTGCGCTGCGGGTTGAAGGTACGCCGACGATCCCGGCCGATCAATCGTCGGTGGATGTGGTGGTGCAAGTGCCGGGCGATCTGCCAGAGATTCCCTACGACCTGGCGTTCAAGGCCGAGTTGCTCAGCGCGGACGAAAAGACCGTGGTGGCCAGCGCCGTCAGTGCCGCCCGTCGATTTCCCACGGTCAAACCGTCGTTTGCCTTGGAGCTTACCGGCGGCAATTCCGTCGCGGCCTTGGCGGGGACGGGCGAAACCGGCAAGCTGACCGGCCGTATCATTCGCCAGGCCGGGTTCGCTCAAGAAGTCACCCTGACGTTGGCCGGACTGCCGGCCGATTATCTGCCCCCCGCCGCCAGCGTGCCAGCCGGCGAGAGCGAGTTTGAATTTCCCGTGAGTTTTCCCTTCCGCACGCCTCCGGCCGATTTGGCGGGTGTCAAACTGGTTGGCATCAGCCAACTTGCCCCCAACGTGCCGCTGGCGTCGTCGAATCAACTCGATGTAGCCGTAAAGGTCACGCAAGGGGGGCCGCCGCCGGCTTTGTACCGCGTGTTTGAGGACGATGCCTGGTTCGCCGCCGCGCTCAACGAGGGGGACGGACAGGCAACGCTGGAACGCATCGACCGCCTGACTGGCACCGCCGCATTGCGCGTGACGCAGGCACAAAAGTTTCGCGCCAATCTTCCCTCGCTGGGAGTTAAAATCGCCGAGAATCCGGGGGAGGGCGAGTTTCGCTATTTGCGTTTCGCCTGGAAGAAAACGTCAGGTGCCAGCCTGGTGCTGCAACTCAACGCCAACGGTGCTTGGGGACCGGCACCGGGCGTTGCCGGCCCGGCGTATCGCTATTTGGCGGGTGCCGATATGCCCGGCATGGCCACGCTGAAAGTCAGCGACGCTCTGCCGCACGATTGGATCGTGGTGACGCGCGACCTGTTCGCCGACTTTGGCGCGTTCGAGCTGACCGGCCTGGCCTTCACGCCGCAGACGGGTGACGGCCTGTTCGACGGCATCTACCTGGCGCGGACTCAAGATGATCTGGCCGGTTGTCCCGCCGCGATTGCCGCTACCGAGCAGCCGCGAAAGTTGTTCGAGGATGAGAAGGCCTTCGTCGACTTTCTGGTGGAAGGCAACGCCACCATCGAATTGTTCGAGGGCGAAAAGTATTCCGGTACCGCCAGTATCAAGGTGGGTGTCGATCAAAAGTATCGCACGAATATGCCGGGCCTGAATCTCAAGATCCGCCAAAATCCCGCTCCCGGCGAGTATCGCTACTTGCGTTACGCCTGGCGCAAACAGGGAGGAGCGGCGATTGCCCTGCAGATCGGCCACGACAATACCTTTGGTCCCACGGCCGCCAGCCCCGCCAAGTTTCGCTACGACGCCGGCGCGGGGGGAGAGACCTATGGCGCTGCCCTGCGTACCGGCCCGCTGCCGACGGAGGGCTTTGCGGTTGTCACCCGCGACCTGTACGCCGACTTTGGCGAGTTCACGCTCAGCGGCCTGGCGCTTTCAACCGTGGATGGCGAGTACGCCTTGTTCGACCACCTGTACCTCTCCCGCGGCCCACGCGATTTTGAGTTAGTCGCGCCGAAATAGGACTTGTAGGAGGCGATTCCATCGCCGATTGCCGCGGAGCATTACGCAACCCATCGGCGATGGAATCGCCTCCTACAATTTTGGTCGGTGATGGAATCGCCTCCTACAAAAACTAGATCAAGGGACTCGGTCCGCCCGAGCCTGAATGGCTTGTACCAGCCCAGGATTCGGTTGGCCACCGAGCTGCCGGATGGTATCGACATCGGCCTGGGCCATCCTCCAGTTGTTCAGTCGCAGATAAAACGTGGCCCGGGTTTCGTACAATGCCTGGGTTGGCCGCAGTTCGATGGCCTTCGATAGATCCTCCACGGCCTCGGCGGTCCGTTCTAGTTCGCGGAGGATATGCGTTCTCATCAGATAGCCATCAGCGTTGAACGGCCGCAGCTCAATAAACCGGGTGTAATCCGCAATCGCCTCTTCCGGGTTGTGCAGCAGTTCTTGCACGACGCCCCGGTTGTTGTAGGCGTCCGCGTAGTCGGGCTGCAGTTCAATGGCCTGGGTATAGTCGTCCACGGCCTGCTGGTACTCTCCCAGTTCCTGATGCGCCAGCCCCCGGTTGAAGTAGGAGTTGGGGTTGTCGGGCCATAAGCGGATCGACTCGGTGTAGTCCTCCATCGCCTGGGGCCGGTCGCCCCGCAGCCAATGAACGCTGGCCCGATGCATGTACGCCGACGGATAGTACTGCCTGGGATGGCATTCAATGGCCTGGTTGAAGTCCTCCATGGCATCGGCCAATAGCGGCTCGGCTTGGGCGGTTGCTCCCTCTCGTAAGGCCCGGTCGGCTTGGTCGCGAAGCAGGCAGCCCCGGTTCATTCGCGCCAGCCAGCTCCGCGGATTGACTTCTAGTGCCCGCGCAAACAGCGCGTGGCTGTCGCGCCAGGTTTGGGATTGTTGATAGCTCAACCACGCCAACGGCAACAGCAGCATGGCCGCCAAGGCCGCGCGATTGAAGGTCCAGTGGCGGGCCAACAGCCAGGCCGCCGCCAGCGCCGGTCCCAGCATGGCCAGGTAAGCGTATCGGTCGGCCACGGTGGAGTAATTCTGAAAGCCAAACGGCACCAAACCCAAAACTGGTGCCACCGCCGCCACAAACAACGCCGCCGCGGGCCAATACTTCCGCGCCGCGGGAATGGCCAGCAGCAGCATCAGGCAGGCCGCCGGCAACAGCCAGGTCCAGTAAAGCACCTGGCCTTCCAGCAAGACTTCTGGCGAACGAGGGTAGTGAATGCCCAGCATGGCCGGCCAGGCCAACTTGTACAAATAAAACGCCAAGGCATCGGCGGCGATCAACGGCCGCGACCAGATTGGCGACACAAAGGTCATGATGTTGCCGGGCTGCATCGACCGCGTCCAAAGGGCGAATCCGCCGGCCAGCAACAGCCACGGCAGCAGAGACAATACCGCGGCCCGCCAGCCGCGCTTGGCAATCGCCACATCCAACACACCCGCCAGCAACGGCAATGCCACGGCGGATGGCTTCGAGAGCAGCGCCAAGATCAGCCAGGCCGTGGCCCCAGCATAGGCCGCCCAGCGCTGGCGGCTGACCGTGGATGCCTCCGTGGCTTGGCCCGCGGCTGGCTGCTCAAAATTGCCGGGTACCCCGGCAAAACTCAGATAGGCATTCAACGCCAATAGCGAAAAACAAGCGGCCAGCAGCCCGCGCGTTTCAGAAACCCAGGCCACCGATTCCGCCTGTAGCGGATGCAAGCTAAACAACAGCGCGCCGCACAAGGCACCCCAGGTATGGCGTGTCAGACGCCGCAACAGCAGGAACACCAGCCACACGCACCCCAGGTGCAGCAGCAGGCTGCCGGTATGAAACACCGCCGGGTTGAACTCCGCGGTCTCCGCATCGGTACCCGTCCGGCCCGACAGCCAAGATTCCGCGGCAAACAACGTGTAAGTCACGGGCACGTATTCGCCAAAAAAGGGCTCGGCCCAAAGTTGGCCCAGCCCTTTCCAGGTCAGCGGATTGAGATGGGGGTTGCCGCTTAAGTGCTGGTTGTCGTCAAAGCGGACAAAATCATGGCTGGTCACGTTGCCATAGGCTGTCAAGGTCGCCACCAGCAACACCAGGCCGCAGACCGCCATTTGCTGGCGCGAAAACGGGGCCGGTTCGCTGGTTCCTCGATTGTGTTTCCGCCGCTGAGACATGCGATTTCCACGTCAGACAAACGCGGGCCGAAGCCGTTCCTCGCCCGTCCTTAGGTCGTGGCGGGCGGTTCGTTTTGGGCCGTCCGCGGGCGAAACAGGCCCTTGATGAGTTGCAACAGCGACAACAACAGCGCCAGCATGACCGCCGCGCCTACCAAAAGGGCCGGCAAGAACCACCACGGCATGTTAAAGTCCGCCGCCACTAACATGATCCGCTCCCAGATGGGTGCCCAGGCGATAATCACCGTGGCCGCGCCGGCGCACAAGAACGGCCCATAGGGGATTTCGCGCTCGCCGCGCAGTAGCAGCCGTGCAACGGCATAAAACACCGCGACGACGGGGGCGATGAAAAACACGGCCAGCCCGGCTTGCCAACCTAGCGCCGCGCCAATCATGGCCATCAGTGTGACGTCGCCAAAGCCCATCGCCTCGCGCCGCAACACCAGCGCGGCGATCAACCGTACTCCCCACACCAGTCCGGCGCTGACCATCATCCCCACCAGCGCCGACAACAACCCTTGCCAATGCGCTCCCCCCAGCCGCCAGAACAGAACAATTCCCACGGACACCACCAAGCCAATCAGCAGCACCAGCCGCGAAAACGGATCTCGCGAGATGCGGGCCAGCATCAGGCCCACGGCGGCGTTGGCCCCGCGGCGGCCCCGCCAACGGCGCGGCAACAAGGCAAAGCACCACAGCCACAAGCACAAGAAGGCAATCACCAAGGGGGATTGGTCCCATTGCGCATTGAGCCAGGCGGGCCAGCCACTGGGGCTCATCAAGGTAACAAACTCGACTTGCAACTCGCCGCTGGGCAGCCGCAACATGCCGGCGGGCAGCAGCGACCAGGGATGGACGGCCGCCAGCAACAAGGCCAATAGCGTGCCAGGCAGCGTAACGCTATCGGGGATGATCTGGTCGTCGATGTCAATGAAGGTGGCCATCACCATCAAGCACAGCAGCCCGGCATGGACGGCAAACTGCGCATGAAGCACATCCAACAGCGCCAGGCTCGGCGGCATTCCCGGCGGCAAGATATCGCGCGGGTACAACCCAAGTTGGGCCACTTCCCACCAGTACAAACCGGCAAACATGCAGCCCGTACCCAGGTCAATCAAGGCGGGGCGAATCCAATGCCCGCGGCCCCACAGCGGCGACTCTCGCCTCAAAAAGAACCATCCGGCGATCGGCAAGAAGTCGATCAACCGTCGCGGAGGGGCTTCGGCCGGTTGGGCCGACCAAGGGCTGGCGGCACGGCGGGTCAGCCCCCACTGAAAAATGGCCCAATTAATGACGCTTCCGATGCCCGCCCCCAATGCAAACAGCCCCACCAGCCGGTAGGCCATCGAAAGCTGATAAAAACTGTTCACACCGGCTCCGCAAGGCTGCAATACAAACCGAACTTGGACCGAATCGCGATTGCCAGAACCATTCCGGCCTCGCCAGAAAAGTATATCAGGAATTTCCAATCGGGCGCGCGAAATGCAGCCCAGCCCCATCCGGGGCCGTGTTATGATAATTCCTGCCGTTGCAGCGGCCCGTCCGGGCCAATCTTCCCTCATGCCGACCCACCTTCGAGCGGCCCATGACGTTTAATTTCAGCAGCATTGCCAATTGCATTCGCAAGCCGTGGGCCAGCCTGGCACTGATTGCCGCCTGGCTTCTTTCAAGCCTGGCCGCCGCCGCCCCGCCGACCACCCCGGCCGCCGGCTTGCGCGAGAATACTCCCGCGATTCATGCATTGGTAGGTGCCCGTATTGTCGTCGCGCCGGGCCGCGTCATCGAGAAAGGGACGATCGTCCTTCGCAATGGCACGATTGTCGCGGTCGGGGCCGATGTTCCCCCGCCAGCGGATGCCAGGGTCTGGAAGCTGGAGGGTAAGACCATCTATCCGGGCTTCATCGACGCCTATCAAGAGATCGACGTGCCCGCGGCGGCCGACCATCCCGGCGGCGGCTATTGGAACCATAACATCGTCGCCCACGCCCGGGCGGGCGAATCGTACAAGCCAGATCTCGGCCTCAACAAAAAGTTGCGCGGCCAAGGCATTGCCGCGCGATTGGTTGCTCCGTCCGGCGGAATCATCAAGGGAACGAGCGCCTTGGTTTGCACGGGCGACGAACAAGGCCCAGAGACGGTCTTGCGTTCTCCAGTGGCAATGCACTTGCGGTTGCAACCGCCCCCGGGCGGCAGCCGCGACGGCTACCCCAATTCGCCGATGGGGGCCATGGCGCTGGTAAGGCAATCGCTGCTCGATGCCGGCTGGTACCGCCAGGCCTGGCAAGCCTACGATTCCAACGCCAGTCAAACTCGGCCGCAACGCAGCCTGGCGCTGGAAGCCCTGCAAACGGCGGCCGAGGGGGGGCTGCCCCTGGTGATCGATACGCCCAACGAGCTCTATTTTTTGCGGGCCGATGGGTTGGGCCGGGAGTTTGATCGCACCGTTATCGTTCGCGGGTCGGGCCGCGAATATCGCCGGCTCGACGCCATTAAGGCCGCCAGCCGCACGATTATCTTGCCGCTGCAATTTCCCGACCCGCCCCAGGTCGATAGCCCCGAATTCGCACGGGCGGTGCCGCTGGAAGACTTGATGCATTGGGACATTGCCCCCGAAAACCCCGGCCGATTGGAAGCCGCCGGCCTGAAACTGGTGTTTACAACGGAAGGCCTGAAAGACCGCGACCATTTTCTGGAAGCCATTCGCACGGCCATTGCCCGCGGCCTAACGGCCGAAGGTGCCTTGCGGGCTTTGACCACCAACGCGGCCGAGTTGTACCAGGTGGCCGACCGCTTGGGGACGCTCGATGTCGGCAAGCATGGCAATTTGGTCGTCACCGACGGTGATTTGTTCGCCAAGGGAACCAAGGTCCTGGAGACATGGGTCGATGGCAACCGCTACGAAAACGCGGCGGCCCCTTTGTTCGATCTGCGTGGAAGTTGGGACGTAACCTTACAACTGCCCGATGGCCAGCCGCAAACCGCCGTCCTGAAGCTGGAAGGCGATGCCGCCCATCCCGGTGGAAAGCTGACCGTGGGGGACAAACAAGCCGGCTTGTCGTCCGCCGCGCTCGAGGACTCGCGCTTCAGGGTCACGCTAAAAGGAGAACCGCTCGGCTGGCCGGGTGTCGTCCGCCTGAGTGTGGCGGTGACGGGCGATGCCGGGGGCGAGACATTGGTTGGCGGAGTTACCTGGGCAGACGGCCGCGAAACGAATCTTAGCGCCGCGCGATCGGTTCCACCCGCGACCGCGGAAGAAACGCCGGCTGAGAAGCCTGAGGAAAAGCCGGGCGAACCTGACAAGCCGGATGAAGCTTCCAGCAAGACGCCGGCCGAAACGGCCGCCGTACCGCCGCCGCGCCGCGCTTGGTTTCCAGTGGTCTATCCCCTTTCGTCGCAGGGGCTGGCCGCGCCGCCCGCGCAACCTGGCGCGGTACTCTTCAAAAATGCCACGGTCTGGACCAGCGGCCCGCAAGGAACCATTGAGAACTGTTCGGTCCTGGTGGAAGCGGGCCAGATCAAAGCCGTTGGCCCTGGCCTGACGGCTCCGGCGGGAGCCGTGGAGATTGATTGCTCCGGCAAACACTTGACGGCTGGCGTCATCGACTGCCATTCCCACATTGCCACCGATGGCGGCATCAACGAGAGTGGGCAAACCATTACCGCTGAAGTGCGGATCGCCGATTTCATCAACCCCAACGACCCCAACATCTACCGCCAATTGGCCGGGGGCGTCACCGCGGTCAACGTCTTGCACGGTTCGGCCAACACCATTGGCGGCCAGAACCAGGTGATCAAATTGCGCTGGGGATCACTGCCCGAGGAGATGAAGTTTGCCGCGGCACCGCCAGGGATCAAGTTCGCCTTGGGTGAAAACGTCAAGCAATCCAACGGTGGCGGCGACGGCAGCCGCTACCCGCAATCCAGGATGGGTGTGGAGCAACTGGTGCTGGATGCCTTTCGCGCGGCGCAAGCCTACCAGCGAACCTGGGACAAATGGCGTGCCAGCCAGCAAGGCCCCCCTCCCCGAACCGATCTGGAATTGGAAGCACTAGTGGAAGTACTGCAAGGCAAGCGTTTGATCCATTGCCATTCGTACCGCCAGGACGAGATTCTGGCTTTTCTGCGGACCTGCCGCGGGTTTGGCGTCCGCGTGGCGACGTTGCAGCATGTGCTGGAAGGCTACAAGCTGGCCGATGTGATGGCCGAGTCGGGCGTAGGGGGATCGACCTTCTCGGACTGGTGGGCCTACAAGTTTGAGGTGTACGACGCCATTCCCTACAACGCCGCCTTGATGCACGGCGCGGGCGTGGTGGTGTCGCTCAATTCGGACTTTCCGGAGTTGGCCCGGCGGCTGAATCTGGAAGCGGCCAAGGCGGTCAAATACGGCGGCGTGGAGCCGGTCGAGGCGCTCAAGATGGTGACGTTTAACCCGGCCCGGCAATTGGGCGTGGATGCCAAGGTCGGCTCGATCGAACCGGGCAAAGACGCCGATCTAGCCCTCTGGAGCCATTCACCCCTTTCCACCTACACCCGCTGCGAACAGACCTGGATCGACGGCCGCAAATACTTTGACCTGCAATCCGATCTGGCCCAACGTCCGCAAGCAGAGAGCAAGCGTGCGGCACTCGTGCAACGCATTCTGAATCCAGAAGCCGCGGCCCCGTCGCTCGACCCTAACAAATCCGCCGCGCCACCCGCGTTGTAGGAGGCGATTGCATCGCCGATCAGCACGCGAAAGCACAAATCAATCGGCGATAGAATCGCCTCCTACAATGGCCAATATTCAAATCGACACCACCATGAAAAACTTCTTTCCATTCGCTGCAATCTGTTTGCTCGCGGCCAGCCTTTTGCGGCACGCGGCCGCCTCGCCGGAAGTTCCCGGCAAAGCGCCGGCGCACCCCGTGGCCCTGATTGGCGGCACGATTCATCCGGTGGAGGGATCTGACATCGCCGGCGGCACGCTGCTGTTCCACGAAGGCAAGATCTTGGCGATTGGGGCCGAGGTGCCGCTGCCGGCCGACGTGGAGCGAATTGACGTTACGGGCAAGCACGTTTATCCCGGCCTGATCGAAGCCCACAGCGATTTGGGCCTGGTCGAGATCGATTCCGTCCGTGCCACGCGCGACCAGTCCGAGACCGGCACGATCAACCCCAACGTCAAGGCCCAAGTGGCGTTCAATCCCGACAGCGAACTTATCCCCGTGGGGCGCGCCAATGGAATTCTGGTGGCCGTCACCGCACCCACGGGCGGGCTGATCTCGGGCACGTCGGCGGTGATGCAGTTGGATGGCTGGTCGTGGGAGGACATGGCCATCAAGCCGGGGGCCGGCCTGATTATCAACTGGCCCCGGGCCGTCGGCAGCCACGACTGGTACAGCGGCCATACCGAGAAAATCGACGCCAATGCCCGGTTGCGGGAGATCGCCCGCATTCGCGAGGCCTTTGCCGACGCCCACGCCTATCTGGCCGCCAAACAATCGCTGGTGGAAGGGGGCGGCGAAATCGAGTTCGACGCCCGCTGGGAATCGCTCGCGCCGATCTTCGCGGGGACGATTCCGCTGGTGATCAAGGCTGACGCCGCCGCCGATATTCAATCGGCCGTGTCGTTTGCCGCGGCCGAGAAAGTCCGGCTGATTATTCTGGGCGGGTACGACGCGCCGCAATGCGCGGAACTGCTCAAGAAGTACGATGTGCCCGTCATCGTCTCGGGCACGCACCGCCTGCCGCAGCACGCGGCGGTGGCCTACGACGAGGCCTTTACCGTACCGCTGCGGTTGCACGAAGCTGGCGTGCGGTTTTGCATCAGCAACAACGAAAGCGCCTGGAACATGCGGAACCTGCCCTACCAGGCCGCCAGTGCCGCCGCGCACGGGCTGCCGCCCGACCTAGCCCTGAAGTCGGTCACCCTGTTTGCCGCCCAAATCCTGGGGGTGGAAAGCCGCGTCGGCTCGCTCGTCCCCGGCAAGGATGCCACGCTCATCGTCACCACCGGCGACCCGCTGGAGATTACCACGCAAGTCGAGCAAGCCTTCATTGCCGGCAAGCCCGTCGATTTGTCCGACCGGCATAAGCGGCTGTATCGGAAGTATCAGGAGAAGTATCGGCGGATGGGAGAGTGAGACATTTTTGATTTTTGATTTTCGATTGGTTGGCTGGCTACCAGGGATGTGCCAGGGTGGGGGCGTTGGCATAGCGGCGATGATGCAGTTGCAGCTTTGCGCCGGTACCCGGTGCTAGTTTTACGGTGAAGTGCGAATTGTTCACGGCTTGGGCCTTTTCTCCCTGCGCTACGCTGGTGCAGTGGTGTTCTCCGTAGCTGCCGGTTTGCACGATAAGTTCGCGCGGTTCCGTCTGGCTGACGTTGACCAGCGTGAGCAGCGTGGTTTCATCCGTCATTTGCTCTACCAGCGCCGCCACGTCGGGCGGAATGCCAGCTCGGCGGGCAACCGGGTCGAAATACCGCACGCGGCTATGCTGCACGTTCCCCTGATTTCGTAAAAACAGGCCGCCGGTCATTAGTTGCAACAGATTTTGCACCGTGGCCGGGTTGAGCGAATTGGGATCGTCCGAGAGCCGCGTGTCGGGCGTGGTGGTATCGGCCCGCATGGCCGCCACGCGCCGGCGGATCGTCTCCAGGTCGCCGCGCAAGGCCTGCGCCGGGTAATCGGGGCGATGGCCATCCAGGTATTCCAGCCAAAGGTTGCCCGGCACCCATTTTCGGTCGTTGGCATCCATCGACCAGTACCAGACTTCCAACGCGCCCTCGGAATAGGGCGCTGGCGAAAAAGCGTACCAGCCTTGCTCGCCATGCATCTTGGGGTATTGTCTCTGGCCGTCGATTAAACGGCCTTGGGCGTTGACCTGCTCGATCTGCTTGCGCCAGGCCGCCACGTACTTTTGATCGCCCGAGAGCAGCAAGGCGTTGCCAAAGCCCGCCAGCCCGCGGTAGTGGGTATTGCGATGGTTGATCTGTTTGGTCGCCGGATCGACCACCGAGAACCCCCAGCCATAAACGCCACCCCACCAGTTGCCGCCGGCGTCGCCGCCAATGGTGCCATCGCGTCCGATATTGGTCGGAATGATCCCGCCGTTCTGCTCCATCCGCTCCCGCCAGGCATCAACATACTCCAACACCCAGTCGCGATACTTGGTCTCTTGGTCCAGCATGAAGGCATTGGTGGCCAACGTCGTTGCGCTCATGTTTTGCGGGTGGTCGCCTAGCACATCGTTGTAATCCTGAAAATGGGCCAGCATGTCGCGGTAGCTTTCCTCGCCATGCCGCAAGGCAAAACGTCCCTCGACCTCGATCGGATCTCCCGCCCAGTCCAACCCGGTTGCTTTTCGCAACAGGGGACCTCGGCTGCCATTGAACATGCCGCGGATAATCTTGTGTTGCGGGTCGTAGTTGGGTGCGCCGGGATCCTCGTTCATATAGAACCCGGCAAAACGCCGCGCCCGCTGTTGCAGCAGCAGGTCGTCGGGATCGGAAAGCCCCATCACGTTGAAAAC
Source organism: Pirellulales bacterium (assembly GCA_050247075.1). Classification (GTDB taxonomy): domain Bacteria; phylum Planctomycetota; class Planctomycetia; order Pirellulales; family JBFWUW01; genus JBFWUW01. The sequence continues at coordinate 81,354 of JBFWUW010000011.1, read as the reverse complement.
CGTGGCCCCCTCGGCATTGTGGAACCAGTCCATCATCACCGGGAATTCCTTGTAGTACATGCCCTCGCGGGCGAAGGGGACCTGTGTAGTGCGGGCCACCGTGTATTGCCGCAAATGCCCCTCCCAAGCCAGCCGGTACATGCGGCGGATATCGTTCGAACAGCCCAGCGAGTGCAGCAGCGGCCAGTAGTTGACGTTCTCGATGGCGTCATCCGGGCCATCGTCGCCCCCCCACCGCTCGACGCACAGCAGATAGCCCCGCTCGTCAAAATAACGGGCAAAAAATTCCTGGCAGGCTTTCTCGTGCGCCCGCAAAACCTCGCGTTGCAGCAGCGCCCACTCCGGCGGCGGCATGGGCGTGTCGATCGCGACGGCGGTCTCGGCCGCCGCCACGGGCGGGGCCGCATGGCAAAAGGGCAACAGGCCGCACAGCAAGCATATTCCCAGTCGGCGAGCGCATCGGGACAGCATGATGGGAATCCTCCAGGCAGGTGGGACTTTGGTTTCACGGGAGGGCAGGCCAAGCCGATTGTAGTTGCCCGCTGGGGCCAAGGAAACTCGCCGACGCCCGCCAGGCCGCCGCCAACCGCTTGCATCGTTCGACGCGCGGACACAAGATGGCGGTCGACTGCGGTTGATGTCCTTGCTTCTGTTCACTCGCTAGCCCACGAATTTTCCTTGCATGAGTCCTTCCGCTGAAACCGCTTTGCCACTGGTGCCGCGCCACCGCCGCTTTGAACCCAAGGACCTGGCTCCGTTGGCCAGCCTGCTGGTGATACTGGTGTTGATGACCATCTTCACCGGCGGAAAATTCCTGCGACCGAGTACAGCCAAGAATCTTTTGGACCAGGCGGCGGTGTTGATGGTCGTCTCGGTCGGGTTGACGTTTGTGCTGCTGTGCGGCGAGATCGACCTGGCCGTGGGAATGATCGCCTTGTGGACCGCCGTGTTGTGCGGCTGGTCGTACGACAAATACGTCACTTCACAAGAACTGGCCTCCAAGGCCGCTGCCGCGCAGATGGCCAAGGGCGGCAAGCCACCGGGAGAGGCACTTCCCCCTGCGCCGGCGGCGGCAGCGCCGTCGCGATTCTCCCCGACTATCTTGGCGATCATCGCCATTTCGCTGTTGACCAGCATCTTGCTGGGGTTGCTGTCGGGCACGCTTACGGTTTGGGCCAGAATGCCCAGCTTTATCATCACGCTGGCCATGATGTATATCTCGGACGGGGCGGCTCGGTATTTGTCGCGCAGCGAGACCTTCAACATGCCAGAGGTATTGCGCAGCTTGGGGAACAGCGGGTTTAAGCGGGGCGACGATGTCTGGCTCCCCTTTGGCGCCGTGGTGGCGGCGGTTGTGGCCCTGGTTGGCCATGTCGTCTTGCAACACACGCGGTTCGGCCGCTATGTCTATATGACCGGTGGAAACCGCGAGGCCGCCCGGCTGTCGGGCGTGCGGACGGGATTGATCGTCGTAGCCTGCCTGGCCATTTGCGGGCTGACCGCCGGGCTAGGCGGATTGCTCAATGCCGGGCGACTGAACAGCGTCAGCCTCGACCAAAACAGCGACTTGCTGCTGAGCGCCGTGGCCTGCGTGGTTTTGGGCGGGACCAGCCTGTTTGGCGGAGAAGGTGGAATCGGCCGCACGATTATTGGCGTGGTTACGTTTACGGTCCTCAAGATTGGACTGGCGCAGATCAATTGGATCGACGATTTGGCCCGGCAGTTGCTGACGGGCGTTGTATTGCTGGCTGCATTGGTTGTCAACGGATTGTTGGCCAGGCGGAGGTCGTAATGCAGTATCCTTGGCCCCTTTTCGTGGCGGTGGCCGGCGCGGGGCTGGTGATGTTCGTGGTATTGCGCCTGTTAAAGAACCGCCCGCCTCCCCCCAGCCCGGGCCCGCCGTTGCGGCTTAACGTGGCGGAGCTGGGCGATGCCGGCCCGCCGCGCGGGCCAGGCCTGGAGTGCTACCACATCGGCGTACGACTAGCGGCGGTCGTGGTAGCGCCGGTGGGCCGATCCGAGTTGCCCGACGCCGACGAACTCAACGTCCTGCTCGATTCCCTCGCTCCTGGGCTAAGCAATATTTTTGTCGGCCACGGCACGCGCTTCTATCGTTGGCCGGCACAGCTCAGCCCGCGCGGCTTTGCGCACGCGTTTTTTTCCGAAGCGCCCCTTCCTGGCGACCGCGGCAAGGGTTCACCCTGGTGCGCCCTGGCTGGCCGCAGCGACGCGCTCAATCGCCCGTTGATGATCGGATTGATCATGCGGGCCGCCGCCCCTAACGCTCTCGGCCAATCCTTCATCGAATCCGCCCATAAATGGCTGGACGCCCTTCGCGTGCAAGGTTAGCGGGACGTTTATTTCTAGATTGGTGGGGCGCGGTTCTTGCCGAACGATTACGGCAATGGCAAACTGGGGGGCGAATAGTGTTCAGTGTTCGGGGGATGCGGCTAACCAAGAGCCGTTAGGATGCGACATGAAATAACTTCCTCATGCGAACTCCCTCTCGCTTTGGGAGAGGGCCGGGGTGAGGGCCGGCTGATGGCGTCCATTTCGCCATATCGCCCTCTCCCCAACCCTCTCCCGGAGTACCGGGAGAGGGAGCCAATTGGGGAAGTTATTTCGTACCGAATCCTTAGCTGTCAGCCATCAGCTTTCAGCCCTCCGAATGAAGCTGATTGCTGACGGCTGATAGCTAATCACATTCATACCTCATACCTTCTACCTCATACCTCCTCTCACCTCCCCTTCCCATGAAATACGGCATGAACCTTCTCCTCTGGACCGACAAGGTCACGGAGGATCACTACCCGCTCTTGGAGCGTTTGAAGAAGCAGGGCTACGACGGAGTGGAGATTCCCATCTTCGACCCGGACACCAAGAAATACTCGGCGATGGCCAAGCGGCTGGACGATATCGGCCTGGAGCGCACGGCGGTTACGGTGCGAGGCGGGGACGATAACCCGATCAGCCCCGATGCCAAGGTCCGCGCCGCGGGCGTGGCCGGCACACAGGCCGTGCTGGATGCCTGCCAGGCGCTAGGGGCCACGCACCTGTGCGGGCCGTATCACTCGGCCTTGGGCGTGTTTTCTGGCCAGGGCCCAACGCCCGACGAGTGGAAGTGGGGCGTGGATAGCATGCGGCAAGTCGCCGAACATGCCGGCAAGTGCGGCGTGATGCTGGCGATGGAATACCTCAACCGCTTCGAGACCTACCTGCTGACCAACGCGGTCGATACGGCCCGCTTTGTCCGCGAGGTGAACCACCCGCATTGCCGCATGATGTACGACACCTTCCACGCCAATATCGAGGAAAAGAAAATCCCCGAGGCCATCCGGGCTTGCACCAAAGAGACGGTCCACGTCCACATTTCCGAGAACGATCGCGGCACGCCCGGCGAGGGTCATGTGCATTGGGATGAAACATTCGACACGCTCAAGGAAGTTGGCTACGACGGCTGGATGGTGGTCGAGGCATTTGGCCTGGCCCTGCCCGCCCTGGCGGCGGCCACCAAAATCTGGCGTCGCATGTTCCGCGACGAAGAGCAACTCTCGGCAGACGCCCTGGCGTTCATGAAGCGCGAGTGGGGCAAGCGACAGTAGCCGGCTATTCCCCCAGCACCGCCGGCACCAGATAAAAACCTTCGTCCTGGGCCGGCGCGTTGGAGAGCGCTTCTTGGCTAGTCAGGCTGGGGCGGACTTCGTCCGGGCGGAAGATGTTCGATACCTCAACGGCATGGGCCATCGGCTCGATGCCGGTGGTGTCCAATTCGTTGAGCATTTCCATGTAGCCCACGATCTGGCCAAGCTGCGTGGTCATGGTGTCAAGCTCCGCCTCGCTCAGCCGCAAGCGGCCCAGCAGTGAAACCTTTTCGACATCTTTGCGTGTCAGGCTCATGGGTTCTTAGCCTGTCAAAGTGTTTCAGAAGAATGCGAAAGCGGCCGACGCGGACTACTTGCCGGCTTTGGCCGTTTTAGCCTTGGCGGCCTTGGCCCCTTCGGCCTTTGGCAGGCGGAACGGAGCGGCCCGCACGGCCTTCAGCACGGCACCGCTACGCAAGCATTGCGTGCAGACCTTCATCCGCTTGTTGGTGTTGCGGCCGACCGTCACCCGCACGCTTTGCAGGTTAGGCTTGAAACGGCGTTTGGTGATGCCGGTGACTTTGGTACCGACGCCCCCCAAGTACTTCGCTTTGCCGCGGAGAGTGACCGAATTGCCCACCGATGGCTTTTTGCCGCAAACATCGCAAATTTGAGACATGTCACGCTCCCGCAACCATAAAGAAGTATCGAATGGTGTTCGTGCGGCTGTTCCAAGCCAGCCAGCAGCCAAACCGACCGCCGGACGATTTACCGTCCAGATGACTGGTCTGGCACCGCACAAAGCTCTGTAAACTGGTAAAGCGTAAGAGTATAACGGCTGTCGGCGGGCACGCAAGGCGGGGCCGCGCCGTTCTCAAGGTTTCTCAACCATCGCGGCCAGTCTGGTCGATGAGAGAGATACACCTTTCACTTCGCGCATTTCCCGCGTGCGCCTCGCAATGCCCCATAGACCCACTCAACCGCCAACGACGGGCGCGGAATCTCCGCCCCCCCATAGTGACCAGCGCGCACCCGAAACGGGACGCTGCGGGCCGTGGCGGCTGCTGCGCGCCGTGGGACGCGGCTCGCTGACCAAAGTCTACCTGGCCCGCCCGATCGACGGCGGCGACGAGCGGCCTGGCATATACGCCCTAAAGTTGTTGGAACGGCATTGGGAAGACTCCCCCGCCGCGGTGGAAACCATTCGCCGGGCGGCCGCGGCCAGCGTTTCACATGCCAGGCTTTGTCCGATACTCTCCGCGCACCTGGCGGGTCCGCCGTATTATCTGGTGATGCCCTGGCTGGAAGGCATCAACCTGGCCGATCTGCTAGCGGCGGGTTGGCGTCCCAGCCCGACGCTGGCCCTGTGGTACGCGCGGCAAGCGGCTGAGGCGCTCGACGCCTTGGCCAGCGCCGGTTGGACGCATGGCGATGTCAAGCCGGCCAATTTGCACGTCTCGCCGGAGGGGCACGTCACCCTGCTCGACCTGGGCTTTGCCCGCCGCGCCGACGAAACCGAAGGCTCCAGCATGGAACGGGCCGTAGCCGGCACGGCCGAGTACCTGGCACCGGAATTGGCGGTTTCAACCGCCACGGGAGACATCCGCAGCGACATTTACAGCCTGGGAATCACCCTGTTTGAAATGCTGACCGGCCAGCCCCCCTTCGCGGCGCGCGACCTGGGCGAACTCATCCGCCAGCAGCGCGAGGACTTGCCACGTTCCATGCGCAACCGGGTGCCGCACCTGCCGCTGGAGCTCGACCGCTTCGTGCAGCGGATGATCGCCAAGCAACCGCTGCGCCGACCGCAAACGCCGCGCGACATCATCGACCGGCTGGTGCGGCTGGAAATAGAAATGCTGCCCCGCGTGGCCTGAACGCAGGAGACGATTCCATCGCCAAGCCTGACTTTGTAGGAGGCGATTCCATCGCCGATTCATAGGGGAGCCATTTCCGACGGCGATAATTCGCCCTTACTTCAAACACCAGGCACCGCTGGCAGTCGTTTGAAGATCAGACAGCTATCCGATAAAATTGGCGTATATCCGCTCTCGTAGCTCAGTTGGATAGAGCAGCGCTTTCCTAAACTGCTCTCTCGACTCAAAAACCCTTGTTTTTCAGGGGTTTCTTCATTGCTGTGGATACCTTTTTTCGTCAAAATTGCTCAGAAAGGTATCCACAGAGGGTATCCAATAGAGCGGCCTCAGCCGCCAAGGTGTCCCATGAAGACAGAATTTACTTGGGTTGCAGATGCGAAGCGGAAGGCCGGGGGACGGTGGCGAAAGAAGTATCGGGGCGAAATCTTCTGGTATTCAGAGATCGAGGGAAAGTCCGACCGGGCAGGATACAAGCGAGCCGTCGAGGCGTTCAAAACTTGGCGGGCCAAAATCGACCTCAAGCTCGAAGCGGAGAAGCCGCACCAGAAGGACTATCGAACTGCGATTCAACTGCGACAAGACATGCTCGCTTGGTTGGCGGCAGAGCAAGACCCTGATCCAATCCGAAACCGGCTGTTGGATGAACTCAAGAAGCTGCAAGCTGAGTTCGCCAAGCCCAAACCTCGACCGATTAAGGAAACGGGGATTTTGGGCGACCCGATTCATCGGTCGGTAATGAGCATGTCCGATGTGATGGAGTGGATGGATCGACTCGACAGCCTGCGGACGTTTCACCGTTGGACGAATGCCGAGCCGAAGAACAACACTCTCGATGGGCATATCGGCGAGTTTGTCACAAAGCAGATGTCTCGGAGTATTGCTGGACAAATCAACGCCACCACCTTCAAAGGATACCAAGAACGAACGCAGTTTTTTCGCAATTGGCTGACGACCAATGGGCATCAGGAAATCAGCCCTCGGATCGTAAGCGGCTTCAATTCGCATTTGCTGACTTTGATCGGAACTGGGGCCATTACCGAACAGTACGGCGCAAGCTTGTTTAGCCAAGCGAAGGCTGTTGTCCGCTGGCTGTGGCGCAACGATCTTTGTGAACTCCCCAAAAACCTCGATGACCCGATGTTGCATATCGAGGTTGCGCTGAAGGAGATCACGCCGTTTTCCAGCGACGAGTTGCAGGTTATCTGGGATAATGCCAGTGAGCGCACCCGCCTCTACGCACTCTTGATGCTGAATTGCGGAATGCTGCCAACCGACATTTCAGAGTTGAAGCCTTCAGAATATGACGGGCGGCGGATTACGAGACGACGAACCAAGACCGGAAAACAGACGACATCGGGCAAAGGTCAAAACGTCCCAATCGTCTCGTGGATGCTCTGGGATGAAACCCGGACCTTGCTCGACAAACATCGCTCCAGTGACCGGACGCATCTGCTGCTCAATCAAGACGGCGGGGTGCTTCATCGAAGCACCCTGAATCCTGAGACCCAAAAGGTGTCCATCGTCGATAACATCGACAGCGCATGGGGACGGATGGCGGTAAAAATGAAGAAGCGAGGCGTTGTCGTCCGACCACTTGTCTTTCTGCGAAAAACGGGGCCGAGTAAACTGGAAGAACATGATTCGTATGGACGATACTCGCAATTCTTCTTGGGCCAAGCTCCCGACACGATGACCGAAGGGCGGTATGCCAAGCCCAGCCAAGATGTCTTCGATAAGGCGGTGATCTGGCTGGGCGAACAGTTCGGTTTTCAGACGACGCCGAAAGTGACGGACACCGGCAAAGCAAAATGACACGCTATTTCGCCTTGCGTCCATCTCACCGAGGGAAGAACCGAAATCGCTCATCGTTCTCTTGTGGCTTCGTGCAACATTTCCGCTTTACGGACGGCGGCACGACGGGACGTGGCGGTGCCGGTTCATTCGGCGCTTCTCCCGTCCGAGACTCGGCGATGAACTTCTCGATGTCGCCGATGCGGAGCAAGAGCGAATCGCCGACCCGGTGATGAGCGATCATGTTCAACTCGATCCTGCGATACCACCACCGTAGCGACCTTTTCCCAGCGAGATAACGCCGCTGCGCTTCGGCCACCGTGACGAAGGCGCTTTGATCGGTGTCGGCGCTGATCGAGTTTGTCGGCAGACCGTGAACAGCGCATCCTGACCGCCAGGGCGAAACCGAATATCGGGCCGACAGCCACGCATCGACGTGTGCCTCCAAGAACAACGGCTCGCCCTGGTCGTCTTTCTCCACGGGGAGAACTTCGCCGAAAAGCTGATCCTGGATGTGCTGAGGGAGTCGGTAATGGTCGGCGAGTTCGACGGCGGTGAAAAAGCGGTTCATGGTGGACTCCATTCGGGCTTTGATCTGCGGCTCATCGGATTACTTGAACGGATAAAGCACGTCCAGCAGATTCCGGACGTTGATGAGGATTTCGAGACCATCTTCTGCCGTCAGAAGCTGCTTGTACCTCGGTTGCCAAACCCGAAGCGTGTCCTCAATTCTTTCCGACGTGATCCATTTGGGCGAACCGGGCGGCACGGCGAAGTACCAGCGATAGACCTTCAGGGTGGCGTAATCACGAATCACATGCGCCGACTGTGGCAGGTCGTGCTTGCTTCCTCGTTGGCGAACTGAGGCCATGAGCGATTCCTTAACGGTGAGATTCTGAGACACGCAGGGGTGGCCCGCACCAGACACATGCTCTGGTGCGGGCCGGGAGTTGATTACGACAGACAATGCGGGCTGAACCAGATACGTTCCTTCTTGCCGTTGCGACTGCCTGTGGACTTCCATTCATGCAACGACCAGGACGGCGGCATCTTGTACTCAGCGAAGTATCCACAGAGGGCGATGCGGAGCTTTGGATTGCCGCCGTTCTCAACTGCCCAATCCCGAACTTGATGGCCGACCTTGAAATCGTCCTCGGCATATAAACCAGCCTTCCGGCCAGCTTTGTCGGTGTAGGGCGGATCAAGAAACACTCCGGTGATTCCGTATCGGGTTGTGACAGCAGGCGTGACCACCCTCGACCAGTCGCCGGTTTAGGATGTCCACCCGCTCCAGTCGTGCTGAAAGTGAAGCAAAATACTCCCGAAGCAATTCGCCTCGGCTCTTGTCGCCTTTCCGGTAAATGCCACAGCCATCCAAACCTGGACGCTGGTGGGATTGGCGATGGACTCCCCGACCATGCGAACTGGGCTTTTTGCGGCTCTGTCCGTCAGATGCACACCAGCCACCACCGATCCACTGGCAGATGCCCCACACCCACCAAGCGGCGACCACGGGATCACACCATGCGGGTTTGGCATTCATTGTTTCCCGAATATCTTCCCGTTTCTGCGTCAGCCATTTGTGGCGGGCGTGCAGATCAAGTTCGTTCACCGGGTAATCGGCGACCTTCGCCAACTTACGGGGATGCAACTTGGACGCTCTCCAGAAATTCACCAGAAGGGCGTCGATGTCGTTCACGGTCTCCTTGCGGAGTACCCCAGGAATGAGCGGTCGATTCAAGAGAACTCCACCGCCGCCGAAGAATGGTTCGACGTAGTTCTTCACGTCGCCGAATCGACGCCAGACTTCCGGGGCAACTCTCGCCTTGCCACCGTAGTACGGGAACGGCGTCTTGATCGGCTGGAAGTAGGAATCGTCTGGCTTCGCCCCTGCGCCCTTGAATCCATCAGGAACGATGAACTCCAGGATGTCGGCGTCACGAAGTCGAAAGTCTTCGCCGACGATCTTGCCGTTGACCCAGCCAAACGCCTCAATCGGGATATTGAAGGCGTCTGCAAGATTCTCTTGCACTGTGGCGACCGTTGCCCCGGCAATCGGGAAGCGGTCGTCGTTCGATCCATGAATCACTCTCACCATGCTCTGCATTCCGATACTCATCTTCATTTCCTTCGTTAGAGAGAAGTCGTTGCAACACACCGACAAAGAGGAACACGTTTGCGGTCTGGTTCACCAACTGGTGCAGCGCATCAACGAATGGAAGCGATCCTTTTTGCGACCCGCTTCTTCAGCCGCATCGTCGGCAGCTTCTCGAAAAAGTCGGTCGGCACGTCACAGACCACTTCGCCGTCCGTGAACGGCTCAAGCGAGATCACACACCGGACGTGCGCCTCACACGGCTGGCCGTGCCGATGGTGGTGGTCGAGGGTAAAGACGACGGGGTATTTGAGGTCAGGGACTTCGGCAATCTCCTCGGAAATCTGTCGGTTGAAGTCCCACTCCAGACCGAGCCGAGAGGCTTCGATCAGCAGGTTGCGGGTGAAGTAGGGGACGACCTTCGGCTGGTTCTTCTTCATGCTTTTCTCCTTGAGGTTTTGCATCGGAACACGCCCCGGCGACTGCCAGAACCAGCGTGTTCGACTGGTCTTGCAAGGTACATTACTTGACGCTCTCAATCGCCCCCTGGAAGTGCCGTAAGTATCGTGGCATACGCCACTTGCGGATCGGTCTGCTGTCGTTTTCAATCGGGGTCGGAGTGGGCCTCTGAATTCTGAGGGTACATTCCTTTCCCCACGTCCCAGGCCAGCGTCAGGACCAGGGCCGACGTTGTACAAATCCGCCCGATCCGATAGCCTTCGGGGCATGGCGATCACCTTTCATCCAGCTTGTCTTCTGTTTCCACGGCTTGCCGACGCCGAGCTTCAGGCGCTCGCCGAAGACATCCGACAGAACGGCCTGCTCAATCCCATCGTCACGCTGGATGGGGCCATTCTCGACGGTCGGAATCGCCTCGCAGCGTGCGAGATCGCTGGCGTGCGTCCCCGACTCGTTGAATGGAAGGGAGAAGGTTCCCCGTTGGCGTGGGTCGTCGCCACAAACCTCATGCGGCGACATCTGACGGCCAGCCAGCGAGCCGTGGTCGCCTTCGATCTGCTGCCGATGTTGGAGATCGAGGCGAAAGAGCGCCAACGCCGATCACCAGGGCGTGGCAAAAAGGGAGCCAAAGAATTGGCGACCTCTTCTGGCAAGGCCAGTCAGTTCGCCGCACGGATCGCCAAAGCCAACTCGGCCTACGTCGAGACGGTCAAGGCCGTCAACAAGAAGGCCCCGGAGATCGTTGCCGAAATCAAGGCCGGGCGAATCACCGTCAATGAGGCCGTGCGGCTTTCATCCGTCGATGCGAAGCGACGACAGAAGATTCTGGAGCAAGCGCACCTGCAACCCGATGAGCCGGTGAAGCGGCTGATGAGGAAGATTCTGGCCGAAACGGCGACGAGGCCCAAGCCTCATCGCTCGAAGAAATCGAAGATCGAGATTTGGTGCGGCGACTGCTTGAAGCTGATGCGGGAGAGAATCGCCGACGAGGCGATTTCTGTCGTGACCACTAGCCCGCCATACAACCAGGGCGTTGCGTATCGCTCCTACGACGACGACCGAGACGAAGCCGAGTATCTGGCCTGGATGGAAGATGTCTTCGCCGAAATCAAACGGGTGTTGATGCCCGATGGTTCCATCTTCCTCGTCATCGGTCATGCGGCCCGAAAACCGTGGACAGCGATGCGAGTCGCCGAAGTTGCCGGGGAACATTTTCAACTTCAGAACCAGATCATCTGGCTGAAGGCGATCACCGTGGATGGTGAGTCATCGGGACATTTCACCCCGATCAACGGGAAGCGTTTTTTGAACCGTACCTGGGAACACATTTTTCATTTCACAAAAACCGGCAAAGTGCCGCTGGATCGGTTGGCGGTCGGTGTGCCTTATCAAGTGCAGAAAAATGCTGGACGAACCGGCTCGCACCTGCGCTGCGGCGGCGATGTGTGGTTCATCCCATACGACACCGTGCATGGCGGCGAAGACCGTGCGGATCATCCCGCCACATTTCCACCAGAAGTGGCGGAACGGTGCCTGCGGTTGGCCGGGATTCGTCCGGGAATGAAAGCTCTCGATCCATTCTGCGGTATCAACGGCATGATTGCCGCAGCACGCCTCGGCATTGAAGGAATCGGAATTGATCTCGATCCGACGTACTGCGAGATGGCACAGCGGCTCATCTGCCGTTGAATTGGGGATACTTCGTTCGATAAATCTGAATCCCATTCTCTAGCGTCATCTGAACCACTCCGATCCTCACCAGCCCATCCAGGAACTCATCGAGAACTTGCCGGTCGAGCGTGATTGCCTTGCCGAGTTCGCCTCGGCTGATTCCTGCGGACGCCTGCGAAATGAGCGGGAGGATGCGATCTGCTTCTGGTTGTTTGACCTGCTGCTTTTGAATCCAGGACGTGAACGGTGGTAGCGCCATAATGGTAGCTATTCGGCGTGCCGTTCATTCTTTGTTGGGTGTGCAGCCGAGTGCTTCCGCTTCTTCTTGGTTGTGCAACAGACATTTGTGGTTGTGCAGCCGACTCAATAAAGAATTTGGAAACAATCTACAGTTTTTCTTTGGGTTGCGCTTTTTCAGGAACGGCACAGGCATACAATTCTTCTGACTACAAAAACAACTGCACCACTTTCTCTTCACTGGCCTGCTCCCCGCCGAATTCATCGGCCTCTGTTGAGCAGCCGCTCCGACTCCTCCGGTCGTCGAGCAAACCCAAGACCTCACGCCGCCACGGTTGTATTCGTGGCTGGACGGGCTGCTGGGACAATCCCTGACTGGAAAAAGAAAGCATGTGGAAGATGAATAAAGAACAGCAGATCGCAAAGCTGCAACTCGAAGTGGACGAGGCGACTCGACAGATACAACAAGGCAAACACTATTTTGTCGAAGAGCGAATGGAGTTGGAAAAGAGGATTGACACCCTCGTTGATGAACTTCATCCACAGTTGATCGGCACGATCTGCGTGGCGCTTAGGAGTGACGGCAAGGTTCACATCTACGGCTCCGACTGCACTTCGCCGTTCTACCTGAGCGATACCAGTAGCAGCGATTTGGGTAGCAGGTTGTTTCTGAAAATGCGTGACATTCGGAGTCGGTTCATCAGGGAACTGGTCTCGAAAGCAGAGGCGACTAACACCTAACCGTGCCTTTCGGCATCGGGCGGGGACTCACCAAAGTCCCCGCCCGTCATTTTGCCGCTGAAAAATGAAAGCAGCGGCATACATACAGAATGAGGAGAACCCATGAAGAACCATTACTTATTGAACCAAGCGGCGAAGTTGGTCGGGGTCCGTGGATACCAGATTGCTTACGCCATCCAGCAGGGCTATCTGCCCGAACCTGAACTGCGGCTCACGCACCAGCGGATTTTTTCCGACGCCGACATCACTCGCATCCGGGAGTATTTCGCAAATAAGCCCACAAGTCGGGGAAAACCACCGAAGTACATCGGCGCTCAGGAAACCAAGGGAGGCACCGATGAAACGTGAAAAGATCGAAGGTGGTTTCGTCGAACATCACCCGTTTCTCGGCCCGAACTTCTACGACGAAAACGGCAAGAAAGTCATGATGATCTGCCACAATCTCCTGGCCCCCGATCCGAAGCCCGTCAAGAAAGTCGAATCGGCGCATTACGAAGTCAGACCTTCGGGCAACTGCGGTCAGGAGATTCTGGATACCAGCGGCACCGTCGTCTGCTGGACCACCGATGAGGTCATGGCGGCGCTGATCTGCAAGCTGTTGAACGTCTACAAGAGGCTCAAAGGTTAGCCAACAAAGAAGCCCGCCCTAGCAATCACCAGGGCGGGCCAGTCGAAACATTATGGAGTGTCACAATGTCTGCAAGTATTGTATGCAGCAGTCCCCAGGAAATTGCCAAAGGTAGGGTCAAAAGATCGAAGTCCAAGGCTCCCAGGAAGCAAGCGAAGACGACACCGGAGATGGCGTGGCTCAAGAGTCTGATCTGCCCTTTCGTATACGGCGAGCGAACTCCGACCGGGATTTATCCGAGCGTTGACAAGCAAACATTCGTTGGTCGATGGAGTCTGGGATACGGCCTTCCGTCTCTCCCAAATCACAAGCTCCTGGACCATTTCCAAGGGAACCAGACGCTGTACTTCTTTGGAAACGGCTGGGAGAAATGCGACCGCACTCTGGTGATGATCGACATCGACGTGCTGAAGTACAAAGGGATGGGTTCGCCAGAGGGAGCCAAGCAGTTTGCCGAACATCTGAAGGTGATCTGGCCCGACCTCTACTTCGAGCCGTCCACCAACGGTAATGGAATGCACGGATACTTTCTGCTCTGGAAGGCGAAGATCGGTGCCGAACGCACCAATGCAGCCCTGAAGCGTTTTGAGAAGTGGCTGCGTTCAGAAGCGAAGCGGATCAACGCCGACATCGAGCAGGTTGAAATCAAAGGAACCTGCCTAGACCTGAAGCTCGAAGGACGGGTGGTGGACACCGTGCGGTATGGTTCGTTTGGCAAGATTCCTCGTGATTTGTCCCGTTTTGCTGAGTGGGAAAACATGACGATGCTGCGTGTTCACGATTTGGAATCCAATATCTTCGATGAGGATGCGGTGCCGAACCTCGCTCCCGTCATGGAGGATTCGGGGAAGGTTGTGAACGTGCCTGTGACGGTTCCCTTTCCCAGCCCGGTCGTCTCGAAGAAAGCAAAGTCAGCCGTCACCGACTCTGTTTCCGGCTCAGTGTCAGGCAAGTTCATCAACGAAGAGGAACTTGCCGGAATTCCGTTTTTCGAGCGTCTGTATCGGGAGTGGATTGGTCCCAATGACCTGATGGCGGGCAAGTTCCGGGTGACAGCACATGATTTTGCCGTGGCGATGGTTCTGCTGCGACATTTCAAGACTGATCCGAACGGTGACGGGAGCTTGCCGACAAGACGAGTGGGGGAATTGTGGACGGGAATGTTCCTGGCCGGTGACGTGCAGAGAGGGTGGAATCACCACCGCTGGAAGGTGATTCGAGACTTCTTGTCGGCACGGGGACACATTGACTGGACCGAATACCGATACGAATACGAAACCGTGGTTCTGGATGAAGACGGCAAAAAGGATGTTAAGAAGTCCCAGCGTGGCATCGCCTGCAAATGGGGGATTTCCGCCGAGTTCGATGACCATTTGTCGTTCATTGTTGCTTGCAATGCAGGGGAGGCATCCTTTGTGGATACCAAAAAATGCAATCTTGTTCCTCCCCAGGGCAAGGGCCAGAACCTGAAGCCTCGACCCTTCCCGCTGCGGGTGGAAATGGAGCAGAAGTTCTGGGTCCGGGCGTTTGAAGCCTGTGAAACGCTCTGTGCGGCGTAGGCAGGACGCTGATAACCGCAATACAGCCTATTAAGCGAGTATCCACAATTGAGATGGTCCGCTTACGGTATTCACTGAGCGCACCCCAAGTCTTGTAAATGCACCAAGTTGCTGTCTAGTGCTGGGCCTTGTCCGAAAATGGTAATGGACGGGGTGTGGCCGTTTCTCTTGTGAAGCCGTCTCCCCGCATCGACCATCCAGGCAGCCTTTTGTAACCCAGCAACGGCTTGCGGCACCTGCCTGGGGACTCGGCTATTACCACTATTAAACCACCTGCAACACGCTCGGCAGTTCGGCCACATCGAGCAATCGGCAGGCTGGTATCAAGATCATCGCCTGCATGAAGAACGGTAAGTATTCGGTCATTCCCAGGTCGTTCAGCGCCTCGATCTCCAAAGGCGTTAGTAATGCCTCATTGAGTCGAATGACGAACTTGGCGAGTCCATCTGGACCCGCTTCCTGAGCCTTGCGAAAAGCTGAGGCAGTAATAACGCCCTGGGCCACGGCAATCCTCATCAAAAAATCCCGCACACGGTGATGCCGCACTTCCTGGCGAACGCCTCGGCGGCATCCTGCGAAGCAAACGTCGCCGCATTCTTCCAATCGGTCCACTGACCGTCTCGGCCCAGGTACAGGTCTTCGATCAGTGAATTCTTGCGGACTCGGTATCGCATGGACGGCTCGTTTCGTCACCAGGGTACATTACGTCCCTTCATCATCCAGGAGCCGTTCAAAAGCTGCGATCTGCATCTGGAAGTAATGTACCCCCACTGGTTGTCCCCCAACACAAAGGAACAACCATGCAGACGCAAACCGAAATTCGCCAGAGCATCACGAACCGGATCATCGACGCCCTGAAGAATGGAAAGATTCCGTGGCGGAAGCCGTGGACCGGCGTTGAAGGGCCTCGGACGCCGACCAATTTTCTCACCAAACGCCGGTACAGCGGCATCAACGTCCCGATCCTTTGGCTCCAGGGCCAGGAGAAGGGATACGACGTGGACTTCTGGGCCACCTTCAACCAGTGGAAGTCGGCGGGTGCCTCGGTGAAGAAGGGTGAGAAGGCCACGCAGATCGTGTTCTTCAGGCCGATCAAGAAGACCGTGAAGGATGCGAACGGCAACGACAAGGTGGAATCTTTTCCGTTGCTCCGCACGTTTTCTGTGTTCAACGTCGCACAAGTTTCCGGTGCGGTGGTCGAACCGTTTCTGAATCGTGTCGCTGGTCCTGCGTTCGTGCATGAGCAACGGGAAGAATTCGACCGGGTGGTTGCGGCCACTGGTGCCGACATTCGGTACGGTGGTTCCAACGGTGCAGCGTATTACCGACTGCCTGCGGACTTCATCCACATGCCACATGAGGATCGCTTCGAGTCTTTCCCGGCGTTTGCCGAGACTTTGGCCCATGAACTTTCGCATTGGAGCGAACACCGCCTGAACTGGAGCGGCAGCTACGCCGAAGGAGAACTGCGGGCCGAAATGGCGGCGGTCTTCACGGTGGCGGCGCTGAACATCCCGGACTCGAACAACCTGGAAAATCACGCCGCATACGTCGGAAGCTGGCTGGAAGCCTTGCAGAACGACCACAAGTTCCTGTTTCGTGCCGCTGCGGCTGCATCGAAATCTGCTGACTACATCCTTGGGTTCAGCAGGCCGCAGGAATCCGTCGATTCGGAGACTGAAACGGTGGAAGCGGCGTGAACCGAACCCCGGATGCCGCTTCCGCCTCTTTGCTGGAATCTGGAAACATTTCCCCAATCGGAATCTGCCATGCCCATCACCATCTTCCCCTACCGTTACGAAGACATCTGGGTTTTCGACGACGAATCGACTGGCCTCAAGGAAGAGGCGTTCATCCGTGGCGCTTCGGAAATGATTTCTGCGGTCGTCGAAGCCAAGCAACTTCCGCACGCCGACCGTGGCTTTGCCCTGAAGTTTTCCGATGAGCCATTCGACGGTCAGGACGCCGTGCTGGAGTGGCTGCGAACCGAAGTTCCTGGCGTTCCAACGAGCGGAAACTGGTACGCCGGAACGATTGCCGGTGAAAAGATGGAATGCTGGCTTTGTGCCGCTCTCTTCTGTTTCTTTGAAACTGCACCGGCCAGATTGTTCGTGCGGGCCGATGCGCTTCCCGAAGGTGTTGATCCGATCTGGCACGATCCAGATGGGAAAGGTCGCAGATTCGTCGGGCCGAAAGACGACGAGTGAACCAAGAGCCGGGGCCGAAACGCCCCGGCTTTCGTTTTCTTTGGGCCTGAGAACGTAATGTACCCTGACGGTGCATGAAGACTTATCGAGAAGTAAACGGCACCAGCTACGACGCCAGAACCCCCGAAGAAGTCATCCGAGTTCTGGAATCTGCCCGACAGAATCGGACACGGCTGCACATCAGCTTGGGTGACACGGCGACGGGAAAAGACTGGCTCGAAGAGTTCGAGTCGCATGGCTACGTCGGTCGCAGCATGGGGCCGGTGAAAGTTCCGTTGTTGATCGCCAATCGCCGCAGTCTCGGCGGTGGTGCCATTCTCGATCATTGCGTCGTTCGCATCAGGACGGCGGCTGGTGGTCGGGTTTTGTATCAGCACCCGGCGTATCACCACGGATCGTTGGAGATTCGGCAGAAGGCCGATCCGGTCGAATTGCCAGATGGAAGACTGCTCACCGTCGATGTTATTCGTGACGGCGAACTCCACGCTTCGTTCGAGAGCATTAACAAGGCTCGGCGATGGGTTCAGAAGCTCGGCGTGGTCGCACCGATTGCTGGGTGACGTAATGTACCCTCAAGAACAAAGTCAATCCGTTGGCGACCTTTCCGAACCGAGACAGCCATGAACGACGAACGCCCCACAGACATCAACGAAGCTCGGCCTTCATCGGTGAATCACCTGATCGGCCAGCCCGGTGTGAAGGAACAAATCCTCGTCGCCCTCGACAGCGCCCAGCAGGACAACCGCAAATTCGACCATTCCGCCCTCGTAGGTTTCGCCGGGGGAGGCAAGACAACCACCGCCCAAGTTATCGCCGCCGAAATGGGAACCGACTTCTTGGACATCCTCGGCCAGTCGCTCAAGGGCGTTGCCGATTTGAACGCCTTACTGTTGCAGGCGACTGATCGTGCCGTTGTATTCATCGACGAAGCGCACGAACTCGACAGGAGCCTGCAAACGGCGTTGTATCTTGCCCTCGATCAACGGCGTGTACTGCTCCAAGGGAGTCGCAAGGGAAGTATGCCGGTCGCCATCCCGCTTCAAGATTTTACCTTGTTGCTGGCGACCACCGACGAATACCAGTTGCTTCAGCCGCTCCGTGATCGGATGCGGCTGACACTGCGGTTTCAGTTTTACGAACCCGATGATCTGGCAAAGATCGCTCGGATGCGAGCCGCCGCTCTCGGCTGGGAAGTTGAACCCGAAGTGTTCCCGATGATCGCAAAGCGAAGTCGAGGCACACCCCGCTTGGCGTTGCGGTTGCTCCAGGCGGGTCATCGGGTCGCACGGGCCGAAGCCGGTGAAGTTGTAACGGTCGCAAATCTGGATCGTGCCTGCACTCTCGAAAGCATCGACCACCTTGGCCTTGGGCCGACCGAGCAGCAGTACCTTCGCATTTTGCTCGAAGGGCCGACTCGTTTGAACGTGCTGGCGAGCCGCCTGGGACTGCCTTCACGCACCGTGGCAGAAGTCACGGAGCCATTCCTGATCCGGTCGGGCCTCGTGGTCAAAGACGATCAGGGCAAGCGCCAGTTGAGTGCTGAAGGCCGGGAACACGCTGCAAACTGATTGTCCATTTTGCGTCAAGGACTTGTCGAATGTCTGAAAACATCGTGACGAAATCTGCGGTCTCCGTGACCGAAATGGCCCGTATGGTCGGGCTGTCACGGGCGAGGTTTTACCAACTCGTGAAGAAGGGAACCTTTCCGTCCGCCGACCAGGACACGGCGACAAGCCGTCCCTGCTACCTGGAGGAAAAGCAGCGACAGATTCTGGACGCTCGACGGCGAAATTGCGGCGTCGATGGAAAGCCGATTCTGTTTTACTCTCGCCGCCGTGACTTCGGACAGACGAAGAAGGTCGTGAGCCGACCGGCCAAGGCTTCGATGGAAAATCAGCACGCCGATCTGATCGACCTGTTGGCCCAGGTGAAAATCACCGTTACCGCCGCCCAGGTCGAAGCGGCTGTGAAGCAAGAGTTCCCTCAAGGGACAGACGGCATCGACTCCAGCGTGGTCCTCACGGCCCTCATCGCACGCTTTCGCAGTCAGAATCCGCCCGATAAGCAGGGGAAATAGTTCGCAATATCGGTGGAATCCGAAGCACTCACCGTAACCAACCTGTCTACATCCTGGAAACAAGCCGTGGAAAATCCCACCGATAATGATTTCGACCCCATGCCGCCCGGCGACGGCGAAGCGGCCCTCATCGACCGCTTCCTGGCCGACAACGATTTCAGTCCGAACACCCGCCGTGCATTCGCTCAAGACCTGGGGAAATTCTCCAACTGGTTCGCCCAGGCCAACCAGGAGCCGTTCCGCATCGGTCGGGTGACGACACGAGACGTGTCCGATTTTCGGGATCACCTGCGCCGTGACAAACAGCAGGCGACCGCCACCGTCAATCGGGCGCTGGTCACGGTGCGGCGCTTCTTCAACTGGCTTGTTGAAGAAGGACATGCCCAGGCTAACCCAGCCAAGAAGGTGAAGGAATTAAAGCGGCAGCAACTCGCCCCGAAGGGTCTGGATCGGCCCCAGGTGCGCAAGCTGCTCCGTGAGGTCGAACTCCGTGGCGACATCCGAGCCAATGCCATCTTTCATCTGTTTCTGTTCACTGGCTGTCGGGTCGGCGACCTCGTGGCCCTCGAACTCGGCGACCTGATGATGACCGAACGCACCGGCACGGTCGTCTATCGGCTTGGCAAGGGAAACAAGCAGCGGTCTGTGCCGCTTCCGTTACCGGCTCGTCGGGCCATGCAGGCATATCTGGAAACTCGCCCGCCTGTGCAAAGCGATCTGGTATTCGTCGGCGAGCGTGGGCCGCTGACTGACCGAGGCGTTCGGAACTTGTGCAGCAAGTACGCTGCCCTGATCGGCGTGAAGCTGCACCCGCATCTGCTGCGCCATTCGATGGCTCACCGTTTCCTTGAGGATTCGGGGAACGATCTGGTTGGACTGGCTCAAATCCTCGGCCATGAGTCGTTGAATACGACCGCTCGATACACGAAGCGGAGCCATGACGATCTGGCGGCGGCTGCGGACAAGTTGAGTTATTGAGAGAAGGGGCAACCATGAACCGCATCGTCATCGTGCTTCTGCTGATCGTCGCCGCCACCGGCGCATACACCGTCACGGCCCATGCCCCAGCCGAAAAACAGCCCACCTTCTTGTCGGCACTGAAGGAAGGCCAGCACGTCTCCCTGAAGCAAGATGCTGGCCGCTACGAAATCTCCACCGTGGAGGGTGTGGCGGCTGTGCAGGGATACAAGGTCATGGAGATCGGTGCCGATTACGTCGTTATCCAGGACGTGGCTGGCGTCACCGAGAGCCGCATCCCGCTGTGGTCGATCAAGGCGATCACCCGCTTGAAGGTGCCGAAAAGGTGAGCGTGGCGGTCGAATGCCATTCATTTTCTTTCGGGCAATTCTTTCGCCGTAACCCTTTGGCGGAAGCGGGCGACTGAACCCGCATATTTCGGCAATCACCAATCAACGCAATGGTTGGTGAACCAACCCCCTTTTTGCCCCTCTTCGTAAGTGTCCATCCGCAATGGTTGTGGTTGGTTGCAATCTCTACTTGAAAGGCGACGAACGATGAAAACACACGAACGCAAGGCTACGATTCGGATGCTACGGAACTTCATCAAATACCACACACGCAAAGGTGGTAAGCTGACCGCTGAAAGCAAAGTCTACAAACATGAAGGCGTGCATAACGGCGAGCGCATTCACGAGGAGTTGTATTACCAGAATGTTGGCGAGTTCTTGGCGGATATTCGGCGATTGGTGAAAACGAATGGAAACGACGCATTGTGGTTTATCCGTGACGACGGGTGGCACGACCAAACGATCAATGCTCAAGTCGGGTGTGATGACCACGGTGACAACTCCCTTTTCATCGAAATTCATCCCGAATATCACGACCCCGAACTCGAATAACACCCCACGAGCAGCACCCGTCGATGAAGCCGCCGTGAAGCTGACACTGCCGAAGAAGTGACACTGACATCGTAATGTACCCTGCAAGTTCGGAAGCAACTCCGAACCGCAGGGAACATGAAAATGCTCGGCACACTCGACATCGACGAAGCGGCGCAGAAGGCCGCTGGCAACTGGCAGCGATTTGATTCGTTTGTCTGGTTTCGTGACAAGGAAGTTGCCGACGCCGACCGCTGGGCGATCATCTACACCCACAATCGGGACAGTGGCCTGCTCGACCAGAGCAATGCCAGCGTCATCGCCAAGGCGATGGCTCCGTTCGCCCTGGCCGACGATCCCGATGTCGTCTTTGAGTCCCACAGCCATTGGGCTGTCGGCCACGTCGATGGATTCAGCCTTAGAGTCTTCGACTCCAACGGTGAAATCACCGAGGCGCTTCAGCGGTATCACGAACTCGCCCAGGCGATGGATGAGTATCCGATCCTCGATGAGTCGGACTATTCGGATCGGGAATACGAATCGACCATCGAAAACATCGTCGATGCTGCTTGGCGAATGAAGAAGGAATTCACTCTGCCGGAAGGGTGGGAGAGTGACGTGTATTCATGGCTCTCAGATCACCGCCCTGGCGAGGTCGAAAACCGAGACGACCGGGGAGGCTATCCGTCCGAGGAAGCCTTGAAGTTGGCGTTCACGGCGCTGGGCTTTCAACCATCGGAGTAAAGCACCCATGACCACAAGAACGATTCCCATTCATGCCTTCGACCTTCCTCGTTTCATCGACGCATTCGTGCAGTTCTGGAACGACCCAGAGGTTGCCTTTCCCCTGGTGGAAAATGGCTTCGCTGATTTCGGCGTCAAGTGCCTTGGGGACGACGCTGACAACGCCGGAACCACTCCGCTGGAATGGTTGCATAGCGGCCAGACGTTGTTCGCCCAATTCACACGTCGCAACGAAGGCGAGTACGAGCTTGTCGATGGAACGCTGCTTGAAGTCCCTGACGACGATCAAACCGAATTCCTCGATGAATGTTCGACCTTTGGATTTCTGCTTCGGCAACGGGGCGACATTTTGACCATCGAAACAGCCGTCTTGAATGACGCAACTGGAGAGTGCGTCGTGGAGTCCGTCGCCGACGTGGGCATCTTCGAGGCCAGCATGATGCGATTCCTCGACTCGATGATGCAGCCCAATCGTAATGTACCCTGACCATCATCAGCACCACGTCTCAACGCCTCATGGATAAGAAGATGGCCGCATACCTGAAAATCGAAAATATCGGCGTTTGCCCGCCTGAAGGATTCACTGTTCTTGGCGTGAGCCTTGCCGACACGACCGACCGCCAAGGCGTGATTGGAACTTTTGGCAGCGGCAGTAAGCATGGCGTGGCCCTGTTGCTCCGCAACAACCTGAACCCCGTCGTCTTCGCCGGAACGCTGAAGCTGGACTTCGGGACGAAGCCGCAAGTCGTTGGCGATGGACTGGCCGAGAAGGAATTCGCCCGTGTGGTGGTCAAGTACGGCGGCACCGATGCCAGTGGCGTCAGCCGGTCCAGCACCGAGGACTTGGGCTTCGTTCTTGAGTACGGCAAGCAGGACTGGAACGAAGTGGCGATGGCTCTTCGAGAATTCGTCAGCAACGCCATCGACCGCTCGATTCGTGAGCATGGCGATTGGTCGGGGGTGAAGATCGAGATCGTCGATGAAGCGCAGGTGCGGGCCAAGCGGGATCACACCCGTGTCTTTGTCCCGATGAACGCCGACGTGCTGGCGTTTTACAACGACCTGGGCAAGTGGTTTCTCCACTTCTCCGAGCCAGAGTCGTTGTCGAAAGAGATTCTGCCGAAACGAAATCGGAATCTTGGCGAGCGCAAAGCGGCGGTTATTTATCGCCGAGGCGTTCGGGTTCGTGAATTCGAGTCCTCGGACACCGAAAGCCTGTTCGACTACAACCTCAACGATCTGACCATCGACGAGGCACGCAAAGCCAGCGATTGGGATGTTCGGCACCACTGTGGCCGTGCGTTGGCCTCAGCCGATAAGGCGACTCTGGCGATCCTGTTCGACCACCTGATGAACTCGGACAAGATTGTATGGGAGTACGGCTTCGACACCTACGCCTTGCAGCCGACGTATCGTGACCACGATGCAGACCGGCAACGGGAGAAGAATTGGAAAGAGGCGTTCCTGGAGATCGCCGGTGACGATGCCGTTCTGACCCAGGAAGGTTCGGCGGGCCAACTGGAACGCAAAGGCTACAAGCCGGTCAAGGCACCGGAAGGACTGGTCAACGCTGCCGCTCGGTACGGCTTGCAAACCCCAGCCAGCGTTCTTTCGACTGATGAACTCTCAGGGCGAGAAATCACGGCTCCCGGCCCCGATGCTCAAGCCGCTGTCGATCTCGTGTGGTCATGGATCGAGGATGCGGGCCTGACGAATGGAAAGAGCAAACCGCCAGTTCGGTGCTTCACCAGCATTCTCGACGGCGGAACGATGTTGAACGGCTACTACCGTGATGGCAGGGTCTTCATCAACGCCGACCTTGCAGGCACGGCATCGGAATTCGCTGGACCGGAGGCGTTGTCGAATCGGCTCCTGAAAGTGGCACTCGAAGAACTCAGCCATTTCGTGACCGAGGCCACGGACAACAGCCGGGACTTCCAGGACTTCCTGTTGGACCTGGCGGTGAAGACCGCACGGAATTGTGAAGGAGTGAGAACATGATCGCAATCAACAAGACTCCGTTGTTCACACCTGGGCGCATCGTTGCGACCCCAGACTGTCTCACAGAATTGGAGCGAGCGGGACAAAACATCTGGGAGTTCCTGGCTCGGCATCTGGCTGGTGATTGGGGAGAACTCGATGCCGAAGACAAAGCGGCCAACGATGAAGCCGTGAAAGACGGAAGCCGTATTCTGTCGGCGTACATTCTGAAGACCGGCGAGAAGATTTGGATTATCACCGAGGCCGAGGACGACAACGGCGAACGTGAGGCCACAACCGGACTGTTGCCGAGTAATTATTGACCATGCTCGGCAACCAATACTTCATCCTGCCGCCACAACCGAAGCCGAACGACAAGCGACCACGCAATGCGTTCGGCTTCCTGATCGGCTTCGGCAAGGCCGCAAAGGCGTACTACGAGAAGCAAGACAGGGCGAAGGCCAAGAAGAATCGAAAATCTCCATGATTGTCCGTGATGAACTTCACCGAATCCTCTCCGTCAACTTCGGCAAGCTCTGGATTCCAGCCGACGAGGCCCTTCAGGAGTTGGAGCATTTCGGCGATGACCTGATCCCCGGCATCATCGACTGCCTCACCGATCCCGATGACGAAATCCGCCGACTGGCGGTGACGCTGCTGGCCGAGGCTCGCCCCAGGTCGAACGTGGCCGTCCCTAAGTTGATCGAACTCCTGAACGACGATGATCTGCTCGTGAAGGTGGCCGTTCTCACGCACATCGCCGAATTTGGGTCGCTTGCGGTTGGGGCCATTCCCCTGATCGAACCGTTCTTGGTGTGCGATCACGAGTACCTTCGGACTGTCGCCGCAACGGCCATTGTCAGCCTCGATCCATCCCGCACCGAGCTTCTTCCAGAGATCACACGGTCCATGCAAAGTGACAACAAGCCCATCCGAAATGTCGCACGGGAATTCCTTGCCAAGAAAAAGGCATCGCTGACGTTCGACGAGCAGGCGTTTCAAGAAGCCGTGCGTGGGCACTGGAACTATCACGCCCTGAGCGAACAGGTCTGCTGGAAAGCCGAGCAGGATGAGAAGGGCGTGTGGCAATGCGAAATCACGCCGGTCATGCAGGACATCTTCGGCGGCGAGGATGACGGCAAGCGTGTGTGGTCAGGATTCGAGTTCCACCTTTCCGGCTTCAGCCACGAGCCAGGAGTGGAACTGCTCGATTACGGCGCTGCGAGCCGCTGCGACGATGACACACCGATTCCGTTCTTGGGGATCGAAGGCAGATACTATGGCGAATCGTTCGTGCTGCGGGTCGGCCTGGAGCCGCTGCCGAATGCAGAAGTCAGAGAGATCGTGGACGTGGTGCGGCAGGTGGTCCGTCCCGTCACCGATGAGGAAGACGAATGAAAATCCGGTTCCCCAGGGACATCGCTCTGAACTGCATCCAGATTCTTGTCGCCGAGTACGACGGCGAAGAATGCACGCTCGACATGAGTTGCAGCGTGATCTTCCCAGCGGGTCGTGAGTTCGACGATGTTGAGGCCGGCCAAGAAACGCTGTTCGACGTGCGGCTTTGGCTGCGGGATGATCTCGTTGCAGTTAATGTACCCTGGTCTGCATTCGAGGTCGTCGAGCCGTGAAGGTCGGCTACTGCGTGAAGTTGGTTTTTCCGAAGCTGCGTTGCAGAATTATCGAGAAATCAATTCCGAGAATTCCCGTTGAAATTTGCCTGATCCACCCCCCGGCATGGCCCCCTGTGTCGCTCTCTTTTTTCTTTTGCTGGGGCTGGACAAAGTTGCGGGAGGCGGGGTTCAAAAAAATCGCCGGGGGTGTGCGGCGATTGGGTGCAGGCGATTTTCACCGGATGACATGAGGCGACCTTGGGACACCCTTGACCCAGGGTCACTCTTCCCCGATCCTCGGCACCGTTACGATATTGGTATCGTCGGCTCGGACACGGTTCGGCGTCGGTTCGGGGAGAAGGGTTTCCGTTCACTATGTTTTGTGAGTGATTCGCCGCCTAATCCAATCAGTCAATTCTGGTCCGGAGAGCTTCTTCTTCACTCCATCAAGGCGAACAAAGCATTCGTTGCCACCAGTGTAATACGGTTCTGAATTCGGAACCGAAGGAACACACACCTCGACCACAAACAAATCGTCCTTGTAGCTTCCGCCCTCGACAACACGGTGGAGGGTAATCCTGTACTGAGACGGATCGATACTAGGCTTGATCTCTTTCAACTTGCTGACAACCTCCCTACGCACACGGTCACGCTGCTCGTAAGACAGTTGGACGCCCACGCAGACGCCATCGCTATCTCGGATTCCCCAAAGGATACGACCACCACAGCTATTCAGGTAGGCGACGACGTACTCATCGGCGGTATTCTTGATGGCATCTACTGGATTGGCCCCTTTGACTTCCTTGAATTCGTTATCTCGAAGCTCATCCGACAGCACTTTTTCGCCAAGCACGAACCTTTGCATCATCGGCTCTACGCCACTTGCACGGATATATGCAAGCGCTGTTTCGGCATGGCCTCGCATCGCTTCAAAATCTTTTTGGTGGCCCGATGGTGTAGCATCGGGAAATGCTTGCGACAACGCTGCATGAGCGGCAAGAGCAGCGTTCGCATACTCTGCTGAGGAGCATCCTCCCTGGGCCAACACCATCGGCAGAAGCAACAAGCCGTGATGAATGTGATTTAGGTGCAATGTAACAGCACGTTGTGCGGGGAACAGCGATTGATATTCCTTTGACACCCGTTCCGCATATTCCTGTGGCGGCAGTGCGCCTTCCACAGCTTCAGCATACTCTTCGTCAGACGAGTGGAGGGAGCGATCATCGTAGAGAAGCGGCAGATTTAACCGATGAAGTCCGATACTTGCGAGATATGTGTCCACACATTCCCATCGGGCCATTTGGTCGATGATCTCTGGGCCAGCGCACGGGTGAAGAATCGGATCGTTTCCGAGCCACCGCCGAAAGTCCCACGTCCGATCCGTATCAGAAGCGACAAGCTCCTGTTCAACACCGAGAATTGTGTAAGACGAGTTGAAATGCGGTTTAACAAGCGTGTCATCCTTGATTCTCAAGAGTCCGTGACTGTCCAACTCGTCTCGAATGTGGAATAGCAATCGTTGAGAACGGTGCGAGACTGGCTTGCCGGGCAACGTGTGAAGAACCCTGTCCCCGTAAAACAGACCGTATTGGCCCGATTCAATTTCGGATACGTCCAACCTACTCGGATCAAAGGAGATCACCGAGGATCGCTTTGTTCGCTTTTTTCCCATTGCTACGCCGTCTTCTTGATTTCTGCGAGGTATGGAAACAGGAGCATCGTCAATCGCAGCTATCCATTGAGTGCCTTGTTCAGCTTCGGGATGTCGTGAATCGTGACGATCCCGATCAGCGATTCTGTTTGACGGCCACCATTTGTAATCAGGAGTGCTTCCAATCGCTTTCCTCGATGTAGGAACTGATCGAATGCGGCAAGTGCATCCACGACGGTTGCAGTCCGTGCCAGGAACTTCACGTTGTCGCCATCTTCTTGATGCCGCATGACTTCCTTGATGGGCTGCTCTTCCACTATTCCGCTGCCATCGCCGACAAAGGCGGTCGCCAGCCATCGGGCGATGGTTTCGGCGGTTAGCAGCCCGAAGTATTTCTCGCCGTCGTAGATCGGAAGCTGAGAAAACACGCCGTCGTGCATTTTTTTGACGCAGCAGCCCAATGGGTCGGTGGGCCGACATTGCTCAACTGGCTTTGCTGCGAGCGAAAAGAGTGATGGCGGCGACACCAATAGCTTGCCCAGCGACTCGATTCGTTCAACAGAAACGAGAGTGGGGACGGCGAGCGGCTTTTCGTGGCTGTGGCTATGGGCGATCAGGTTGCGAAGCCGAGCGAATCGCTTGATTTCTGGGGAGTGACGACGGACCTCAGTGTTGCTCCCCTCCATTCGGCGCAAGAGCGATCCGAATTCCTCACCCTCGTTGGCGTCGAGGGTGTTCCGCATCCAGTCTTCGATGACATTGAAGCCGTCGAGGAATCGTGATGAAAGATCGTCCATACTTTTCTTCTCGCTCTACCCCTGCCTCTTGATCTCAGCCACCTTCGCCACCAGGAAGCCGATTTCGTCGCCATCGAGTTCGGCGACCGGCGCAACGCCGTGGATGTTCTTGATGAGGTCTTCCGATGCGCCCAGGAATGCTTTGAACGCCGACTCGCCGTCGCAACGACCGAGAACGTGGCCGTCTGGCGTGATGACCATCTCGACCAGCAGGGGCGTGGTCCAGTCTTCTCCCAGAAGGCATCCGAGGATCGCCTGGAAGTGATCGCTGATCTGGACCTGGCGCAGTTTGCGGGCGCAGTCCTGGCGGATTTGGTCGGATTCACGGATGGGGAGGTCGTTGGGGGTCATGCTAGTCCCCTGTGGATTCGACCGAGCTTTTCGATCTCATTCTGAAGCAGTGGCTCCATTTGGTTTAGCAGCCCGATCAGCCGCTCCACGTCCTTCTTGTCCAGAGCCTGATTTCGTTCAATCTCTCCTGCAATGGCGTTTGCCCGCCTTCGGAACTTCGGAATCGAACGCAATGCTTGAACTTGTGGCAAAAGCAGGTTGAAAGAATCGACCTCTGCTGCCTTTCTGTGGGCAGGACTGTTGTATTGTCCTTTTTTTCTCACGATTTGATTGAAGTCGAGGCGCTCTTCTCGAAGGCAATCCAACACTTGCTGCAAAATGCCTTGGTCGTGCTTGGCTCGCTTTGCATGAATGATCTCCCATTCCGGGTCACTTGGAATGAGGAATTGCAAGACAGCGACGATCAGCCACGCAATTGCAATTGCGAATTGAGAAGTTGGTTCTGCTGTTGCGTCGGCAGGATTCCTCAACCAGAAGTAAGTCGCAATGACAGCGACGACACTACCGAGGATTGAGATGAACGCTACGAGTTTTTGACGGGGAACATCGGGAGCGAACTCGGCCACCCGGTTCCAAAACGCTGTCCAGAAACTCGAAACGTATCTGCGCAAGATGACTAACGTGATTAGGATGACGAGAGTGACGACTACGACGTTATAGGGGTATTCAGGCATGTTCGCTTCCCCGCACATAGACCAGCGACTCGCCATCCTTGATTAGCCAGTATTCAGCATGATCTGGGACAATCATGCCCTCCCGCACAGAGAAGCCGAAGAACTCCCGTTCCAGATCGTTGAGCAGATTCAGCGTGCTGCGAGCGATTTCTTCGAGCTTTTGAGGGTCCGATTCAACCGAGGGCCGCAGGTGGTGGAATGAGTGGCGATCTGCCCACATCTTGTCCAGCTTGGTCTTCCATTCGTCACTGATGAATGCCTTCTTGTGCAGCGATTCGAGGTTCTTTTCAAAATCACCTTGCTGATTTGGCTTTTTCTTGAGCGTGATCTGCCAGACGTGGCGGATTACCGCTTCCATGACCGCTTGGGTCAAAGCAATACACCCCAAATAATGGCCGTCACGAAACAATTCAGCGCATTCAACCGAAGGTGCAGAGAATGGGCCAAAAGGGACGAGGACTGTTCCTCGGACTTGTAAAAAGCGGCTCGCCCGATCCGACAGTGTTCGCAAGACTTCGTTCTTGATGGAGTCTTCAACCCGGCGCTGGTCGTTTGTTTCATCGTGGTTTTCGACATTCGGCTGATGTGCCACCGGCACCACCGGGGCGGCGCTTGGCTGTCCGTTGTCTGAAGCCGTTTCACTCGCCAGCTTGTCGAAAAGGCCGGGACCGACCTGACTTGCCTTCTTTCCCGCCTTGGGCTTCTTCGTGGGCCTTGGTGGTGGCTCCACTTTAACCTTGCGGAGAGCGACCATATCCATGTCCAGCCCCTGCCGGTGGATATTGAAGCCTTCGTAGCGGCGAAGATCGGCGACTCCAATGCTGATCGTGAACGGGAATGATTCCGGCAGTCGCAACAACTGCTGCGCCTCGATCTCGTCAGCCTCACTTGCCGCCAACAGCGCTTCGAGCAGCCAGAGTTGCAGTTCGGGGATGCTGGCTGTCATTTTGCGAGCGAGAAGGAAGTGGCCCTTCGTTTTTGTGGAGCGAAGGACTTCCCAATCCACGAGGGTCGTGATGAGCTTCTGCGCCGCTTCTTTGCTTGTGGCTCGGTCGCCCCAGGTCGTCAGCATCCGAGCTTGCACTTGGGCAGTGGTAAAGTCGTCCTGAAGGGCCAGCAGCCGACCGACAACTTCGGCAGTATCTCGAAAGAACGGGTACGCCAGCGCCGTCATGCCCCAATGCAACCAGATGCGCTCCTGGCCTGAGATGCGGGGCAGCAGTGCCACGGCTCGATCCCGCAGAGCAATGCGTTCAGGCGGAATGCCACTCCAAACTCGCAGCACGATCCCCGTGGATTTGGCTCTCGATTCTTTTCCCGGCAATTCATCCTTCAGGAGCTTGTCCAAGAATGTGCGCAGGTCGGCTTCATCGGTCGTCTGTGTCAGCCGATCCAGTACGGCGTCCACCCAAGCCCGCTTGATCTTTCGGTCGATTCCAACGACCTTCCTCATGTCCCCTCCCTGGTGATTGCCACAAACGGAACCATCACTTCTTCCAGGGCGATTCCACCGTGGGACACAATTGCATCACCGGACTCTGTGAATGCTTTCAGATTTCCTGGCAGCAGAACAAATCGTGCCGGTGGGAGGCCGTAATTCGGCCAGCGAAGTGAATCAGGGAACTTGCTCGCAACTTCTTCAAGGAATTCGTTGCGGTCATAAACACGCACTCTCTTCCCCTTCGTCTCGGCCAGCACGCCTTCCCTGGGATTGCCAATGCCGGTCGCTGTGACGTTACCGTGATCGGCGGTCAGATAGACGACGAATCCCTCTTGTTGCAGCCGAATCAGCAGTTGTTGCAGATGGCCCTGCGAAGCCCACAGCCGAACTTGATTGTGCATCCCCGCCGTCTGCATCTGCATCCCGTGCATGATGTCATCGACTTTGTTCCAGACAATTCCGAGAACCGTGAGCCGAGCATTGCCGAGAGCAATGTCCAGTTTCGGGTCGTTCGGACCTTCCAAACTCGTCACGAGATCAACACTGGTCCGCTGTACGCCCTGGTCTTCCCAAAACCGAAGCCAGTGGTTCTTCTCCTTTGATGTCGTCGCCAACGAATCTGGGAAATAGAGCGGCGGCTCCCCGGCAAAGATCGACTGACGAGTGACAGAAGTGAGGGTCGGAACCCAGGCGAAGGCCGTTGATTCCTGGAATCGCCACAACTTGTCACAGGCTTCGAGATGCTTCTTCAGCAAGAGCCATTGGTCGAAGGCGAGTCCATCCAACACGAGCAAAGCGATTTTCCCGATCTTCTTTCGTGTGCGTTCGACCGCCATGAATCGGGAAATCTGATGAACCATGACCGGCTGCTGGTGATACGGCAAATTGTGCAGCGAGCCATAGCGATTCATCATCCATTTGCCGAAGGCGTCCTCGACCGATGCTTGCAACTCGGCCCATGCTGTGCGGTCAGCATCCTCCAGAGACTCGTCCCACTCCCATCGCAGCACCACCAGTTCCGCCCACCGCTGCGCCGCCTGCTGCCATTCCCGATGAGAAACATCGGCGGTCGGAAGCTCGGCCTCGAACCTTTGCGATAGCCCTCGGAATCGCCGTAGGGCGTCGGCCCTCGGATCATGCTTCACGCCGATCTGCGCCCAGGCTGGGAGCTTGGCGGCGTTCTCTTGCTCGACCGGCGTGAGTAACCCTTCGAGAAAGAACGTGTCGATATAGGCCCGCACATCCTCGTGACCGAACGGAACCCGACAAGGAACTGAAGGATCGACTTGGGCAGTGAGGAACGCTTTCCATTCTTCCTGGAGAAACCGGAGAAAACTCTCTCGACCAGGAATGATCTCGGCAAGGGGCCACGTCTCGAACGTGGCGTCTTTGGTCAGACTCTCCAGAAGATATTCGACCAGGAAGTTCGGGAGTCGCACCTTTCGGGAATGCAACGACAGCAGCACCTTCAGCAGATCGACGGGCTTCTTGATGAGCTTCGGGACGATGCTGAAGCACTGCATCAGCACGAAGTCCTTGGTCTCTCGCTCGGTCAATTGGTCGCCATCGTGCTTCTGGTACGCCTCATCTACGGCGTCGAGGTAGGCACGGTCCAGCCCGGCGATCACCGGGTAATTCAGCTTCGGAAACAAGTGGTGCAATGCAAACGTGAGGGGGCGTCCCGCTTTCAGCAGATCGAAAGGCAACTTGTTCAACTGCTGCTCTGCGGAACGCAGAACCACAACCAAGTCGGTGTTCTGGCCCTGATCCCACCGGCTGCGATACTGCGATTCGTAAGCGAAGCGGAAAGCAATCGGGTCGTCAAACGGAATCAGTTCAAAGCCTCGTTCCCGGATTGCCGAGAGCATCCCTTCTTCGGTAAGCAAACCGTCCGGGTCGGCCACCAATGTCAATCGAGAGATTTTCGGCTTAAAGTTCTTCAGGATCGTGTCACGCCAGTTAGCCATTCCCTGCCTCCACTCGCAAGAGAATGACTGGTTGAAGTTCGGGAAGGATTCGCTCCCGCTTCCGCAGTTCTGCTGCCCAAGTCCGCTCCTCTTCGTCCAACCGCTTGAGGCGGTGCTGCCGCACTTCGGGCAGGCCGAGCCGACCGAGTGCTTCACGTCGCACCTGGAAGGCGTACTGGCCTTTGTCCTGTTCCCGCTTCAATCGCTGCTGATGCCGGGCGTAAAGTTCATGAAATGCGTCTTCGCCCTGTCGCTCCGCTTCGGATCGCAGACGACGAAATACTGATTCGACTTCGCTTCCGGTCTTCGTCCCGACCTGTTCGACTTCTGGTCGATCCTGCATCAAGGAATTCCAAATGTGTCGGGCCGTGGGAACGAGATTGCGCCCGTCGTCGTGGTGGAAGATCGGGATGATCTTCACGTCCCGGAGCGACTGGTGGTCGATGGCGATTCGCCACAATGCCCAATACCCAACGACCTCGGCAGGCAGGCTGGCAAACCGCACGCACGGGATTGGCTCGGTTACGACGACACGGGGCAACTGCTGGACGAGGCGACGAATGCGAGAGTCTTCCAGACTGACGTGTTGCAGGCCCTTCTCCTGGGCGTCCCGGCTCTGAAATGACACCCGGTCCATCCGACTGCCATCGGGCCACTCCAGGGTGTAGCTAAACAAGTCCCGCTGAACCGTTCCGCCCTCACTGCGTAGATACGCCGTCGCCATCCGTTCAACCCAAAACGGCAGCGGGTGACTGCTCAACTGCTGGGCAAGCGTCGGGTCCAGAACCGTCTCGCCGTAGTATGACCGACCGGCACTTTCCTCCTTGGCCTGCTCTCGCACTTCGGCAATCAGCCGGTCAATGTTCTTCTCGATGTCGCCGGGGTTGAGGATCGCTTGGGCGTACAGCCGCTCGAAGACGACGCCGCTCTCAGCGGAATCCAGCACGTCTTGCGTCTTATCCACACCGAACTCGTCCAGGATCGTCGCCAGTTTCTCTTCCAGAACTTCCTGCACCCGCAATTCAACGCTGTCCTCGAAGATCAGGTTAAACGCCTTCACCGGGTGCTTCTGGCCGATACGATCTACACGCCCGATGCGCTGCTCGATCCGCATCGGGTTCCAGGGCAGATCGTAGTTGATGATGATGTGGGCGAATTGCAGGTTCAGACCTTCACCACCGGCGTCGGTCGAGACGAGGATACGGGCCTTCTCTGCGAACTGCCGCTGTACCCGCCGCCGTTCTTCCAGGTCCATCGACCCATTAAGGCACACGACCGAGAAGCCGTGCTGCTCCAGGAAGTCCCGCAACATGGTCTGAGTCGGCACGAACTCGGTGAAGACGAGGTACTTGAGTTCCGGGTTGTTCTCTTGCTGCTGATTCTCGTAGAGGATGTTGAGCAGCGTCTCGGCCCGTGCGTCCGGTCCGAGCGCCCGACAGTGCCGAGCAATTTCGAGGAGCATCTTGACCTCCTCTTTTTCGTTCTCAAGACCGGCCATGCGGACTGACAGCAATTCGTCCAACTGCTCCTGGCTGTCTTGCTCCTCATTACTGCTCTCTGGTGGCTCCTCATCGGTTGCCGTCAGGTTCGTCGCTTGCAAGGCTTCGAGGCGACGTTCCAGGGCCGAGGCGATGGCCTGCGTGCTGCTGGTGACGAGCCGCTGCATCAGGATCATCAGGAAGCCAAGGTACTGCCGGTTCTGACGCATCGCTTGGTTGTAGCCCAAGCGGACGTACTCCGTGACCAACTCGTACAGCCGCTTCTGGAGTGCGTGCTTCTCCTCCCATCGCACAGGCATGAGCTTCGTCAGCCGGGGCATGAACAAAGGATCGCCCTTGTCGTTGATGGCCCGCCGCTTCTCGGTGCGGATCACGAACGGTGCGACCTTCTCCTTGCGGATCGCCCCCGACGTGATGAACTCATCCCGGTCGAGCAGCGCCATCACCCGCTGGAAGCCCGCCGTCTTCCCCTGGTGCGGAGTGGCTGAGAGTAGAAGCAGGTATGGTGCAGCTTCCGCCAGCGCTTTGCCGAGGCGGTAGCGGGCGACCTGTTCGGTGCTTCCGCCAAGGCGATGTGCTTCGTCGCAGATAATCAAATCCCAACCGGCGTCGATCAGATCGCCCAGGCGTTCCTGGTTGTGCGTCTCCAGCTTCTCACGGGACCAGCCCCGGCGACGTTCAATGGGCTTGATGGAGTCGGCAGGGCAGACGACCTGATCGAACTGTCGCCAGACGTTCTCGGCTCCGGTGAGGTTTCGCCACGACGAGAACTCGCTCGGCGTCAGGAGCCGGAACTCCTCGCCGAAGTGGGTCTGCATTTCCTGCACCCACTGCGTCACAAGGCCCTTGGGGGCGACGACCAGCACCCGCTTCACCAGCCCACGGAGCTTGAGTTCCCGGAAGATCAGCCCAGCCTCGATGGTCTTGCCCAACCCAACTTCATCGGCCAGAAGGTAGCGCACTCGGTCGCCGGTGACAGCACGGGTCAGAGCATGAAGCTGGTGAGGTAGCGGAATGACGCCCGCTTCGAGCGGAGCCAGCAGCACATCCTGGGTCAAGGCGTCGGCGATCCGGGCGGCGGCGACGGCATAGGCGATGCGGTCGAGGCCGGTTGTCTTCGTCGGTTGAGCGGGAGACAGTGAGTCGGCAGGTACTCGTTCGACAGTCGCCAGCCGGGGAATCCACACTTGATAGACCGTGTGGCTCCAGACAGTTTCGACATCCAGAATGCGCACGGACTCCCCGTGGGCCGCACTGAAGGCCCAGCTACCGATTGCGAAGCTCGGTGGAGTCGTTGTCATGGGTTACTCGCCCAACATCAAGGAGGCGTTGTCGAAGTACATCAGGAGCGCTTGGTCCTCCTGGATCACCGCTTCGGGAATCCGCTTCGCCATCTGTACGATGCTCGTATAGTCCTTCTTCTGCCACGCCTCCTTGAACCCTGCTCGCAATGCCTCAGTGCGGACGACCTTGAGCTTGCCCTTCGTGTCGAGGTATTGCTGGAACTCCTTCAGGAGCGCCCGGTGACGAATCTGTTCGAGATGAATCTCGTTCTTAGGATCGGGAACGCTCCACCGTCCCTTGCCGTCGTGGACGAAGTTCTGTTCGAGCAGCAGTTGCAACTCGATGGGTTGCTCATGCTTGTCCCACACCCGCTGTGCCTCCTGCATGTAGAGCGGTTGAAGTTCTCGGTACTCCATCGGGCGGGCGGAGAGTTGTTGCCGCACCCATTGAATTGCCGTCCTCTCGTCGCTGACGAAAAGCTCAAGCTGCTGCACTTCCGTCACGCTGAGACGGCGACGGTCATACTCCGCAACTTGATCGGGGAGGAAGAACATTCCATCCCGTTCGGGATACCGCTCTCGTAGACCAGCGTAGAACTCAGCAGCCGACATCGGCACAGTCACTCCATGCTGGACATGGAAGGCAACCATGCGGTCGAAAAGCATGTAGTTGAACCGCTCGGCGATGACCCCAGCCTTCCGGTCGGTCCCGACGAATTCTGGCAGTTGGGAGAGATGCGAGTCGAGGAACGACCACATGCCTTTCTCGGTCCCAGCAGCGAGGGCAAACTGCTGCTCGGCATCGGATGGCGGTTTGTAGGCGCAAATCACCAAGTCTTTCTTTACGGCTCCCAGGGAGACATTCTGCTTGTGGCTGCCTTGCTGCTTGTCCAGCACCCGTACATCAGCGATGACGAACCCCGCCGTGACAATCGCCTCTTGAATCGCCATCCACACCGCATTCTGCGAGTTGTGGAACTCGACAGTCATCCAGCGCCCTGGCTTGAGGACACGGTAAAGTTCCTGGAACCCGTTCCTCATCGCCTGCTGATAGTGCAGGATGTCCTTGTCCCGGAAACTGTCAACGATGGCTTCGCTCTGAACGCTTGTGCTGACCCCCAGGAACGACTCCCACATGAAATTCAGTTCGGAGTAGATGAGGTTCTGTCCGAACGGCGGGTCGATAAACACATAGTCGATGCTCTCGTCCTTGATCGGCAGGGCCGCTGCCGAACCTGCACTCACGAGGGTCGTGGGTGACGGGCGATGTCTAAACGCAGTGGAGGCCCGCTTCGTGCGTTCCGGCAGATACTCGAAGGGTGACTGTTCGATGTAGAAAGAAGGAAAATACAGATTGCCCTTTGTGTTCCCGGCAGCGAAGCCGCCTCCACCGTTAAAGAAATTCTTCATGTGAAGGCTGCTCATCCGAGAAAGACGGTTCATCAGACTGGTGAGAACGAACCGTGACCCAGGCAGCCTGACCGAGTTCCAAAGTTCTGCAAGAATCAGCCAATTGCGCTTCGTAAAGAAGTGGTGGACGTGGGAGACGCCACGGTGATAACCAGCACGGTGCATGTTCCCCCATGCGCCGTCATTGTGCATCATCTTCACAGCAGCAATCGGGCTGCGGTACTTAGATGAGTCAAGCTCCGCTGCCAGCTTGAGGTCGTCTTCGTCAGGCAGCTTCTCAAATCGCTTACCGTCAACATCGTAGATGATGAATGCTGGGACAAACTTATTCTTCGTGACGGTCGCCCCCAACATCTCGTCCCACGTTGACTCTTCCCTGCGGTTCATTTCCAGTTTCTTGGAAGCCGAGCCGCAGTTGGGGCAGTTGATCCTCTCTTTGACCGCTGCCTTCGCCGGGTCGAGGCCGTGACGCCAAAGGTTTATCTCGTTCCCGCAATCAGGGCATGACAGAACCTCACTCCAGATAACGAAAACGATGCTGCCTTTCTTCCCGGACACGGGCTGCTTGTTGACCCAGCGACTCGGCTTTCGTTCTCCAGCAGGCCAGCCGCAGTGGATTGTCTCGTAAGCCGTTCCGAACTTGGCTTTTGCCCGCTCCAGCGCATCCTCTAGTTCAGCGGCCACGGCGTCGGCATCTCGGTCATGGACAAAGTTAGATGCGATAAACGTCGCCGCTGGTGATAGATCGTTGAGGACACAGAAGCGCTTTCCCCACTGGACCGATTTCCGGCCCATCTGCCGGAACTCTTCCGTGACGGAGGTTTTGAAGTCATCCGATGGGGAGGCGCATAGGTCAGCAGCCACGCCCGTCATCCCCGACCCACAGTAGGAATCGAGAATTACGTCACCGGGCTGAGTGAACCACATGATGTAGCGGGCAACCGCCTTCGGAGGAACTTTGGTGTGGTACGAATGAGCGTTGTACAGAGGGTCGGTCTTGCCCTCCGAGACATCTGCCGCAAATGGAGTTCGGCACGCAGGCTTTTTGCTTCCAAGATTGCTCGTGAGGAGTTTGTTCACAAACGGGTTCGGGCAGGCCGTGTAATACGGCGGGTCTGACAGCGCCAAAATGTCCTCGTCTTCGCCGATGGGGAACCCTTCGATCTTGCGGAAGGCCGGGTCTTTCAGCTTCTTGCGAAGTAGCTCGGTGAAGTGCGCACGGCGAGCCTCGTCATCTGGGAACTTCAGTCCCAGGCATTCGACCGGACCCTGGGCGTTGGTGTCATTCTCGCCGTAATTCAGGCCGGGTTGATTTGTCTTAGCCATTGCCAGTATCCCTTGTCGGTCAGTCTTCCAGGAGAATCTTCTTGCGTGCGATCCGCTCGATCTCGGCGGCGTCGATGCTGCCGTCCAGCCCGTCTTCGGACGTGATGACTCGACCGAGGTAGCCGTTGTCTTCGTACCACTGCCGCTTCTTGTCCCAGGCTTCCTTGTACGACGGGACCGACAGCATCCCCAGGTGTTCCCAATAGAACGTGTCGCCTTCGTAGCTCACCGTGAAGTCCGGCAGCCGGAAGTCATTCGGATCGTCCTTCGAGGCGAGCTTCTGTTCGTACTCGTAGCTGATGCCGAGCTTCGAGAGCGCCCCAGCGACGATGACCTCGGACTTCGAGCGGACCAGGATGCCGTTGGGATGTTGCGCTGACGGCGGCGTGCGGTGAATCAGGTGTTCGGCGTAATAGCGGTCCACTGATTCGGGCCGCACGGCCAGGACGAACATATTCGTGTTTCGCAGCAGCGTGTCGGACGCCTGCGGGCTGCGAAGTCGTTCGAGAACCGTCGTGTCCCGCTCGATCAGCAAGACCATTTTCTGCCGAAAGCGGGTCAGGCCGGTGTAGAGCAGTTCCCGTGAGAGCGTCGAGGCAGTTTTCGGCAGGATCAGGAACACGATGTCGAAGTCGCTTCCCTGCGATTTGTGGACCGTCAGGGCGTAGGCGAGTTCCAGTTGCCCATCGACATCGGGCCGGGGGTAGTAGTACGACGACAACGGTTGGGTCGAGAACTGGACCTTCATTGAGTCAGAACGCTCTCCACCCTTCGACGTGGACACTACGAGACCGATCTCTCCATTGGCGACATAATCCAGGCCCTCGCCCTTTGGGTATGAGGTCTTGCGGCAGTTGATCGCTTGCATCACTTTGTCGGTCCAAACGATCTCCTGCTCACCAAACGGTTTGACGCCTCGACCGCCCTTTGAGTAGTTCAGCATCCCGCCCCGGTACTTCGCCTGAATCTTGCGGTTGATTTCGGTCGTGCCGAACTCGTGGTTCCGC
Source organism: Pirellulales bacterium (assembly GCA_050247075.1). Classification (GTDB taxonomy): domain Bacteria; phylum Planctomycetota; class Planctomycetia; order Pirellulales; family JBFWUW01; genus JBFWUW01. Next base: position 42,850 of record JBFWUW010000011.1, on the reverse strand, counting down.
ACCGGACTGAGAATCTGCCACCGCTCGGCCAGCACGGGGTTGTTCTGCTTCGAGTCTTCCTCCAAGCCGAGGCTGGCGTTGAACGGGATGTACGCCTTGCCGCCATCCGTCAGCTTCAAGTGCTTCTTCATTGCTGCCGCAAGCTGTTCCTCAAGTTGGTTTCCGTCCCGCCAGTAGCGGACCTCCAGATCGCCGCCCACATCCTCACGGGCGATACGGGAGAGCATGTCATCATCGCCGGGCGACGTGTCGTCACGGAGGTAGCCATCTGCCAATTGAAGTGACTGGCTCTCGTGGTCTTCGTGTCTGGCTCGCTCCATCAGCCGAGCAAGACAGGCAATTCGTTGTTCGTAGGGGAGTTGAAAAGCGGCAGGATAGTGCTTACGGAATTCCTCGTCGTCTTTGGCTTCCAGCCAAGCGATAATGTCCACCAATGGGCGACCGGGACCGATGGGCGGCAATTGGTTCGGATCGCCAACGAGGATCAGTCGGCTCACCTTGTTCAAGTCGAGCGCCCTGAACAAGACGCCGAGCAGGTCCATCGGGATCATCGACGCTTCGTCAATGATGACGGTTGGAGCGCCGTGCTGGTCGCCGCCTGAGAGCTTGAGTGCGAAGTTCTCAGGGTTGAGCCATTTGTGCCGCATCAAGAACTGGTGGATCGTGTAGGCGTCTCGCACGCTGCCATCGTCCCGCTTCGTGCGGTCCATCAGCCGCACACGGGCTTTGCCGGTCGGGGCGAGCAGCAGGATGGGCCGCTTTCCTTCGAGTTCTTCCAGGCCCTTCAGGAAAACCTTCAGCACGGAGGTCTTGCCGGTCCCGGCTCGACCGCACAGTACGCTGAAGCGCCCCTCGTACAGCTTCGCCAGTGCCTCGGCCTTCTCCTTTCTGGCCCGCTCCTCAACTTCGGGCGGCAGTTTCGAGCCAGTCTTCTTTTTCTCGAACTCATCCTGGAGTAGCTTCTCCCAACTCCATCCCATCTTGGGCGGATCGTTCTTCGCCTTGGTGCGACGAGGCAGGCGAGTACAGACTTCCCGCTCCAGTTCCGAGAGCCACTTGAGCGCCATCGTCGGCGGATCGGCCTCGGTCCTGAAGTCGAGAGCTTCCTGGTAGAAGGCGGCTTGGCCCAGCACCAAATCCCGGTCGGGACGACAGGCCCGCCGCTCCGGGAACCGCTTGTTGATGCGGTTCATGGTTTCGGCAAAGGGGAGCAGTGTGTCCCCACTCTCGGCAGCACCCTTTAACACGGCGACGGCCACGCCACGAATCCGCCGAGGATCATCCTGGGCGCATACCTCATCCTTTTCGATAAAGCGAGCAGCAGCGCCTTCAGGCCGCATTCCCCGGTCGATGGTTTCGATAGCGATCAGGTCGGTAGCGCCGTCGCCCTGGTCCATCTCGGAGAGCAGGTAGGGATTGGCGACGATCTCGTTGTCCGTACCGCCGATGCCGCATTCGGCCCGCTTGTCAGGGTTAGCGACCCGCTCGACCTGGGCCGGTGACAACTCGAAGCGGGCCAACTGAGCCAGCAGCTTTCGCCGTGGTTCCTTGTAAGCGGCCCAGCGTTCCGCTGCCTGCTTCATCGCCTTGGCGTATTGCTTGTCCTCACACTTCTTGCGGCCTTCGAGAATCGCCAGGACGTATTCCCAGGCGTTCTCACCCTTGTTGAGCATCGGCACGAGAACCTGCCGCTGAAAAGCCGTACCGGACTCGCAGCCGAGATACTGAAGCACACTGCCGATGCCGGGGAACGGACCACGGTTCTGCCAGACTTCGGAGAGAACGTCGTTGAGCCAGACGAGATGCCGGTCCCAATCACCGGGAACCTTGGCCTCATCCTTGACGGCCTGGACGGACTGCACCAGCCGCTCCAGCGCACCCACGGCCATGTCATCGCCAAGTTGTTCGGCGACGTAGGAGAAGTTGAGCATCGCCCCTTCAGGGACAAGGCAAAGGATGTTCTTCGGATCGTGACCGGCCTTGAGATATTCGTGGTACGGGAGCCGAAAGCCCTGGTTCTCGAAGTCGTGCGTGATGCAGCGGGACCAGATTGGATACTGGTCCGGGAACTTCGGCAACTTCGTGCCGAAATAAAGCTGGGGGCCGATCTGCGAGATGCGGCTGACGCCCAGCAGGATGCGGTTCAGGCTCTCATCGAGCGGGTTGCCGTGATTGCAGTAGAAGAAGATGAGGGACTTCTCCTTCTCCAGCTTCCCCCAAAAGTTCTTCAGCAATTCTCGCTGACGGTCGGGTTCAAAAACCCAGCCGAATTCCTTTTCAGGCGTATCCGACTCCCGGATGTCGAGTTCTTCGTCTTCGCAGATGATGCGGAAATTCTCCTCTCGCATCCATCGGTACGGTGACGGGCAAACGGAATAGGGTGGGACTTCTTCTTTGACCGAGGGCAACTGGCGGAATTCGAGGGGGTCGTTGTGCGTGATCGTGTAGCCGACTTTGGAGAAAGCAATCGGATCACGAGAACACGGCGGTTGCCAGCCGTCGAGTTGGGCTAAGGGCAGTCCCGCTGCTTTGTCCTCACGGTCATCGTCACGACCATCTCGGATGTGCTGCTGCACAATGCAATAAGCATTCTTGCTGGGATGATCGCAAATATGACCATCCCAGGCTCGGTCGTGCCAAACCAGTCGTGTGGACAAGTGTGTGGTCACTGTTGCCCTCCAGGATTCTCGCCACGGTCAATGACCAGGCGCACCTTCGACGGCTCCTTGCCACGGGTGATCTTCGCCACGAACTCCTCGAAGCGATTCTGAATCTGTTCGACGGTGCAGGGAGCGCCACCACTGCTCAGGGCTTCGAGCAAATCGGCTGGTTTTACCGGGATGGCTTCCAATCCCGACAGCGCTTGCTGCATTCCTTGCACGAGTTCGTTGCCGATCTTGTCTGGCAACTTCTTTGATTTCAGGAAGGCATCGACCGCCGTTTTCTGGTCATTCGGCAGGAGCTTGATACTCTTGCGAGCGATGGGATCTTCCAGGTTGTCGAGCAGCGTCTTGGTCCAATTCTCCAGGAGGCCGTCAAGCTGTTGGTCGATCTGGTCGAGGATGGCATTTCCGCTGGCTCCCAGGTTCTCCTCTTGCGGACGGAAGTTGCAGTGCGGACAGATCGCCGAGGCTTCGAGGTCGTCCTTGACCAATGTAAAGCACGTTTGCACTTTTCCCAGCCGTGACTTGAGATCACTCAGCGTCGAGTGAGAAAGCAGAGAAACCCCGGTCAGCTTATTCAGGCTGTCGAGCCGAGGGTCTTTCGTCAGTTCCTTCTTCTTGCCGTCTTCGTTCGCACCGAGGCGGGCTTTCTTGTGCAGGTTGAAGTAGGCGGTGCGGTAATCGTCTTTCACCTTTTGAAGCGCTCGGCTGATCTTCTGGCGGAAGTCAGCAGCAGTCCGGGTCGCTGGGTCCATCAACTTGGCTCGCCAATCAGCACGGATGGTTTCCATCTGCGCACGCCACGGGTCGGTCGGCGGCAGGACGGCAGCGGCAGTCCCCAGGTAGCTGGTCAAGACGGTCAACTCCTGCACCAGCCCGTTGAGGTCTTCAATCTGCTTGATGATGTCGAGCGTGGATGCCTGCCCCTGAATCTCCAGCACGCTCTTGGAGAAGTTCTTGAGCTTGCCCGGCGTGTTGAAGGCTTGCAGCCCTTCGAGGAAAGACTTCAGTTCATCGAGCTTCTGCCGGTGATGTTCCTTGTCTTCGGCGGCGACCAGTTCGCTCCCCCAGCACGGCAGGCCGGTCTGGACGTGCTGGGCGACCGTGACGACCCGCTCGGTGAGTTCGTTCGACTTCGTGCGGAGTTGCTTCACTGCTTCATCGTGGGTCGCCTCATTGCGAATCAGGCCCTCGGCCAAACCCAGCAACTCGAATAAAGCGACGAGTTCAGCCAGTGGTAAGCCCTTGGGCTTTTCGACGTGCTTGAAAGCGACCAGTTGATCCACTGGCGTCTTGGCGGCTTCGCCAAGATTGGCGGCGTCGAACTTCTTGCCCGCCACGCTCAACGTGATGTTGCCGTTCTGCACAAGCGAGGCCAAGACCACCAGCAGCAACTCTGGTTCAAGCTGGTACTGGCATTCCCGTTCCACATCGTTCTTGACGGTGATGAGTTCCTTACGGTTGACGACTTGTCCTGGCGGCTTCGCTTCCAATTTCTCCAGCACGACCTTGGCGTAGCGGGATGAGTGCGGCTTGAGCTTGTCGCCGTCGAGCAGTTCCAGTCCGTCCAAAACGGCGGTCGCCTGATTGTTTCTCACACCACCAGCCAGCCAGCGCAATACATCCTCGGTCGGCTGCTTGAGGTTGCTGGCGTAGAGCTTGACGGCGAACGTCGGATACTCCGGGTAGCGATCCTCGAATGATGCGGCCAGACAAACTGAGCCGGTCAGTTCGATCAGATCACGCACTGCTGCATTGCCAGTCCGATGGTTCTTTAGCCATTCGACCAGCTTCTTCGGCACGCCCTGGTGGACAACCTCGAACGAAGTCAGCATGTTCGTTCTCAACCACGCCACGAGCGTCTTGAGGGAACCGTCCGCTTTGTCCTCGTACACCTTCTTCGTGCCGGTGCTGGCCGACGCCGCCATTTCACGAGCGCCAGCGTACAGGCGCAGCGTGTCCTCAAACTGCTTGTCTCGATGCGTCAGCTTGAAGAAAACCTCATCAGCGAGCTTTTGGTCCTCGAAGTGCGGCGGCTCGAACGGCTGGAGAAAGTAGAGGTAGAAGTCCCGTGGCGGCTGGGCCGTCGAACGCTCGTTGGGAGCGCCGAAGAACAGGTAGCCACGGCGGGTGATCTTGTGGTCCCGCCACTCGATCTCGTGTTCCCAAATCTGGTAGCCCCGGACGTAGGGCGCTTGGTCGGTCAGTTCCAGTACACGAGTCAGGGCGTCGAAGTAGTATTGGTCGAGTTGCGAGTCAGAGAGCGTTTCCGCCTTGTCCTGGATTTTGGCGTCGTGGTCGATGGTCTTTTGCAGGTCCAGGTAATACTGATCGTTCTCCGTGTTGTGCGTGATGAACTGGCCGCTGACCGTCTTCATCACTTCTTTGAGACAGGCTTCTACGGTCGTCCGAAGGAAGTCGCTGGTCTTTTCCGGGATGGTTGCCAAAAGGCACAGGCCGTTCTGAAGCTCCTCGGCGGTCGGCCCGATCTTCGCCCGGATGTCGTCGGTGGTGAGCCGATGAATCGACAGGCCGTGAACGATGCGGACGGCCATCGGCTGAAGTGCCTTGCGGGTAAATGCCTGCTGAATGCGGTTTTCGACCACCTTGCTCACGTCGATCACTTCCCGAATTTCCGGGACGGATCGCAGCACGGCATTGCCTTGCAGAAACTCCCAATAGGAGTCGTAGCTGATGAGGCCCGGCTCGTCCTTCGGCACATCGCTATTGAGGCAACGCTTGATCTCGGCGCTCAACGTCTTCAGCACTTCTCGCTTCTCGGCGATGGAGATTGCCTCGAAGACTTCGAGGTATGTGGGATGGACCGGGAACAGTCGCACGAATTCTTCGAGCCGTTCGGCCATTCCACCGTAGAGCGGCGTGAACTTCTGAAGGTGTTCCCGAATCTTGGCCCGCTGTTCGTCGCTCTTGGTGAGCAGCCGTTCGGAGACGACGTAAGCCACGTCTTGTCGCACAATGCGAAGCTGCTCGAAGCGGTCCTTCACCCGACGAAGGCTTTCGGCGACGAACTGGAACTTCGGGTTGTCGAACAGGCTTTCTTGCAAGCCCGCAATGAACCGGAAACGGATCAGCTTGCAGACTTCACCGATCTCTCGCAGGAAGCCCAGGTCGAGGATCAGGTCGTGCTGTTTGCGTGACCGCAGGTAGTCAAGGAGTTCGTCCACGACGAGGAGCAGCCCGTGGTCGGGATACTTCTCGTTGAACAGGGCCATCATGTTGGACAGGTCGTCCTTGTTGCTGTCCACCTGATCGTCGGCGGGGAAGGAGAACGACAGCCCTTCGCTCGACAGGAAGTCTTCGAGCCTGCCGCAGATGATGTTGCGAAGACTTTTCTTCGTCGCCGGGATTTCCAGTCGCACGACCTTGAACTTCCCGGAGATGGCCTTCGCCGCCTTCGCCACGTCCTTGTCTTTGACGACTTTCGCCATGTCGCCGTGTTCGGCCAGCCCGGAGATGAGCGACAGCAAGTGCGATTTACCCGTGCCGTAGTTGCCGACGATGAGAACGCCCTTGTTGTCGGCAGGCGTCTCGAATTGCAGATTGGGGATAACCAGATCGCACAACTGCTCGGCCATCCGTTTCGAGATCACGAACGTCTGGACAAGTTGGCGCACAGCCTCCAAGGAGTCTGCTTGCTCCAGTTGGATGACCGACTCAATTGGCTCGAACTTGACCAGATCGCTGTACTTCATGGCGATAATGCTCCGATTACTTTGCTTCGTTTGTGCCGACAGGGATTACGACGGCATCGGTCTGCTTGAATTGGATGAACTCAGGATGCCCCGGCTCGGCATACGTCAGCGTTCCATTTTGGAAGCTGCCATTCCACGAAGCGACGATGGTACGGTTGCGACTCGACACTTGGAGCAATCGAAGCGGTTCGACTTCCAAGGCCGTGTCGAACAGAATCTCTAGGTTATCGAGCAACACAACATCGCCCGGCGCTGCGGCGACGACTTCCTTGAGAAGCCGCTCTACCTGCCGGGATCGTTGTGTGCGGGTCAATTCGAGCATTCTCTTGCTGATTTCAAGGTTGACGTTGATGAGGGGGTGGTCGAATTTTTGCGCAACGGCTTGCAAAGCGGCGGTCTTGCCAGAGCCGGGCGCACCCGCCAGCACCACGAGCCGATAATACTGGCTCGCCGCCTGTTGAATGGCCGTCTCAAGTTTGGTCGCCGTCTCGGTCATGCCGCTGCTGAATCCTCACTGCGAAAATAAGGGCGAATGTCTTGGTTGGCTTCTCGCCCGCTTGTCCCCCACGGGCTGCATGATGGCGATCACACGGTCAGGAACTTTGCGGGCCTCCACGACGACTGCACGGCGTTCCAGGCAACGACCCTGCGACTCCCATTGGCTCAAGCATTCCTGCCCATCGCCATCGGTCATCGGTTCGGCATCGAAGAGGCCGTGAATCACCGACCCAACCGGCACCCGCATGTTGGTCGGGATGTAAAATCCCTCCTCCTGGGCCGTATCGTTTTGGATCACCTTCACGGCCCGGAGTTCTCCGGGCGGCGGATCATCGTCGAACAGGCTGGGAGTGGCGAGCTTGCGCTTCACTTCCTTCTTGTGATCCAATTTCGCTTCCAGGTAGATCACCGGCGTCGGTAATCGGCGAGAGCAGGCGAACAAGGTCGCCTGGAAGCTGGCAGTGGGAAACGCAGCGTCGATGACCCCCTGGACGGTTCCGAAGCTCAGGTGTTGTTTGCCCTGGCTGGCATCTTGGTGTGCTGGATCAAAGATCGGGCCGTAGAAGCCGACATGCCCGGCGATCTCATCCATCAGCTTTTCGATGGGATCGTGTTCGGAGCGATAGGCCGGTTCTTTGCCGCTCGATTGGTCGGCATGGGTTGTCAGCCGATGAGCGATCTCGTGCCAGCGGGTGAAGAAACGTCGGGCCAGCTTGCTGCCCCGACAGTCGATTACGGCGACGAAGCGATCAGGATCATCGGCACCGACATTTCGCCGTTCAATCAATGCCCCGTAGGTGAGGTTGTCGGCGTCGTTGAACCGCATTCGCATCGAAGCAAACACGGGGTCTTTCTTTCCCCGTGCGTAAACTTCGGTCAGCCGGTCGAAGTCGTCGTCGCTCCTGATTTCCTCAAACGCCATCTGGAGCCGGTTCGTCACCAGGGCTTCCAAGGCGTCGATGTTCGAGACACCACCGGCATCGGCCACCCACCCGTCGATGCGACGATGGCAATGCTCAAGAATGCCACCTACGGGCGCAGCGCCACCGACGCCGAGTTCAGCGGCGAGTGCAGCAATTTCAGGTGCCTGTTCCCAACGAGTCATTCGTTCTCCAGGAACTCTTTCACTCCTTCGTAGAATTTCTGCCAGTCCACCGCTTCAAGACCATCCTTTTTCTTGGCGCTGCGGTGGGCCACGATCTGTTTCTGCATGTCGAGCAGCATCAACGTCTGTCGCAGGGATAGACCGGCATCAGCGGCAAATTTCGCCAACGACGACGGTATGGAAACTTCAGCTTTCTGGTCCTCGCTCGCTTTTCCGGTCATCAGGAAATCGAGCGAGACGTTCAGCGTGCGGGCAATGTCGAGCAGATTGGAAGCGCTGACGCTCCGTTTTCCGTTCTCCAATTCAGACAAAAAACTCTTGGAAAGCCCAGCCTTCGAGCAGAGTTGATCCTGCGTCCAGCCGATCTCCAGCCGTCTCTGTTTAATCCGTTCGCCAACACTGCTCGACACTCGATGCTCCTTGTCCGGGGGTTGCCCCAAACGGTTCGCCGAATCGACGAACGGTCAGTCTACGGGCTGGGCCACAGGTTTTCAATCGCCCGGCGTCTTGACTTTCGATTTTGCGAACATTATCGTCTTTCGGAATACACAGGGGTCGCAGCGGAAGGAGGATGTCGATGGCACGCACGATTACGCAAGGCTTCGAGCAACTGAGGCAAAATCTCGAAATCACGGACCTCCAGTCCGAGACTGTCTCAACTCGGCAACAAAGCGTTCGGGCTGCGCTCGATGATGGCCTAACCGTCCTCGAAACCTTCCTGACGGGTTCATACCGCCGAAGCACGATGATTGCTCCGCTGAAAGAGGCCGACGTGGACATCGTTGCTGTGATGGACTCCAGCTACTATCAGTGGGACGGTCAGGCGTCACTGTTGGACAAAGTGAAGCGTGTGCTGCTCAAGCGGTATCCCACGACACCGAAGATCAGCCGTGACGGACAGGCTGTGACGATCACGTTCACGGATTTCTGCGTCGATGTGGTTCCCGCCTTCAACCGAAAGGGTGGGGGATACCTCATCCCTGACTCGATACAGAAGCGATGGATCGAAACCGATCCGAAGCGACACGTCGAGATTTGGGCCGAGGCGAACAAGAAGCACGGGTACAAGCTCGTGCCGATCATCAAGATGATGAAGGCGTGGAACAAGATGCACAGCGCCCTTCTGCGATCATTCTCACTGGAAACGCTGACGCTTCAAACGCTCGATGGCGTAACGATCTCGGACTATCCCTCTGGAGTACGCTACGTCTTTGATAAGGCTCGGACCCGCATTCAATCAGGCGTCTTCGACCCGGCTGGATACGGGGGCAACGTCGCCTCCTACTTGGACACCTATGAGAAAATCAATCAAGTAGTGACCCGTTTGGAATCCGCTTGCCAACGAGCCGTGGATGCTGAAGCGCTGAATGGAAGGGGGCGACCTGACTTGGCGTTCGACAAGTGGCGTATGATCTTTGGTGACTACTTCCCGGCGCATGGTTGATCCACTTCTCAAGGGCGTCGTCAAATGACTGCAAATCAGACAACAGCCGATCCTTGGGTGCTTTGCAAGTGCCTTGATCGTTCGAGCAAGTGGTGGTGGGGATTCTCGCTGATCGTCAAGGCAGCGGCATTCTTAGTCGGCCTCGCCGTCTTCATCCCGCAAGTCTCACCGGAACCGATACCCTTTCTTGTGGCCGTATTGACGATCACATCAGAACTCGCTGGGTATCGAATGGAGCGAGTCCGTGGAATCGCTCAGGGCCTTCGACGGAAACTTGAAGCACTCAACTCGTTCGGCTGGGAAATCTCAAGTCGAGAAATGTCAGACCTACTCGCACGTTGCTCTGGAGGCGTGAAGAAGAGGTCGAAGCGGGAAGTAACCGAGGAGCCATATTTCGCAAGCAAAGAAGAACCTGGACCGAAGCGTGCCGCCGAGAACGTAATGGAATCGGCTTGGTGGAGCAAACACCTTTCAGAGTCGATGTTCTGGACCTGCTCGACGATTATCGGTATCGCAGTCGTCGGCTCGCTCGTGGCGCTTGTGGTGAGCATCCTTTCCATCACAGACCACAACACGCTGAGTTCGGTTGCTCGCATCGTGACATCCGTACTGTTGCTGGGGCTGTCTTGTGGTTTGCTTCGATTGGCAGTGGGATATTACGGATTCGGGCAAAAAGCCGGGCAGATTGAGATTCAAGCAGAGGGATTGTTGGCGAAAAAGGTAGCCCAGGTTGATGCGATAAAGTTACTGCATGAGTACCAACTTGCTCGCTCAGCGGCTCCGATCCTTCCTGAGTGGATTTGGAAATGGAGGCGTGATGAATTGAACGGCCTTTGGTCGGCGTATCGACAGAAGAACGCAGAGGATGTGTCTGCGTCGTGATGGCCTGCAACGAACCACAGCGCCTCACTTTGCATCTTTCATCCTGGGCCGTTCCAGAGCAACTTGCAGTCCTCGGTTGAGATGCTGTTCCAAGGCAAAAGCGATGTTCGACTGATCTTCGAGGGGCAACTATGAACGGAATCTATTCCACACGAAATCGACAGCCCGACGTTTTTCGGTACGACGTTCCAAATGAAGTCCGGTGTCGTATCTTGCACAACCTGCGTCAGCTTGCTGACGATCTCGAATGCGGTGTCGGCTTCGAGAGCTTGCTTGAAAAGATCGGCGAGCGTTTGCTCGCACAATATGGGGGCTTACGCCGACCAGCGTATGAGGCGGCACGTCAGAGCAACGATCCTGTGATCCAGCACTTTTTCTCATGTCGTGATGAGGAAGCACTTGATTTCATTGAAATGTGTGTGCAGATCGAACCATTGAGAATCGGAAATCGCTTCGTCGAAGGAATCAATGCGATTTGTCGGGAGGAAGCCATCGGCTACGAGCTTTCGCCGCTCGTTCAACACGAATCCGATGAACCAGGATTTCTGTTTGGTCGTCGCCTGTCTGGAAAGACGCTGCGATTTGACTTTCCGAAGTTCGTCCGCAAAGACAAGAGCCTGCTCCACGAACAATCAGTTCGCCCATGCCTCGAAATCTTGGCGAATCCCAAGTTCTCGACGGCAAACGCTGAAATGCTCAAGGCTCACGAGGACTACCGAGAGGCCAAATACGCTGACGCCTTGACCTCATGCGGATCGGCCTTCGAGAGCGTCTTGAAAACGATTTGCGATCATCACGGGTGGCCTTTTGATCCCGACAAGGACACCTGCTCAAAGTTGGTCAGCATTTGCCGGGACAATGGGCTGTTCCCCCCCTTCTATGCCCCGATCTTTGAAGCGACCGGGACGATCCGCAACAAGCTGGGCGATGCCCACGGTCGAGGGCCAGCGCCGATGTACGCTGTCGGTAAGGAGCATGTGGACCACATGATCCAGTTGACCTCGGCTCATATTGTCTTGCTGGTCGGACTGGCGAAGCTGTGAAATGGACGACACGAGGCGAATCGCTGAATGAACACCTACACCCCACCCGAACTTACTCGCTTCATCGAAGCGGCAGGCGAGAGCGCCAACATCGACGCCAAGGGGCCGATGATGTGGGACAGCGGCGAGGCGTCTGCTGGATTGACAAAGGACATCCTTGCGTTTGCGAATAGTCGGGATGGCGGCGTCATCGTCATTGGGAAGGACGAAGCGGGGGCGGGCAAGTTCGTGCTGACCGGCCTGACGACGGATCAAGCAGAATCATTTGAAACGACCAAGCTCGCCACATGGGTGAATAACCGCTGCGCTCCCCCTGTTGGCGTCGTGTGCTACCGAGTTCCCCATGAGGGCAGAGAGTTCGTCGTCCTCACGGTGGCTGAGTTCCACGACGTTCCCGTGATCTGCACCAAGCAATTTGAATTGCCGGGGAAGCCAGCCAAGGTGCTGCTCCGCAACGGGGCGATCTACGTCCGAACGGCCAATGCAGAGTCGGCACCCCTCTCATCCATCGAAGACCTGCGAGCGTTGATCGGCCTTGCGACGACCAAGCGTGCGGACCAGATGCTCACGATGTTTCAAGCGATGATGAAGGGCCAATCGCTTTTGGAGGCAAAACCAGCAGAAGAGTTGTTCCAGGGCGAGCGAGAGGGGGTTCTTGCAGCCCTCGATTCCGAACTCGGAGGCCAAATCAAAGATGGAGCCTGGACCTTTACTTGCCATCCTGTTCTTCACGACCCAAATCGGTGGGAAGACACGGGCCGTCTCAAGGAAGTGATCCAAAAGAGTGCGGTTCGCATTCGACGTGAGTTTCCACCGAACGATCACAATACTCACGTTCGAGAGTGGGGCATCTGCAATTGCCGTTTCGACGACACCTTCGGGCTTACACGCTCTGGCTACTTCATGGCAATCAGATTGTTTCGAGAGAACTCGCTGCAATTCAGGAATCCGTGGCAACCAAATCCTGATATTCCTGCGGGCAAGTGGCTCGACTTCAAGCTCAACCTGGGCATCCTGATCGAGTTCTTCATCTTCCTTTCCAGGTTCGCTCAGCACTTTGAGGTTGGCGAGGAACTGTCGATTGAGATTGTGGCCGAGCCGCTTGCAGGGCGTCGATTGGTGACGATGGATAGCAACATTAACCTTGATCCCACCGAGCCGTGTCGAGCTTCAAGGTTTCACCACCAGAAGAAATTCTCTATCGAGACTCTGCGGGCAGGCTGGGAAGACCTTTGTGTGAAGGCGCTGTCCGGGTACTTCGAGCTTTTCAGCGGCCCTGACATTTCCAGTGACACGTTTCGACAATGGATCGAGAAGTTCAAGGAGCGGCGTGTGGACTAGCCGAACCAGCACCATGACCATCCTCTTCCTCCACGGCTGGCAATCAGTCCCAGGCGGCGTCAAACCGACCTACCTGAAGGACCACGGCCACATGGTCATCAACCCAAAGCTCCCCGACGAGGACTTTGCCGAGGCCGTCCGAATTGCCCAAGCCGAGTTCGACAAGCATCAGCCCCAGGTCGTCGTGGGATCATCCAGGGGCGGGGCGGTGGCGATGAACATCAACAGCGGATCGGCGAGGCTCGTCCTGCTCTGCCCGGCGTGGAAGAAATGGGGGACGGCCAAAACAGTTCGTAAGGATGCAGTCATACTGCACAGCCGAGCCGATGACGTGGTGCCGTTTGCGGATTCAGAGGAGTTGGCTCGAAATTCTGGGGCGACGTTGATCGAGGTCGGCAGCGATCACCGGCTGGCGGATCGGGAGCCGTTGGCGGTGATGTTGAGGGAGTGTGGGAAACAATGACCCAAGGGAGCCGGGGATGATCCGCCTCAAGCGTGCCTACGACGAACCCTCGAAGCAAGATGGGCTTCGCATCCTGGTCGAGCGTCTTTGGCCGAGAGGCGTGAGTAAGGAGAAGGCTGCGGTCGGTCTGTGGCTGAAAGACCTCGCCCCCAGCACGGAATTACGCAAGTGGTTCGCTCACGACCCGAAGAAGTGGGACGAATTCCGCAAAAGGTATCGGGCCGAGCTTGAGCGGAAGGGTGACTTGCTCACTCTCCTGAAGCACCGAACGACCGAAGGAACGGTGACATTCGTGTACGCCGCCCACGACGAGCAGCACAACAGTGCCGTCGTCTTGAAAGAGTTCGTGGAAGAACTCGATTGACGACTTCCCGCTTGCCGTCACGGGTGAAGCAAAATCGTCAGCAAGAACGATGCGTCCTCGATGCACTTGACCGAGTGCGGCTCCCCGGCACCGAGATAAAGCATTTGCCCCGCCGCCAGTTCGTGCGTCTGGCCGAGAGCGGTGAAGGCGATCTTTCCTTCCAGGCAATGAACGGTGATCTCGCCAGGGGCCTTGTGTTGCGTAATCTCTTTGCCTGCGGTCATCACGAGGCGCACGACTTCGATCTTGCCGGTCTTCAGCAAAGTAGCCGTCTTCGTCGTCCCTAGAGACGATCCCAAAGGCCGAACGTCGATGACCTCGCCGGGCTGTGCATGAGGAATTGCCATTGCTTGCCTCCTGTGTTGAGATTGCTGCGTCAGTGTTTCTCGATGTTGTTCAGGCAACGATGCAGTTCATTCAAAACCATCGCTGCATCCAATCCCCGCTCACGACACGCATACGCCAGTGACTTGCCGCCGCAGGAGTAGTCGATTCCCAACTCCTGAAACGTCGCCAGTGTTTCGGGATGCTCGATGATCCAGTCGGGAACCGGCGTATCGAGGTCGCACGAGGTCATGGCGTCTCAACCTTGCGGAACGAGTGGCCCGTTTTCAAACCAGCCACGAACCACACCAACGCCACGGCTCCCAGGAAGAACACCGTATCGCCCGGCACACGCATCCAACGGAGCCATTGCATGATGTCGGTCTGCATGAACTCCGGGCTGCGAGCGTACCAATAGCCGTGTTCTACCGAGGCCCACGTCTGCATCAGACCGACTGGCAGCAAGCTCAAGATGCACATCATCATCAGCCCGCCGTTGAGCGACCAAAACGAGAACTTGAGCAGGCCGTCCTTCCATTCCCGGCCAGGGATCAAGGCTCGCAGGCAGACCAGCATCAGCCCGATGCCGAGCATCCCGTAGACGCCGAACAGGGCGGCGTGGCCGTGCAGCGGCGTCGTGTTGAGGCCCTGCATGTAATACAGGGCGATGGGCGGGTTAATCATGAAGCCGAACAGGCCCGCCCCGATCATGTTCCAGAAGGCGACCGCCACGAAGAAGTAGATCGGCCATTTGTAATGGCCGACCCATTTCGTCAGACGAGATCGCCGCAGGTCTTCCATCGCATCGAATCCAAGCAGGACGAGCGGTACGACTTCCAATGCGCTGAACACTGATCCCCAGGCCAAAGCCACCGTAGGCGTGCCTGAGAAATACAGGTGATGGCACGTTCCAATGATCCCGCCCGACAGAAAGATCGTGGCCGACAACAAAGCTGCTGCCGCCGCCACGCCGGGCCGAACGAGGCCCAGCCGCATGAAGAAGAAAGCGATGACCGTGGTGGCGAAGACCTCGAAGAATCCTTCGACCCACAGGTGGACGACCCACCACCGCCAGTATTCCACCATCGACAGGTGTGTGTGCTGGCCCCAGGTCAGCCCCGCTCCGTAGAACAAGGCAATGGCTGCGCTCGCTACGGCCAACAGCGTCACCAGTTGTTTCTGCTCACCCGGCTTTCTCAGTGCTGGAAGCAGCACTCGAACCATGAGGAAGAACCACAGCAGCAGACCGACGAAGAGTGCGATCTGCCACACTCGTCCCAGATCGACGTACTCGTATCCCTGGTGGCCGAAGTAGAACGACACCGTATCGGACAGCTTGTTGTGGACGCTCAACCACTCTCCGGTGAGAGAGCCGACTACCACGAGTAAAAGTGCCAGGAAGAGTACGTTCACACCGAGGCGTTGCCCCTTCGGCTCGTGTTCGCTGACCAGCGGGCCGATGAACAGGCCCGCCGCCAGCCATGCCGTCGCAATCCAGAACAGCCCCATCTGGATGTGCCACGTCCGAGTCACGCTGTAGGGAAGCCAGTCAGACAGCGGGATGCCGTAGAAGCCGTCCCCTTCGACTCCATAATGGGCCGTCACCACGCCGAGCAACATCTGCACGAGAATGAGGGCAGAGACGACCCAAAAGTATTTGATGGTCGCCTTCTGCGACGGCGTGGCGACCCAACTGCCCAGCGGATCGGCTTCCGGCAACGGCGTATGCTCCTCTTCGGATTTACGGGCGGCGTACCACCAGACCATTGCCGAGATGCCTGCCAGCAGCATGATGATGCTCACGCCGGTCCACACGACGGTATCGCCCGTGGGCCGGTTGCCGACCAAAGGCTCGTAGGGCCAGTTGTTCGTGTAGGTGACATCTTCGTTGGTCCGATGCGTGGAAGCGGCCCATGAGGTCCAGAAGAAAAAGGCTGAGAGCTTTTTCAGTCGGTCGGGATCGGACACCGCATCCTTTGGAATGGCGTACTCGGCCTTGCCGTTTGCGAACACGTCGGCGTAGTGTTTGTGATTCGCCTGAAACGCCTCGGCTCGGATCGGCGTGACGGTGACGGTCCCCGTGGCCGGGTCGTAGGTGTTGGTCCGCATCTCCTTCGCCAAGCGACCTTGAAGTTGCGCCTGCCGCTCGCCATCGAGCTTGGCGAATTCAATCCCGAATTCGGCGGTCGCCCAGCGGTCGAGGATGAATGTCGCCTCCCGATGCAGCCAATCGGCGGTCCAGTCGGGAGCGACGTAGCTGCCGTGTCCCCACACCGAGCCGACTTCCATGCCGCCCAGCGATTGCCAGACGTTCTGGCCCGCTTGAATTTCACCCTCTTCAACGAGGACCGTGCCATCGGTCGTGACGACCTTGGCGGGCAGAGGCGGCATCTCCTGGTAAATGCGGGTGCCGATCCACCCCAGCACAAGGAAGGACAGGACCATGACCAGGGTGAAGGCGATCCAAAGTCGTCGCATGGTTTGTCTCCCTTATCTTTTCAGTGACTTCTTCGCCTTGTGGACGAGCGGGCAGTCGTCGGTGGAATTCTTCTTCCCGCATCGCTCCACGATCTTGCCGAGCGACCGTTTCATCAGTTGCAGGCTGCGAATCTTCTGTTGGATGTCGCTGATCTTGTCTTCGGCCCGCTGGCGAATGTGATCGCAATTCGAGTGGGCGAACGACAAATCCAGAAGCTCCTTGATCTCAGTCAGCGTAAAGCCAAGTTCCTTGGCACGTCGGATGTAGCCCAACCGCTCGACCGTGGCTTCGTCGTACTGCCGGTAGCCTGACGGTCGGCGTTCCGGCTCCAACAGCAGTCCTTCCCGCTCGTAAAAGCGGATCGTCTCGATGCTGGTGCCTGAGAGTCTGGCGACTTCGCCGATCTTCATTTTCATGGAACGCAATCTCGCTCAGGGGACGCATTCTACACTCTGGAGTATACTACAGAGTCAAGTGACATCCCACGAAGACTGCCCTCGGACCACAGATCGTCGGTAGAACGCAGGGCGACCCGATGGACGCCATTGAACGAGAACTCCGCAGAACGGTCGGAGGACTCCGCACGACCCAGAACGGCAACCTGCTGGCGTTGAAACACTCTGACACCGAAGGACCGAAGCAAGCCGCATCAAGCAGAGATCGAAGATCGAGATCAGATGGTCAACGAGGTCGAGCGGCAAATTGGACAAAAGCAGTGTGGAGCCTTTCGTGAACGATTCCGCTGACAATCCTGATGCCCCCCCTGATAAGAGGCTTCCTCGCAGCGTCAAAGTCGTCGGTTGGGCAAGCCTGCTCAACGACATCGCCAGCGAGATGATTTACCCGCTCCTGCCGCACTTCTTGCTCACGGTTCTTCAGGGCAACCGACTCTATCTGGGTGTGATCGAGGGGATTGCCGATTCGGTCGCCAGCTTCGTCAAGTTGTGGTCCGGGGACCAATCCGATCAGGCGGGACGGAGAAAGGGCTTTATTGTCTTTGGCTACTGCGTCCCCGCAGTCGTCCGTCCATTGATCGGCCTGATCGTCGCACCGTGGCAGCTTTTTGCGATTCGGGTCGTGGACCGTATTGGCAAGGGTATCCGCAGTTCGCCCAGGGACGCCTTGATCGCCGATTCGACTCCTGCCTCCATCCGGGGCCGAGCATTCGGATTCCAACGAGCGATGGACAATCTCGGCGCAGCGATTGGCCCACTCTTGGCGGCGGGCTTTATGTGGCTCTGGCCGAATGAACTGCGGACACTCTTCCTCATCGCCTTCATTCCAGGCGTGCTGGTCGTAATCCTGCTGGTGTTCGGACTCCAAGAACGGTCAAAGCCTGAGCCGAAAGAAGGACATTCACAACTAACCCTCAAGCCATTCGACCGCAATTTCAGGTTGTACCTGCTGGCCCTCGTCGTCTTCACACTCGGCAATTGTAGCGATGCCTTTCTGCTGGTACGGGCTGGTGAGCTTGGCGTGACTCCGATGTTGTTGCCTCTGCTGTGGTGTGCTTGTCACGTTGCTAAAAGCGCCAGCAACCTGTTCTTGGGACATGCCGTGGACCGCTTCGGCTCTCGCCCTGCGCTCCTCGTAGGCTGGTTTGTCTTCGCCGCCGTCTATCTCGGTTTTGGACTGGCGACGAGCGCTTGGGAGATGTGGGCGTGTTTCATCTCTTACGGCGTCGTCTACGGCTTGATCGAGCCTGCGGAACGAGCTTTGGTTGCCACTCTCGTCGGGACCGAGAGGAAGGGACTGGCATACGGTTGGTTTAACTTCGCAGTCGGGATCGCCACGTTTCCTTCGAGCCTGCTCTTTGGGGCGTTGTACCATTTCTACGGAGCGGGATTGGCCTTTGCCTGGGGATCGGGATTGGCTCTGGTCGCTGCCGCTCTTCTGACAACGGTTGCGACGAAACCCGTGCTGAACACCCCGGCGTGAGCCTGCCTCAGAATCGAGCGTGCCATGACCTCGACCGACAAAGCCTCGCAAGGCATCAACCGACGCCATTTGGTTCTGGTCCTGGTCTGTCTTCCGCTGTACTTCGGATTGTGTCTGTTCCTCCCTGCTGGGACATGGACCTGGACAAGAGGCTGGCTGTTCACCCTGATCTTCGTCGTGACAAGCGTATTCATTTTTGTCTTCCTTTGGCGGGTCAACCCTGACGTGGTGATCGCCCGCAGTCACCGCCATGAAGGAACGAAACGCTGGGACAAGATTCTGCTCTGGTTCCTGTTTCCGACGATGTGGGTGATTGTTCCTTTGGCGGCACTGGATGCTGGCCGATTTCACTGGTTCCCGGTTCCGTGGTGGGTCTGCGCTGTCGGGTATGCTTTCCTCCTCGTCGGCATGGGAATCACCACTTGGGCCGAGGCTGTGAACAAGTTCTTTGAGGTCACTGTGCGAATCCAGGCGGATCGTGGGCAATCGGTGATCGACACCGGCCCGTATGCCTTCGTCCGTCATCCTGGTTATTTCGGAGCATTTCTCACGTCGATTGGCATGGCGTTGTCGCTTGGTTCTCTGTGGGCCTTGATTCCTGCGGGGATTACGGTCCTGCTGTTGATCGTGCGGACGCAGTGGGAGGATCAGACTTTGCAGAATGAGTTGGCCGGGTACAGGGAATACACGCAAAAAGTCAAATACAGGTTGATTCCCGGTGTGTGGTAACTGCCTTGACGGCATTGGCGTTTGGAAAGGACGGCAGCATGACCACTCTGGAGACTTTACTGACCGTCATCGCCGTAATTGCCACGGTCGCCACATTCTTCATTGGTTGGCGTTGGGCAAGTCGAGTCTGGTCGTTGCCGTGTCCATCTCTGGTCGGTTGGGCCTTGGAGTCGTCCTTTTACGAACGGATCACAGGCACAGCGAAGACACTCGACCGAATCGGTCTCAAGCCAGGGCAGCGTGTCTTGGAAGTTGGGCCGGGACCGGGACGGTTGTTGATCCCCGCCGCTCGGAGAGTCCTTCCGGGTGGAGAGGTCGTCGGAATCGACATCCAGCCGGGAATGATAGACCGGCTCAAGGAGCGGGCCAAAGCTGCCAACGTCACCAACCTGACGGCGATTCTGGGTGACGCCACACAGCCGATTGTTCCAGAGGCGAGTTTCGATTTGGCTTTCTTGGTCACAACGCTCGGAGAGATTCCTGATCGTGCTGCTGCGCTGGCTCAATGCTTCCGAGCGTTGAAATCTGGAGGATTCTTGTCGGTCAGCGAGATGCTGCCCGATCCGCATTACCAGTCCAAGGCGACTGTGAAGCGTCTGGCCGAGGCGGCGGGGTTTCGGCTTCAGTCGATTGAAGGCGGGGCTTGGTTGTTTACCGCCACTTTCGTTAAGCCGTGATGGACCGGCCATGCACGAAGTCATTGGCGGTCGTCTGAAAGTTCCGAGTCGCACTCGTTCAATTGAGGTCCGACGTGCAATGACCGCAGCGGGTTGCTTTGATGGGAACGCTCATCAGGCAACGTGGGCAGTCCTTCGTCGTCGGAGCAGCGGCAACTTCGGGTTTCTTCAGCCGGTTCATTTGTTTGATGACAATGAAAATGGCGAAAGCCACAATCACGAAGTCGATCACTGTATTGATGAACAAGCCGTACTTGATCTGTACGGCTGCAACGTCACCCGATGCTTCCTTGAGGGTGAAGGCAAGACTCGAAAAATCCACGTTGCCCATCAACATGCCGATGGGCGGCATGATGACATCACTGACGAAGGACGAGACAATTTTTCCAAAGGCAGCACCGATGATGATACCCACGGCCATGTCCACGACATTGCCCTTCATCGCAAACTCTTTGAACTCTTTTAGCATTCCCATTTGAAATCTCCAGGAAAGAAGGCCCGACAAGTCCCATTCTATCAGGGACTGTTCTTCCCCGCTCTCGCAATGACCCGGCAAGGTGCCGTAAGCAAAGCCGAACTTGGTGATCGGTCCTGACTCGTCAACGAGGTACACGATCCATCAAGAGATCAGAATGCCGCTGGGCGAGGGTGCGACAACCGCCTTGCCGCCTTCACAGGAAGAAATTGAAAAACTGTTGAAGATTGCGCCGAAGTACGGGGGTCGAGATTTGGTGCCGGGCATTAAGCATTCGAGCCACGTCATTTGTGTCCTCTGCTCACAAGTCCCGTGGTCCTTCCCCGACTGCTGGCGAACTTGGCACCGGCTCGATCTCCCGAAGCAATCCGTCCAGATCGAGTCGCCTCGTGAACATCGACATTTCACCCTGGGGTGTTCGGGGCCACTCGCTCGGCGGTCGATCCCAATATAGCTCGACGCCGTTCTCATCCGGGTCACGCAGGTAGAGTGCTTCGCTGACGCCGTGATCGCTGGCTCCGTCCAGTGAAATGCCAGCGACAATGAGCCGCTGGAGCGCATCGGCCAATGCCCTTCGAGTCGGATACAGTATGGCGGTGTGATACAGACCCGTCGTTCCTGAAGGTGGTGGCGATCCTCCCAAGCTCTCCCAGGTGTTCAGTCCGATGTGGTGGTGATAGCCGCCCGCCGAAATAAACGCTGCTTGCGTTCCGTACCGCTGCATGAGTTCAAAGCCGAGAATGCCGCAGTAAAACCGCAACGCCCTCTCCAAGTCGGCGACCTTCAGGTGAACGTGACCGATACGGACCTGTGGATCAATCGGGCGTGATGTTGCATCCGGTTTCATGGGAGTTCCCGTCTTTCCGCTCAATCACACGCTGGCCGTGAGTAGCCGCTCCTCTTTTACAACTTTCACAGCGACTTTCGACTGCGAGTTGGACAACGCCCTCTTGCGCAGGTACGCCTTCGCCGAGTCGGCCATTGTCACCAGGGCCGCTCCCATCATGATGGCGTCCTTCACCACAAGCCGCCCGGCTCCGCTCAAATATGGAAACCCATGCTGGGCATCGCCGAGTGCCGGAACCCAGCATTCGGGCGTCGTGATGAGGAACGACAGCGTGACGAACGACATCACGAAGACCAGGAAACTGCCGACCGCCGCTGCCTGCGGGAGCCAGGGATGCAGGCAGAGCAGCAAGCCGTACAGCACGATCACGGTTCCCAGGCCGTAGGCGAATTCGTAGGTTCGGTTCGCCTCGTGCCAAGCTCGATTCTCTGGCACGAGTGCGCCTTCCGGGTTCTTGTGGGCTTTGTAGTTGCCGGGGTCGGCGTAGAAGAAACTCATCGTGGGACTGTTGGCGACGAACGGCACGATCCCGTCCGCTTCGTAACGGAATGCCTTCAGCCCGCCGATCCAAAGCAGCACGACGATCAGCCCCACCCTGGTCACGGTCACGCCCACCTTGTCCATCCGAGATGCCATTTCAAACAGCTTTTGCACGCCCATGATTTCGTCTCCCTTTTGTCAGGAGCGGCGAGTTCGACCGTTCGCCCACCGCATGATTCAAGTATCGGAAGTTGCGGCGGAACGCAGAATGGGCGCATGGCTCGAAGTCATGGACAGATTGCTCCCGCCTCGGATTTCCGTCTCGAACTCCCGGAAGAACGTGGGCGAGTGGCCGGTCGCTTTCTTGAAGAGGCGGCTGAAGTACAGTTCGTCCGAGAAGCCAACCTCTCGTGCGACTTCCTTCACTGGCTTCAGCGTGTGAAGAAGCTGCCACTTGGCGTGGATCAGGATGCGATTGCGAATGAGATCGGTTGGAGTTGTTCCCAGTTCCTCCCGCACGATCCTGCCGAGCGTCTTCGCAGTGATGTGCAGTCGCTTGGCATACTCGGCAGGCGAATGCAATGTTTGAAAGTTCTGCTCGATCAGATCACGCAATTCCGCCAAGACGGGATGCCGCAGGTTCGTTCCGATCCCGCACGCAGACGGGTCGGCTGACTTGAGCCTCGTGGCGAGGACCAGCAAGACCTTCAGATGGGCGAGCATGACTTCGCCATAGGCCAGATTCCGCTCGGCATGTTCCTGTCGGATGCGTTCGATCAAATTCCTTACGTCCGACCTCACCTGTCCGTCCAGAGTGACTGCGGGGATTCCGTATGGATCATTGAACAGGACTCCGCTGCATCCGACTTCGGCGTGAAACGTCTCGACGCACAGGAAGTTGGCGTGGAACTGGACACATTCGGCGTGTACCGGGGAGGCGGGTTCAAAGCGAATGTGTTGGTAGGGAACGAAGAAGAGCAGTGAACCGGGGGAGAACGTGAACTGTGAGGCGTCGGCCCAACACGTCCCGGAACCGGCTTCGATCAAATACACCGAGAAGTAATTCGTGCGGACAGGCTCGAACGGCTTGCGCCCCAACTTCAAGCCTTCAATGCGAATCGCCTCACCGCCACTGCGGGGATCATACAAGCCTTCGGTGATATTGCGTTTTACCATTTCGATTGCGACCTGCTCCCCTCCTGTCATGCGAGACAGATGCTGCTACTTCACCAATTCATCGCCGTGATGCTCAGTTGCAGCACCGTCGCCAGCGACACCCAGATGAAGTACGGCACCTGGGCCACGGCCACCCAGCGATAGTGCTTCCAAATCGCCACCGCCGCCCAGATGATCGTGGCCCAGACGATCAGAATATCCACTGAGGCCAGCGGCAGGTTCCGCATCCCGAACTGGATCGGTGTGAAGATCAGGTTGGCGGCGAGGTTGATGGCGAACGGCAGCGCCACCTTCCACGGAACTTTTCGACGGATCGCCTGAACGAATACGAACCCAAAGCTGACCAGGATGATCGGGTAGAGAATCTGCCAGATCAGCCCGATGGTCGCCGGGGCTGGCGTCCAAGAGGGCTTCTCCAGCGAGTTGTACCATTCGAGCCAGGGCATGGGGCGGCGTCTCCTTCGATCCGAACCCAATGTCACCACCGTCTCAAGATGCAGCCAACCATTTCTGCTTGAACGCTTTCAGCCCCTCGAACCAGAGAACGCTGAGAACCCCGCCACCCAAGCAGATCGCAAGATCGGCGGGATGAAGTACGGAGAAGTGAAAGAGATCACGCAGGAAGGGGACGTACAGCACGAGAGCCAGGAAGAACAGAGTCCCGCCGAATACCCACCACAACGCCCGATTCGGAGATCGCAGCGTGGACCAGATGGTGCGGGTCCACGAGCGGTTGGCGAAGATCAGTCCCAGGTTGGCGACGACAAGCGTAGTGAAGCTCAAGGCCGTGGCGTCCAGAGCGTCTTGCCAACCCAGCAGGGCCGACAGGTAGACCGCCAACACGATCATCAGGACGCTCGCCCCCTGGAGCAGTCCCAGGCCGAGCAGCCGTCTGCCGAAGAGAGCATCGTTGGGATTGCGTGGCGGGCGGTTCATTACGTCGGCCTCCTCCGGTTCGGCTTCAAACACGATGGAGCAGGCCGGGTCGATGACCAGTTCCAGAAACAGAATATGCACCGGGAGGAGAGCCAGCGGCCAACCGAACATCACCGGGATCAGCGACATCCCGGCAATCGGCACATGGACGGCCACGATGTACGTCATCGCTTTTTGCAGGTGGTCGAATATCCGCCGCCCCATGCGAACCGACTGCACGATGGATGCGAAATCATCGGTCAGCAGGACGAGTGAAGCGGCTTCACGGGCCACATCGGTCCCACGCCCGCCCATCGCAATGCCGATGTGAGCCGCTTTGAGGGCTGGAGCGTCGTTCACGCCATCACCCGTCATGGCGACGACTTCCCCATTGGCCTTGAGTGCATTGACCAGCCGCAGCTTTTGTTCCGGGACCATGCGGGCAAAGACGTTGATGGTCCGCACACGCTGTCGCAGTTCCGCTTCGTCCAGTTTCTCCAAATCCGGGCCGGTGATGATCTCGTCCACAGGCTTGATGCCCGCCTGCCGAGCGATGCTCTTGGCCGTGGTCGGATGATCGCCGGTAATCATCACGACTCGGATACCCGCCGTGTAGCACTCATCCACGGCAGCGGGGACGGTCGGTCGTACCGGGTCTGCCAAACCGACGAGGCCCAGGAACTCGAACGTGAAGTCATGCTGTTCGCCGGGTAACATCTTTTGCCCAAACACGCCTTTGGCGACCCCCAACACTCGGAGTCCATCTTGAGCCATTACTGCAACCTGATCGCCAATGGCCTTCGTGCGGTCGGCATTCAGGTGGCACAGGTCAGCGATGGCTTCTGGCGCACCTTTCGTCGCCAGGACGTAATCCTGGCCGGTCGGTGACTTCCAAACGTGGGACATCGCCAGCAGGCTCGGCGACAACGGGTATCCACGTTCCAGCGTCCAGTCAGCGTGCAGATGTTCGGTCTCGGCGAGGCTGGCGTTGCCGAGATCGTGAAACGCCTTCTCCATCGGATCGAATGGATCACGCTGGCTCGCCAGAATGCCGAACTCCACGATTTCGTGAAACTCTTCTGTCAACGACTGAGCCGCTTGTTGCTCGACATCAAGAACGGCCCCGTCCACGGCCAGCTTACGAATTGACATGCGATTGACGGTGAGTGTGCCGGTCTTGTCCACGCAGAGGACCGTGGCCGATCCGAGGGTTTCGATCACCGGCACACGGCGAGCCAGGACGTTCATCTTCGACAATCGCCATGCACCCAGGGCGAGGAAGATGGTCAAGACAACCGGGAATTCTTCCGGCAACATCGCCATCGCCAGGGTGATCCCTGCCAGGAATCCCTGGAGCCAGTTGCCACGAGTCAGGCCGTAGAGAACGATCACGATCAGGCACAGGGCCAATCCGAAAATCGCCACTCGTCGGACCAGCCGCCCGACCTCTTGTTGCAGCCGGGTTCCTTCAATTTGCACCGTTTGCAGTGCCTTGCCGATGTTGCCCATCTCGGTGTGGATGCCCGTGGCCCGCACCTTGGCGATTCCTTGGCCCTGAACGATCAACGTCCCAGAGAAAACGAAGGGAAGGTCTTCGCCTCCCGGACGAGTCATCTCACGCACACCATCCCAGGCGATCTTTCTGACCGGAACGGATTCGCCGGTCAGCAGCGACTCGTCTGTGGACAGGTTATTGCACGAAAGAATCACGGCATCTGCTGGGACTCGATCCCCTTCGGCCAACACCACGAGGTCATCAGGAACGACATCTCGGCCTGCAATCCGTTTTCTCTCGCCGCCCCGGATCACCAGCGCACGAGGGCTGGAAAGGTCACGCAGCGCTTCGAGCGCCCGCTCCGTCTTTCGTTCCTGGTAGAGCGTGATGCCCAGCACCACGAAGACGAAGCCGAGGAGCATCACAGCTTCCTGCACGTCACCCAGGAGCAGGTAGATCGTGCCGCACGCCAGCAGCAGCAGGAACATCGGCTCCCGGACCACATCCCAGGCGGTCGCAAAAATGCTGCGGCCCTTGGATGATGGAAGCTCGTTGTAGCCGTGTTGCCGTAGTCGAACGACGACTTCCGCTTCGGAAAGGCCGGTCGTGATTTCGCTGCCGCTGCTTTCCATCAATGACTCCTGGGGACGGGTTCCGCCGCACGGTTGGCCAGATCGCCATCGTTCAGCGTGCCCCATTCTCACAGCGGTCGGCCATTGCCTCGTCAGTTTCGGTGCTCGACAGAGATGGGAGCCTTGGGACTACCGGAATAGAATACTCGAATGCAGGCCGTCTGTCCGAAGCAGGAGTTCGACCATGCCCATCCATGACCGTAGCAGCTTCGAGAATTTGTACGCCTGTCAGCCACGGTGGGAAATCGGCAGGCCACAGAAGGCGATCTTGGACGTGGCCGACCGGATCACTGGCTCGGTCCTGGACGCAGGCTGCGGCACGGGCGAGAACGCACTCTTCTTCGCCAGCCGTGGTCAGAAGGTGACGGGCATCGACTTCCTGGCCGAGCCGATCAGCCTTGCGAAGCGTAAGGCAGTCGAGCGGGGCCTGACGGCGACGTTTCTGGTGATGGACGCCCTGGCTCTCAAGGAATTGCCCGAAGTCTTCGATTCGGCCATCGACAGCGGACTGTTCCACGTCTTTTCGGACGACGACCGCAGCCGATACGTCGAGGGACTGGCCTCAGTCTTGAGGCCCGGAGGTCGGCTGTTCCTCCTTTGCTTCTCGGACGCCGAGCCGGGAGACCAGGGGCCTCGGCGAGTCTCACGAAAGGAGATCGAGGACGCATTCGCCGATGGCTGGGTGATCGAGTCCGTGGAGCCGTCACGGTACGAAGTTCG
This sequence comes from Pirellulales bacterium, assembly GCA_050247075.1. GTDB lineage: Bacteria > Planctomycetota > Planctomycetia > Pirellulales > JBFWUW01 > JBFWUW01. Next base: position 16,447 of record JBFWUW010000011.1, on the reverse strand, counting down.
GCCCGACCCGAACGACAGCAGTTTTCAGGAGGGTGGTCCGAAGGCGTGGTTCGTGGTGGTGAGGAGGGTTTGAACAGCCAGGATAGTGAAGGCTGGCACCGTGATAATCGAAGTGGGGAGCGATCATCGGTTGGCGGATTGGGAGCCGCTGGCGAGGATGGTGGGGGAAGTGCGGGGAGAACGCTGCATGGCGGAATTGCCCGTTCGCCTTGCTGGTAAAGTGCCGTGGTTCTTTCGTTTGACAAGTCATTCCGATAAAATTGAAAGCGATCCGCCCCCGTAGCTCAGATGGATAGAGCGCAGCTTTCCTAAAGCTGATGTCGCAGGTTCGACTCCTGCCGGGGGTATTTCGGGGCAAATCCCCAAAAAAGGTATCCACGGCGGGTATCCAACAAGCATCTCCAGAAGGTATCCAAAAAACTTTTACGCAAGTAACTCAAATATAACGAGTTAAAACCATCGGCGGGGACGAATGCGAAGTAGGCAAGAGGTTTCCTAAAGCGCAGGTCGCAGGTTCGAATCCTGCCGAGGGTATGTCGCTGCCGGGCAGGCCCGCAAAAAATCAAGCCGCCACATGGCAAGGCCAATCCGGCGGTTAGCGGCCGCGCATGGCACGGGCCAGGTCGCGCTGGGTGTCGGCTTTCTTCAGGGCTTCGCGTTTGTCGTACAACTTCTTGCCGCGGCAAATGCCCAGCAGCAGCTTGGCCCGCCCCCCTTTGAAGTACATCTTGAGCGGCACCAGCGTCAGCCCCTTTTGATACGCCTTGCCGGCGATTTTTTTGATCTCGCGGCGATGCAGCAGCAGCTTGCGCGGCCGGCGCGGTTCGTGATTGAAGCGGTTGGCTTGGACATACTCCGGGATGTCGCAGCCGATCAGCCAGACCTCGTTGGCTTTCATACGCCCGTAAGCTTCCTCCAGCGACAAACGCCCGGTGCGCAGGCTCTTGACTTCGCTCCCCACCAGGACGATGCCGCACTCCAGCGAATCCAGTATCTCGTACTCGTGTGAAGCACGGCGGTTCACCGCCACGACTCGCTCATTGTCGTGCGCCGCGTCGGGTTTTTGTTTGGATTGCTTGGCCATGCCGTATTATCGCGGGTTAGCCCCACAGGGCAAAAAAGTCTGCTTTCCTGCCTGATCGCCGGCATGTTAAAGTACATGCTCTGCCGTGGATCTCTGAGGAACACGCCATGAACTCTTGTAACCGGACCCGACGGACCGCTCAAGACGACATTACGTGGACCCAACTTGCGGCCTTGTGCCGCCGGACTATGCTATTCGACCATGAGCGACGTTTCTCGACAACATGGCCCTTCCGCGGCCGCCGACCGTAGTGGTCCGGCGGCGGATGTGTTCTTGTTGGGCGAGGTCGATTTTGGTGCTTGCCTGCTGCTACAACAACGGCTGGTCTACGAGTGCGGCGGCCGGCGTGACGGCAAGATATTCTTGCTGATCTGCGAGCATCGGCCCGAGATCACCGTGGGTAGGCAAGGCTCCTGGAGGCATATCCACCTCGACCGGCCGGAGTTGGCCAGCCGGCAGGTCGATGTCCGCTGGCTGGCCCGCGGCGGCGGGTGCGTCGCGCATGGTCCAGGCCAACTGGCCATCTACCCCATTGTGCCGTTAGAGCCATTGGGCCTGACGGTCGGCGGGTACATGCAGCGATTGCAAGCAGCCTTGTTGGCCGTCTGCAGGGAGTTAGGCGTCAAGCCCATCGACCGGCCAGGGCGGCATGGCGTCTGGGGCCGTAGCGGGCAGTTGGCCGTTTGCGGTGTGGCGGTCAAAAACTCCGTCACGCATCACGGTGCGTTTCTCAACGTGGCACCGTCAATGCGCCTGGCCCGCCGCGTCGATCATGATCCGGTGGAGCAGACGCCGATTAGTTCCCTGGTGGCCGAACGGCAGCAGCCGGTCAAAATGAACCGCGTCCGCGAACTGGTCATCCGCCATCTCACGGCCGCTCTCGACCAGCCCCGGTTTCACCTGTTCACGGGCCATCCCTTGCTGGCAGCCGGGCGTCTTCCGGCTAACCGCGCGGGGTAGAGGCTTCGGCCAACCGCGCGCCAATGCGATTGTTCCAAGGCCGGGCCCGTGTGGCTTTTTTGCCACCCTGGATGATGGCGGATGTGGCGGCGCTGCCACGCAGCCAACACGGTGGCAACCGATCGAAGAACAGCCGATCTGCTCCGTAAAGCCTTATCGAAACGACAGTTGTGCCGTTCAGTCCGGCTCGCGGACGCGCTCTCTCCCGGCTTTGGCACGAGGACTGCCTTGTAAAGTTCCTGTCAACCGGTGGTTCCGTCGCCAGCGCGTCGGTGGGAGAGCCTTGGTCCCCTCGGGCTCTCCCATCGGCGACTGGCACGCGGCACCCATCCCGCGGCTTTGCAGGCCGCACACCTTTGTTCCGTGGATCGTATGCAAACACGCGATATCGCCGAACTGGCCTCGCTGGCGACCGAACATGGTCCCTTGCTGATGCGCGGGCCGGCCGTCATTTCCCAAGCGGCCATCGACCAGTATTGGTTGACTTCCAAGTATCGGCTCGACGCTTGGGGCCGCACGCTCAAGCGGTTCTCGGCCGTGCTGACGCCGCAGTCGGCCAACGCCAGGCGTTCCCCCGGCATCGGTGCCGTCGTGGAAGAGATCCTGGTTGGCGAGCTTCTCACCCGCGTGTGGGCTGGTGTGCTGTGCGGTTACGACCGCCAACGCAAACAGTGCGAGCTGGAACCAATCGCCCGCAGCGTGCATACGGGCCACATGGAAGCCCGCAATCGGGCCTTGCGATTGTTGATGCATGCTCCTGGTGTGCGCGTGGAAGAGGCCGTCGCGCTCAATAAGCTGCGGCAACGGGTGGAGCATTGGACCGACCTGCTGTTGGGGCGGCTTTCCAACACGCTCGATGTCAGTGAATTTGCCTGCGACCCGCGGCGTGCCCGCGAGTTCGCCCGCGATTTGCGCGAGGAAGAAGCTTTGTCGGGCAGCCGCACCGCCTGGAACGTCTCGATGTTGGCCATGCGGGCCGCCTTTCATCAGTGCCTACAGCACGATGCGCCACATTCCGACCTTAACGCCCGGATCGGCGCGTCGGTACTGGGCTGCTTTCCACCCGAAGTGTTCGATTCCACGGGACGTTTTCAATCGTTGTGGGCCTTGCGGCTGTTCACCACGGCCACCGACGCCGAAGGGATGATCGAGGCCCTGGCCGATCTCGACTCGCCCGGCCGCCGCAAGCACGACGCCGGCCGCCTGCGGCCTTTCTTTGAGCAAGGCTGATTGCCGATCGCCGTTGGAAAACCCTCCTACCAAACGATCGGCGATGAAACGGCTTCCTGCCAGCCGGAGCTGCCCACTACTGGGCCGGTCATCTGGTATTCCGAAGGTGCGATGGAACACTATTTCCTGTCCGCGCTTGGGGGCGATCTTTGAGCCTGGCAACCGTTTCTCGGCTGAGACTCATTCAGGCGGCATTGCCGGCATCCGCTATTCCGGCTCAACCCAATGCTTGGCACGGCCTACGGCCCTTTGCCAGCCGGCAAAGTGGCGGTCGCGGTCCTCGGCGGACATGCTTGGCGCAAATTCGCGTTCCTCCGCCCAGTTTTGTTCCACGTCCGAGCGGTCTTTCCAGTAGCCCACCGCCAGCCCCGCCAGGTAGGCGGCCCCCAGTGCCGTCGTTTCGGCGGTAAATGGCCTCCGCACCCGCAGGCCCAGCAGGTCGGCCTGAAACTGCATCAGGGCATTGTTCAGGCTGGCACCGCCGTCCACTTTCAGTTCACTCAGAGACACGCCAGCGTCTTGCCGCATGGCGTCTAGCAGTTCCCGCGATTGGTAGGCCATCGACTCCACCGCCGCCCGCGCGATATGCCCCGCCTTGGTGCCGCGGGTCAGGCCGACAATCGCCCCTCGGGCGAAAGGATCCCAATGGGGCGCGCCCAGGCCCACAAACGCCGGCACGAAATAGACGCCGTCGTTATCGGAGACGCTGGCGGCCAGCCGCTCGACATCGTGCGAGGCCTTGATCAGCCCCAGCCCGTCGCGCAGCCATTGAATGGCCGCGCCGGCGATGAACACGGCCCCTTCCAGGCAATAGGTGACCTCGTTGCCAATCGCCCAACCGATGGTCGTCAGCAGCCGGTTTTTGGACTCGACCGGTTTGTTCCCCGTATTGAGCAGCAAGAAGCAGCCGGTGCCGTAGGTATTCTTGGCGCTGCCAACCGCGAAGCAGGCTTGCCCAAACGTGGCCGCCTGTTGGTCGCCCGCCGCACCGGAAATCGGCAGCGGCGAACCCAAGAAGTCCGCCGTGCATTGGCCGTACAACTCGCTCGACGCGCGGACTTCGGGCAAGATGGCCCGCGGCACGTCGAACAACCGCAGTAGTTCGTCGTCCCACTCCCTGGTGTGGATGTTGAACAGCATGGTGCGGCTGGCATTGCTCATGTCGGTGACATGGACCGTGCCGCCAGTCAGCCGCCAAATGAGGAAGCTATCGACTGTGCCGAAGGCCAGCTTGCCAGCTTCGGCGGCTGCCCGCGCGCCGGGCACGGTGTCGAGCAAATGTCTGATCTTGGTGGCGGAAAAATAAGCGTCGATCTCCAAGCCGGTCTTGCCGCGGATCATGTTGTTGCAGCCGTCGGCCTTCAGGCGTTCGCAGGCGGCGGCGGTGACTCGGCTTTGCCAGACAATGGCGTTGGCGATTGGCCGGCCGGTGTCGCGCTCCCACAGTACCGTTGTTTCGCGCTGATTGGCAACGCCCACCGCCGCGATCTCGGCGGCCGAAATCCCCGCCTTTTCCAGCACCTGCCGGGCCACGGCCACTTGAGAATCCCAAATCGCCTCGGGATCGTGTTCCACATGCCCCGGAGCGGGCAAAATCTGCTCGAACTCTCGTTGGGCGATGGCCAGCGGGCGGCCATCGCGGCCGAAAACAATCGCCCGGCTGGAAGTTGTCCCTTGGTCCAGGGCCAAAATATAGCGGCTCATGCGCGTGCCCATGCGAAGGTGCGTTAAGAAATGGTCCCAGTGGCCGCATCGTCGCCGATGGGCGCGGGGGAGTCAATTCGCGTTCGCCAAAGTCCGGACCTCCTTTTGCAGGGAAGCACCAAGACGGTCACGTTCGGTCTCCAAATCATAATGCGATTGGTGATTCAGCCAGAACCGCTCGGATGTCGCGAAGTATTTCGCCAACCGCAAGGCCGTGTTGGCCGTAATGGACCGTGTGCCTTTGACGATCTCATTGATGCGGCGAGGCGGAACACTAATATCCTTGGCCAGACGGTATTGGCTTACGCCAAGAGGTTCCAGAAATTCCAATTGCAAAATTTCGCCAGGATGAATCGGTGCCAGTTTTTTCGCGGCCATGGGTGATTTCTAAAGGTAGTCCGTCATTTCGACATCCTACGCATCGCCAGCGGACCAGGCGAAGCAGATACGCCATTGATCATTAACGCGGATGCTATATTCGCCTTTGCGGCGACCCTTGAGTTTTTCGGGGCGGTTGCCGGGCGGAACGCGCAAGTCATCGAGTGATTCCGCGGCATCGAGAATGACGAGCTTTCGCAATGCGGCGTGCTGAACATTCCGCGGGAATCCCTTGACGGTGCCGCGCCGAAAAATGTTTTTCTTTTGCTGGTCGCGAAAGGTCCGGATCATGGCGGTAGCCATAACGCTAGGCGTTAATAACGTCAAACGCTATTGGTCCGCGCAAGCCTACCCGCATAGCGACCAGGGAACTTGGCAGCGGCCAGAAAAAGTGGCCCGTCTTGATCCGCCGCTCACGTTTATCCGTTTGTCCCACTGAGCCGCGCGGCGGTCGCCTCGGGGTCGCGTCGGCAGTCGAGGATCGCGACAACGTCGATCGCGCGTTCCGCGACCTTGTAGTAGATGGCAAAGGGAAACCGCTTCGACAATTTGCGGTGCAGGCCGAAGACGGTTTCGTGTATGCCCGCTTCTCTTTCCAAGCGGCCAAGATCCTCGAACAGGCAGTCCGTGAAGTAGTCGCCGAGCCCTTCTCGCTGCTGTTCATAGAACCAAGCACCTTCCAGCAAATCCTGCCGGGCTTCAACCCGAAGCTCGACGCGCATTGATCGCTTCCTTGAGTTCGGCTTTTGCCTCTGCCAGCGGCAACGCCGGACCCGGAGCTGGATTGGCGAGCCGCTCCCCAATTACCTTCTCGTGCCATTTTGGGGAGTCAAACGACTGCAAATCGGCCGCAAGGTCTCGCCAAATAAGGTCCATCGCTGCCAGTTTTTCGTCACGGCTCAAAGTGCCGATCATCGTTTCAAGCGTCATGTTGTCTCCTTCGGCGAACTCTCTCCGCAGTATACTCAACCTCTCCATCCGACAGCAAGCAATTCGATCTTCAAGGATTCGGTACGAAATAATCTCCCCTGTTGGCCCCTCGCGCGGTACTCCGGGGAGGGTTGGGGAGAGGGAGGTTCCCATGCGGAAGTCCATTAACCCGCTACGCGGCGAGATAATCCAGATCAGGCCAACAAACGCTACAACGCCGCGCGATAGATGTCTTCAATCTCTTGCCGCGTCACCGGTCGCGGGTTGACCCGCAAAATGCGCTTGATGCCGAACGCCTTCTCGGCAAAGCCGGGAAGCATTTCAGCCGTAACGCCCAGATCGCGCAGCCGCCCTGGAATGCCGATCTGCTGCTTGAGCCGTTCGATGGCGGTGATGGCATGTTCGGCCGCCGCCTGATCGTCCAAGCCGGACTGGCTTTCGTCCAAGAGCCTGCCGACCTTGGCCAATTGCGGCCGGCAGGCGGGCAGGTTGAACCGCAGCACGTAAGGCAGCAACAACCCGTTGCCCGCCCCGTGCGAGCAATGGACCGCGCCCCCCACCGGGTATTCCATGGCATGCACCAGCGCCACGCCGCAGTTGGAGAACGCCAGCCCGCCCAACGTGGCGGCCAGCGCCATCCCTTCCCGTGCGGGCAGGTTGCCGGGCTGCTCGACCGCGGTTTTTAAATGCTTGCCGACCAGGGAGATCGCCTGTTCGCTCACCAGATCGGCCAGCGGGTTGCGCCCCTGATAACAGGTGACCTCCCCCGGCGGCAGGGGAAAGCTGGCGTTGTCGATGGCCGTGTAGGCTTCAATGGCGTGCGTTAGGGCGTCTATGCCGCTGTCGGCCGTGACCTTGGCGGGGCAGGTCAGCGTCAACCGGGGATCGACCAGCGCCAAACTCGGGCGGATATAGTTGCTGAGAATGCCAACCTTGATCTGGTTGGCGGTGTCGGTCAGGACCGCGGATGCAGTCACTTCGGAACCGGTCCCGGCGGTCGTGGGGACGCAAATCAGCGGCAACACCGGCCCCGGCACGCGCGAGTCCCCCACGTAATCGCCAATCACGCCGCCATGCGCCAGCAAAATCGCCACCCCCTTGGCCAGGTCCATGTTGCTGCCGCCCCCTAGTCCCAGCAACACATCGGGGCGAAACGGCTTGGCCATCGCCAGGCATTTTTCGACCAGCGCCAGCGAAGGCTCCGGCTCGCCCTCCTCAAACACGGCGACCTCCACGCCAGCCGCCGCCAACGGTGCCAGCACCGTCTCTAAAATGCCGGCTCGGACCAAGTGCCGATCGGTCACAATCAACAGTTTGCCGGCACCTAGCCGCCGGGCCTCAACACCCAATTGCGCCGCGGCACCCGGCCCAAACAGCAAATGGCCAGCGGTATGAAAGGTCCAAGTTGTACGCATGATTCTTGGGAAGGGCTAATGTGGGTCGAACAAAAACGGGCCGAACGTCTGGCGGCGACAAGCAAAGTTGCCTGCCGCGTTCGGCCCAACAGGCTGCTAGTTTACTTTGTTTCCCACTGTAGGTCGTGCTACTTACGGATTGTGGTGGTAGAGGGACGGGGCAAAAAAAGTGACCTGCGCGGGATAGGGGCGTTCAGGCCGTGCCGTAGATGAGGTCTTGGCCGGCTGACCCGTCGGCAAACGATGTCAGGCACTTGTGAACGTAGCCAGCCAAAGCTCTTGACCACTGCGAATCGGTGAAACAAGTCACCAAAGCAGAGGGTCGAAGGCGGCCGGGTCCGCGGGAGTACCATGCCAGCTTCCTGGTGCAACGCCATTGCGGACTGGCGGCTGCCTTAAGTCCGCGCCGTCAGCTCTGCAATCGGCTGGCCGGAAGCCAGAATCGGCATTGGGCGGCCGGTCGAGTGGGGCACTTGGGCGTTGAAATAGTCGATCCCCAGGTGGCGATAGATCGTCGCCAAAAAATCTTGCACGCGCACGGGCCGCTCGATTGGGTGCTCGCCGTTGCGATTGGTTGCCCCCACGACTTGCCCGCCCGCGATGCCGCCTCCAGCAAACAGGATCGACATGGCGTAAGGCCAGTGGTCCCGGCCTGGCTGCCGCATGCCGGTGTACTGTCTGTTGCCGTAGGTAATGCGCGGCGTGCGGCCGAACTCGCCGGCCACGATCACCAGTACGCGTTGATCCAGGCCGCGGTCGCACAGATCCTCGATCAAGCCGGCGACGCAACGGTCGAAGTTGCCGATCCGCGCCTTGAGCGATTGGAAGATGTGCGTGTTGACGGCGTGGTCGTCCCAGTTGCCGTCGCCATTTTTGGGCCGGCTGAATGTCTCTGGGCCCGACAGCGTAACCGTGACCAGATCGACGCCCGCCTCGACCAGCCGGCGCGCCAACAGGCATTGTTGTCCCCAACCCGTCCGGCCGTAGCGGTCGCGGATGGCGGCCGGTTCTTGCTCAAGGTCGAAAGCACGCCGCGCATGGCCGCCGACGTACAGGTCCAATGCCTGCTGCTGGAATTCGTCCATTGTCTCTTCGGCCTCGGTACCTCGCGAACGGTCGATGTTGGCGAGCAGGCCGCGGCGCAACGGCAATTGTGCTCCCGCTCGCCCCAAATCGAGCCCGATCTTGTAATCCGGCTTTTGGACGTCGTTGAACACCATGAACGGCGCGTACGTCTGCCCCAGGTAGGCCGGACCGACCGAGTAAATGGGAGTATCCGTTTCGGAAGTCGTCAGCCCGATATAGTTGATAATTTCGCGCCCCCGCTTGCGGCGCAGATAGTTGGCCACTGCCAGGCAATCGGGGTGCTCGGGCAGCTCGCGCTCGGTCGGGCTGAAGTGCCCGGTCAGCAGACGTTGTGGGCCGTTGCTGTGGCCGCCCGCGTCGTGGGACAGCGATCGCAAAATCGTGAGCTTATCCGCGATCTTGGCATGCTCCGGCAACAGTTCGCTCAGTTACAGGCCAGGCGTGCTGGTCGCGATCGGCTGAAACTCGCCGCGGTACTCCAGCGGGGCGTCGGGCTTGGGGTCGTAAGTTTCGATCTGACTCATGCCCCCCGTGGTCCACAGCAGTATCACGGCGGTCGGCTCGCGACGAGAGCGGCCACTGGCCGCGGCCCGCAGCCGCAACAAATCGGGCAGAGCCAGACCACCGAATCCGGCGCTGACTCGCTGCAGGAATTTTCGCCGCTGCAGGGAAGACGCGGTCCGCAAAAGCATGTGGCTTTCCTGTCGTGTGCTGGTCCGCCGCGGAACAAACTCCGCCGCGGTTCTGGACTCCCCAAACAATCGCGGTCACACCGGATGCCCATTCGGCCGGCCAGGAGAAATCCACAATTTGAGCGATGGGCCAATGCGGCTGGGTTAAAGATCTAACCTATTGCTGAAATGCATCTTACGAAATCAGCGGCACAAACTCCACCACTGCGGAGGCTTGTCCCGCCGTGGAGCCGGTGCTGTTCGCTCGGCAGAGTTTCATAAGCGAGGGTTGGTGAATGCGACGAGGGCTCTGACGGGCACGTAAAAGACAGGCAAGCCCACCATCGCCCACCACACGGCCCTTGAGCCGACACTGATAATATACATCTAAATATACAATTTAATAGTTTACAAAAATAGTATATCTGTTACAATCATCAGCGTCTGGCTTTGCGCGCGGACTTGGCCTTTGCACGTCCAATGGGCGAGAAGCCCCCAAACCGCCCAGGCATCGTCGTCCGCCGCGTGCTCGAACAGCATAGCCGTGGCGGGCGGTCGATCGGGCGAGTCCTTTAATACGGCTATCGTTGCCGGCTGGTTGGCCCAATTGGGTGCGGCGTCTTTCTCGCCGCTCCCTCCGCCGACCGGTACGCGGCACGAGGCCTGTCCATATTTTTGAAACGCGGCCATCACGCGGGGCGCTGGCGGTGCGCGCGACCATAGTCGCCAACTCCGACGGCGATTCGGGGCCATCGCAACCCGCACCACACCTCCTTTGTTGGAACAGGTAACGCGGCCGCGAGGACCGAAACCCCTGCGGTTTCCCGGAGGAGATCGCGTTCGCTACCTGCACCACTCCGAAAAGTGGTGCGGGTACGTAGCCACATGGCTCCCGCCATGTGAGCTTGAGTCTGTTTAGTTGGTCCAAGCCGGGCAACCGCACTGCAAGTGGCATGCAGTTCACACATCAAGCCTACAAAGCAGGAGCTTTGCGGCTACGATTACCCGCACCACACCTCCGTTGTTGGAACAGGTAACGCGGTCGCGAGGACCGAAAACCCTGCGGTTTCCCGGAGGAGATCGCGTTCGCTACCTGCACCACTCCGTGAAATGGTGCGGGCAACATGGAACCATAAGCTGCCAACCCCAACATCCGCCTCCATCTCCCGGTACTCCGGGAGAAGGGATGGGGGTGAGGGCAACACCGCCATCGACGACCCATGCCCATCAAACCCGCGCAAGAGGACGTATCCACCCGCGCATCCAGCCAGCAAAGCAGGAGCTCTGCGGTTGCGCGAACCTGTACCACACCCCCCCAAAACACGGCGAAAATGGAACAGGTAAGGCCGATTGCCCCCCGCTGGCGTCATGCTCGATCGTCCGTTGCCCTCAGCCATCAACGCGCGATGCAAACCAATAGCGTTTCAAGCTGGGCAATGCAGGAGCTTTGCGGCTGCGTGGCGACATGAACAAAGATTACTCGCGAACCTGTTTCACCAGCTTGTGGACGCTGGCCGCGATGCGGTCTTCGATATCGCCGGCCCAGCGAAAGGCCGGGCGGCCGTATTCGTACAGGTTCGAGCCACCTTCGTAGCCTCCTTCTTCCCACACCCGGCGCGACGGAATGTAGGAGATCATGTCGTCGGCATACCCGCAGACCCAGGTGCCGGGTCCAAATTCCCGCTTGAACCGCAGAGCGTAATCGACGACCGTTTCCGCCCCTTGGCCAATCACCAACATTTCTTGGCCCAACCGCCAGGCATGCACCGGATAGGGATAAAAAGGTGAAAACTCCTCGCCATCGTCCAGCTTTTGCAGCATCCGCGCGGCCCAGCGGGCGCGAATGGTGTTGCTGTCTTGCAGCAGCCCGTGCAGTTCCTCGCGAGATACGACTTGCAAATAAGGGAGTTCGATCAGCTCAAAGGCCGTTCGCAAGCCGCCGGAAATGGGCACCAGCGGCTGCTTCAAGGCTTCCTCCACGCCGACAGCCAGCATGTGGCCGTACCGCTGGCAAAGTTCCACCGTCCGGCGCGGCAGCGGGTTTTGATCTCCGCCACAAGTGTTGACGAACATGGCGGTAACACCCGGATGGTTTTGCTCCAGCTCTAGTTGGGCAAAGCCGGGATAGTCGCCGCACCAGGTAAGAAAGCTGAGCGTCGTGGGGTGGCAGGCATAGCCAAACAAGACCGCCTCCAGCTTGCCGTCGGGCCGGGTGACGGCCAGCACCGGCACCGTATGATCGACCGGTCCCGCCAGGGGCGTGCCGTTCTCCAGCAGCGCGGGGACTTCGGCCTCGCGATTGTTGCGGCGATTGACGGCAAACGTGGCCTGGCCCGTCCCCTGCGCCAGTTGCGCCGGTGCCAACCGGTCGAGCGCCTGCCCCACCAGTTCCACCGCCTGCGTCACCATGCGTGCCGTGTATTCCTCCACCAACCTCACCTGGTCGGCTTCGATGGGGTAGTAGTCCACCAGATCGTCCCCCAACCTTGGCCCGCAATGATTGTGCGAGAAGGTGAACATGACATCCGCCCGTTCCAACTGGTATTTCTCGCGCAGTTGTTGAAAGACCTGGTCGCTCATCCCCTTGGGAACGCCCTGGAAATCGCTGGTGATCAGCACGGCCCGATGCCCGCCGGCATCTTGCAGCGCCAAGGCTTTCATCCACAAGTCGTGCAGTTTGCCATCGGGCACGCGTTTGCTGCCGTAACCCGCCAGCCAGACCGCCTTCTCTGGCGTTATCACGGCCCTGGCCACGCCGGCTTGCCAACCGGCATCGTCGGCCGCGGCGGCTTGGCCCGGTTGCAGCGCGGTGAACAAGCCGGCCAGCGCGGGCACGGCGGCCGCCAGGCCCGCCAGTTGCCCGGATTGCTCCAGGAAATGGCGTCGAGTCGTGGCGTTTGGCATGGGCTGGTTTTCTCAATCAGGGTGATGTTGGATCATGCGGTTTCCTGGCATACGACTATGCCCGCGGCGCGGTATCGAGTCAACAATCGACCGGGCGTTGTGGATGTATGTAGCGCACATTGTCGCCGTCGGGAGACGCTAACTACAGGTTCGTCGGCGTGGAGGACGATCAACCGGCGGCCGGCCACTCGACGGCGGAACGGTTGGGGTTGAGCGCCAGCCAGCAGGCCGCGCCTGCCAGGTTCACCGCCACAAACAAGTACAGCACCAGGTTCCAATCGCCGTCCGTCCGTTTGATGTAGTCGATCAAGTGGCCCACGACCTTGGGGCAGGCCAGCGAGCCAAGATTGCCGATGGTATTCATCACGCCAAAGACCAGGGCGGCGTGCCGGCCGCTGATGTCCAGGGTGGCCGCCCAGGTACACGAGGCGGCCAACGAGGCAAATAGTTGCCCCAGGGCGATAATGGCCACCGCGGCATTGGTGTTGGTGGTAAAGGACGCGGTCCAGATCGCCGCGGCGCACAGCGTTAATGCCACGGCGGCGGTTCCGCTGCGGCTGAGACGCTTGTTGCCCGTGCGGCGGAAGAGGACGTCGACGACTATTCCGCCGAGCAAGCTGCCGACTCCGGTAGCGATGATCGGCAATATGCCCAGCAAGTTGGAATCGGCCAGCGATACGTTGCGGCCTTTCTCCAGATATGCCGGAAACCAGGTGGCAAAGAACTCGTAAGCAAAAGCTCGAAAGAACCCTTGCCAGCAAACCATCCACAAGCTCAGGCTGGTCAACATCCGCCAGGCCACGGTGCCGGCGGATTCGGCGACGGGGGGAAAGGCAGACGCCGCATGGGGCGTTGCCGCCGCGGTCGCGTGGATATCAACCTTGCCGTGAATGATATCGAGCTCCGCCGCGTTGACGCGGGCATGCTCGCTGGGGCGGTTGCGATAGAACAAGGCAAAGCCCACCACCCAGACCATACCGACAATCGCATAAGTAGCCCACAAGCCGCGCCAGCCGACGGTCGAAAGAAACAAGTACGCCGCCCCACCCGCCGCCGCTCCGCCGATTTGCATGCTCACGGTAATCGCGGCGCTGGCCATGCCGCGCTCGCGAACGGGAATCCAATCGGCCAGGGCGTGGGCGCAGGCTGGCACCAGCCCCGCCTGGGCCAGCCCCAGGCAAAACCGGGCCGCGAACAACTCGCCCGTGGAATGAGCCATGCTGGCCCACAACGTACAGAGCGACCAGGCCACGCAAATCACGGGGAGCGCAATTCTCACACCGACGAAATTGGCGAACCACCCGCCCGGAACCTGGAACCACAAGTAGCCCGCGGCGAATCCGGCCAGTACCGTCCCGAGCGCGATGTCGTCAATCTGAAAGGTTTGCTGGATGGATGTGGCCAGGGGGGCCTGGTTGCGGGCCAAGTAGGCCAAGACAGGGGCCAGCGAGAGCAGCACCAAAATAAAGTACCGCACGCGCGTCGGCGGCTGGCCGGGGTCCAACGGCCGACCTTGCGGCGGATCATCCTGGCGTTTTGAATGCACAACTTGGGCCCGGTTAAGGATTAACTGCGGCGACTGGCGGCTACTGCAAGAACTTACGCAACACGTTGGCCGTGACTTGCGAGACTCCTTCATCTACGGCAATCGATAGCGTCCAACAGAGCGAACCGGTAGAGAAGACCGCGCCGCCGCTGGGCGTATCGAACGTAACCAGATCGGCACCGCTCTCCTCTGGGTTGTCCCCCCGCGCCAAGTGGCGCAAGTTGGCGGGTGAGTCGGCGCAGATCTTGTCGAGTTCGTGGGCCGAAGCCCCGCCGGGGCAGCGCTCGTGCAGGCTGAAATGGCCGAACAAGTCGTCCCGATTCAGGCCGGTGCCGGCGAAGGCCCAATGCGTTTCATCCAGCACGCGGTAAGGCGCGCCAGACTGGTATCCGGCGTGCGAGTAGGCTACCCCCAGCAACTTGGCCGATGGTTCGCCCCGCATGTCGTGCGGTTCCTCGCGGCGGCAGATCATGGTCTGCTCGTCCAGGAATTCCAACTCGGCGTACATGCCGCATCCACCCAGGTACATCAGCTTGCCGCCACGGTTGAACACCCAGTCCTTCACGCGGAAGTACATCTCCTTGGTCCAGTACTCCGGGTGCGTGTTGAGCACCAGCACGCGGTACTGGCCCAGTGGAATACGGTCCCAGTGCAGTTCCGTCTCGGAGTACAAATCGTAGTCGAAGCCCTCGCGTTCCATCCAACCCAACAGCCGCCACTCGGCGGGGGCCATGGCACTCGACAGGCGGCCCTCGATGGGCGAGGTGATGTCGTCATTCTCCGGCACCGAATTGAACGTCTCGGGCCGGTCGAACGACAACGGCGCGCCAGATATCTCGAACGGCCATTCTCCAGGCCGCAGAAACCGATTGAGCTCGGAGCGAGTATGAACAACCGGGCGCGGCGGCAGCGAGTTCTGATTCACGTAGTTGCTGCGTCCGCCGAAGATGTTGTAGGCGTTCCAGGTGATGTTGGAGGTCAGCACGCAAGTCTTAGACTTGGGGACCGCTGGCATGACAATCCAGGGAAAGCTAAAGAACTCGCCCGCCGCCGTCCGCGCATGAAAGTAGTACAAGCCAGAACGGTCGGGCGCAACAATGCGCTGTTGATGCCAGGCGGAGCCGTACCCGCGCTGGTTCCATTGCACGCCCGACTGAGTGAAGTCGCCGTCGGGCAGCAACTGCGCGGTGGCCCGAGGGCCGTGGTCGTCGTACCAGCCCAGGTTGCGAATGAACTCCTTCTGGGCACCATAACGCCACAGGCCCAGCTTGTAGGGTTCGACGGAATGGACCCGCCATTCCGACTTTTCGCCGGCTCGCGCCCACTTCGGCCAGGCATAGCCCAGCAAGTTGTCGGCCAACAGGCGAAACTGCAGCGGCTCGGCCAGCGGCAGCGAGACATTCACGCGCTTGCCGCCAAAGCCGGCACACGACAGCGTTATCTCGTAGGTGCCAGGGCCAAGATCGGCATGGATGGCCCCCGAAGCCCGCGAGTGCGTGGCGATCGAGGCTCCGTTGCCGATAATCTCAACCGCCACATCTTCCAAGGCGACGAATCGTTCGTCGCTGACATAACCAAGGAGCATCGCGAATTCCTGGGGGAGACGGAAACAAGCCGCTTTTGGGGATTGGGCTGCAAAGCTAACACGTTTGCCGCGGCATATCCACTATTTCACGGGCAAACCGAGAATTACGATCCAGGAAAGGCTGGCATTCGCACGCTGGCAACGGCCAAACCGCTCTTGCCTATCCGGGCCAGATTATGCGACGATTTAACCGAATTGTCCCCCCAAAATGGATGTTGCGGGAGCTTGCGCCATGTCGGTCTGCTTCAACGTAATCTTTGCCTGGAAGTGCAGCAGCACCCACCACAAACTGGCGATGGATGCGCTGCGCCATTTGCGTTGTCCGCAGTCGCAAGATTGGGCCAATCTTTGCTTGCGGTATATCGAGTTCTACCTCGATGGATCGAAGGCTCCGGACAACAAGTTCAAGGACTTTCGTAACCACGTCTTGCACGTTCGCGACAACATGTGGGGGGGTGCCATTCAGGCGGCCGAAACCTGGTACGCCAAAACGGTCGAAGCCTTGCGCCAGCGGCAATGGACCGACGCCTTGTACGCGGCTGGCGTACTCAGCCATTACTTCACCGACCCCGTGCAGCCGTTTCATACCGGACAGAGCGAGGCCGAAGGGGTCATCCATCGCGCGGCCGAGTGGAGCATCGCCAAGAGCTACGAAGAGCTGCAGAATATTCTGGAGCACGACCTGGGGGGCTACGCCGATGTCGAGGTTCCTAATCGGCCCGACTGGCTGGCCGAAATGATCCGCCAGGGGGCCAGGCTGGGCAATCCGCACTACGAGACGTTGATAGAGCACTACAATCTCCCAGCCGGCATCAAGAACCCGCCGGCTGGTCTGGACCAGGTCAGCAAGGACATTCTTGCGCCCTTGATCGGCTATGCGGCGGTTGGTTTTGCCCGCGTGTTCGAGCGGGCTATTGACGAAGCGCAAGCGACGCCACCGTGGGTGGCCATTGA
>JBFWUW010000010.1:0-126108 GCA_050247075.1 Pirellulales bacterium | reverse complement strand
GCCGCGGCCCAACGCTGCCTGTTCGCCGCCCGTGCCGCCGGCGGCCAAGGGGTGAAGAGCATAGAGTGTTGATTTTTGATTTTTGATTTTTGATTTTCGATTTTTGATTGAAGAAAATTCGGATCGGGCCGCACACGCGCGTCCAATCAAAAATCCAAAATCCAAAATCGAAAATCGAAAATCTATTTCACGGGCACTTTGCCATCCAAATATCTCCAGTTCTTAACGAAGGAGATAACGTCGGCCATGTCTTGCGGGGGGAGGTTTTTCTCCAGGCCGTCGGGCATCAGCGAGCGGCCGGTGGAGCGGAGTTCGTCGATGTCGTCGCGGAGGAGCGTGATGACTTTGTTCTCCGGCAGCTTGAGCGTGACCGAGCCGCCGCTTTCGCTGACGATCACCCCCAGCAGCGATTGGCCATCCTTGGTGACGACGGCGTAGCTGATATAGTTGTTGTCGATGGCTTTGTTCGGCTGCAAAATGTCGGTCAGAATCTGCGCCGGTGTCTTCACCCGCGAGTCGGAAATGTCGGGCGCGACGTTAACGCCGATCTCGCCAATCTTGTGGCAGGTGGCGCAGGTTTTCTTGAAGAGTTCTTGCCCTCGCTTTGCATCGGCGGCCAGTTGCAGCACCGGCTGATAATCGGCCAGGATTTGCCGCCGGTCAGCCGGGATGATCTCGGCCAGCAGCTTCTTGGCGCGAGGGCCGATAGCCGCATTGCCATGCGCCAGCAACCGGTCGGCCCGGGCACGGTCCAGCTCGGTCGGGGCGATCCGCTGCTTTTCGATCTCGTCCAAGAGCAATGTAGCGCGCGGGCCGGCGTCGATGACGGCATCCAAGATCACTCGCCGCTCGGTCGGAGTGCGGGTGGTAAAACCCTCCAGCAGCAGCGGGGCAATCCGCTCATCGCGGTGCGCGGCTAGCGATTCGATCGCCACCAGGCGGATCTCTTGGTTGGGGTCGTCCCGCGTCAGCTTCATCAGCGCCGGCCCGGCGGTGTCGAAATCGGCAAAGGCCAGCAGGCCAATCGCCGCGCGGCGTTGACCGGCATCGGATTGTTCATCGCCGGCGGTCGTGGCCGATTCCGAAAACAGCCGTTGCATGGCCGGCTTGATCTTTTCGAGTTGTCCCGGTTCCACGGCGGCCGGCCACGTCGCGCCGCGACGCGACAACGCCCGCAACAGTTCCCACAGAACGGCCCGTTGCTGGCCCAGGTTGCCATAACTTTTCGCGACCAGCCCCCGTAACGCGGGCGTAACTTCGCCGGGCTGGTTGCGCGTGCCGATGAGATTAGCCAGATCGGACAGCAGTGAAATCCGCCCCGCGCTTGCCGGAGCGTCCTCAGCCTGAATCATTTCCAGGCAACCTAGAAACAACGGGCCTGCTTCGTCTCCCACGGAAAGCATCACGGCCCGCCGTGTCCAGATGTCGTCGGCGGAGGCCAGGGCGATCTTCTTCAAGGAGACGATCTTGTTTTCGTCGCCCGCTGGAATCGCTCCCCAGGCCAGCGCGGTTTGAAAGCGGACCCGTGGGTCATTGTCGTAGGCCAGCAGGACTAATGATTTTCGAAATCCCGAGGAATCCTCGCCCGCCCGGCTAGTCCGAGACGAGTATTGGTGCTCCCCAAGTTCGATTCCCAAGGATCGCACGGTCGGTTGCGTGTGCTGAAGGAGCAGTGAAAGATTGGATGGCTTGACTTGCGCCAAAACAGAGAACACCCGCGCTTCCGATGCCGTGATCACCTTGGCCTTGTTGACGTTCCAATCCCCGGCCAGCGTACTCCTTAGACCTTCATCGTCGAGCTCCATCAATAGCCGCCCCGCCGTTTCGCGTAACCAAGAATTCCGTTTCCTCAGGATTTTCGCCAAGGAATCCGTCGATCGTTTCGCCATCGCCGCCCTGGCGTCTGTCTTTACGTGCTCTCTGGCCGTAAGCCGATAGATCCTCCCCCGGTTATCGCCAAACCTTGCGTCGGGCCGGTTCTTCAATTCATCCGGCACCCATTGCGGGTGCTCGATCACCGCGCGGTACATATCGACGACGTACAAAGCGCCATCGGGACCGGTCTCCAAGTTAACCGGCCGGAACCACTCGTCGGGCGAGGCCAGAAACTCCTTGCCATCAAACATGGGCCGCGATGTAAACGACGCCCCCGCCGGCTCCAGCTTTTCGGCATGGACCAGGTTGCCGGTCGGCTCGCAGGTAAATCCAGCGCCGTAGTATCGGTCGGTCATCCCATCGCCGCGATAAATCTCGATTCCGCAAGCCGCCGTGAACTGGCCGGCGTGCAGGTTGGATGTTGTCCAAGCCTGGCTAATGGGAAAGACTCTTGATTGGGCGTCGAAGGCCGCCACCTCATGCACCACACTGGGGATGGCCACCGTGGGATTGCGTTGTAGGTAGCGCTCTTCCAGCACCACATGCCGCAGCGGGTGGCGGTTGTCGCAGATGAAGCGGTTGCCGTCGTCGTCGAAAGCCATGCCAAACTGTCCCGCCCCGCTGACCGCCTCGCACGCGCCCGTGATGGGGTGAAAGCGAAAGTCACGATTGCTGATCGACACGGCTTGCTTGTCGGGGTGCCGGGCGTCGACAATACTGCCGCCGCGCAGCCCGTTGGCAACGTAAACCCAGCCATCCAGGGCCAGCGTGGGGTGGTTGGCCCGCAGTTGGGGGTTCTCTTCGACAAAACCGGTAAACCAAGTCTCGTCCACATCGGCGCGGCCGTCGCCGTCGGTATCCTTCATGTAGCCCACGCGGCCGGCCAGCGTGACAAACACGCCCCCTTTCCAGGGCTGTACGCCGGTGGCAAACAGCAGCTTGTCGGCGAATAGCGTCGAAGATTCATAAAAGCCGTCGTCGTCGCGGTCTTCCAGCACGACGATTCGCGAAAGTGGCGGCGAGCCGTCGGCCGGGCCGTTGGGATAGTCGCGCATTTCGACCACCCACATCCGGCCATCCTCATCGAAGCGAATCGCCACCGGATCGACCACTTGCGGCTCGCAAGCGGCCAGTTCGATCTTGAGTTCAGCATCGGCCAGTTGAAAGTGCCGCAGCGAATCGTGGGGTGAGAGCGGACTCTGAAAGGCCGGCTCCTCGGCTAAGGCAGGGGCAGCCATCGCGATAACCATTGCGGCCAGGGCCGTGCGGCAAACATGAAACAGCATGGTTGATACTCTTCTTGGGTCCATAGCGTGCCGGCCTGTCCGATTGTTCATTCGTTCCACAAGCGTTGCTAGACTGATACCTATGTCGCAGTCAGGCCACCATCATAACCTCGACCAGGAAGAAATTCCGCCCTGTGGATCATCTGCCGTCATTGCCAGCGGCCGGGGGCTGAGATCTGGGGGTGGCCGGCCCGCCGAGGCTCTTGCGCCTCCACTGACTTTGGCCGAGTTGCTGATCGGCATCGCCGCCATCTCCGTGGTGTTGGCGATCGTGCGGCAGTTTGGAATCGCGGGCGGCGCGGTCGTGTTCGCGGCCGCGGGTGCGTTTCATCTGTGGTTTTTTGTTGGTCGCCGAGACAACATGGTATTGCGGCGGGCGCTCGACCTGCTGTGGGGTGTCGTCATGCCGATCGTCTGCTTCGCGCTCGATCCTGGATTTCTCCAAGAAAATGGTTTGAACGATGCACCGGGGACGCTTGCGGGTTGGCGTTTCACGCGGGGAAATGCCTTGCCCTACGTTTTCTTTGGCGTGCAGATGATGGTGTTGTCGGTCTGGCTGTTATGGGGCAAGGGTCTTGCCCGCTGGACCGCGATGATTGCCGGCGCGTTGTCTCTGGGGCTAGTGGCAGCCACCTTGATTGCGCTGGGGCTGACGGTGCTCACTTTGCTTATGTTCACCGTCGATCCGTTCGCGTTGGTTGACACTTTTGGCGACGGCTGGCCAATCTTCTGGCTAGCCTCGTTAATGGCCGCCGTGGTTTTCTGGCGGCGCACGGTCCAGGCCACGCGGACCGCGGCGGCCTCGTCCAAGCCCGATCAAACATTTTACGGTGCCTGCCGCGGCGTTCTGGGCGTCTTGCTCTTGATGCTTATCGTCTCGCTTGTGGCCAACGGCCATTTCTAGGAAATGTTGGATGGTTAGTGCGGACGAGATCTGCCTACTGAAAATCACGTGACTTTCCTGGCAGGCGGCCGGCGGCGGTGGCCAGGTCTTCCAGTTTGTTGACCAGGAGATGGATGACTTCATGCTCGCGCTGTAGTTGGCCGTGGGCCAGCAAGGCCGCCGCGTTCTTGGCCACGGGACGGTAACGCTCCCAGATGTCGGGCCGAATGATCAGGTTGGCTACGCCCGTCTCGTCCTCCAGCGTGACAAAGATGATTCCCTTGGCCGTGCTGGGGCGCTGCCGCACCAGTACCAGGCCGGCCACCCGCACTTGCCGGCCGGCTGGCCAGTGGGCCAATTGTTCCGATCGCAACACCCGCAACCCGTCCAAACGCCGGCGCAAAAACGCCAGCGGATGCCCCCGCAGCGACAGCCCGGCGGTGCGGTAATCGGCCAAAATTTCCTCCCAAGCGGAGAGCCGCGGCAAGACCGCCAGCGGTTCGTCGGGTTCTTGCTCCGCGAACAAAGAGAGCGGCCTGGGCGTACTCCGAGGTTTGCTCTCCGTGTCAGGTTCCGCGTTGCGTGTTCCGCGCTTGGTGCGCCCGCGTGTTCGTTCCTCTCCCAGGGCCTGCCATAGCGCCTGACGCCGGTCGATTTCCAGCGAACCAAACACATCGGCCTTGGCCAACCGCGACAAGGTTGCCCGGCTCAGCTCCGCGCGGCGGGCTACATCGGCCAGTGAATCAAACGGCCCCGCGGCCCGCACGACAATCATCCGCTCGGCCTCGGCCTGCGGCAGCCCCGCCAGCAACCGCAACCCTAGCCGCAAGGCCCAACCTTGCCCGTTGTGTGTTTCTAGCGTGCAGTCCCACATGCTGGCGTTTACATCCCACGGCAGTACGGCCACGCCATGCTGTTTGGCGTCGCGGACCAGTTGGCCCGGCGCGTAAAAGCCCATCGGCTGGCTGTTGATGATCGCCGCCGCGAAGGCCGCCGGGTAGTAATGCTTGAGCCAGGCCGAGACATACACCAGCAAGGCAAAGCTGGCCGCGTGCGATTCCGGAAAGCCGTACTCGCCAAACCCGCGGATCTGGTCGAAGACCCGCTGGGCGAACTCGGCCGATAGCCCGCGGGCCGTCATGCCGGCGATTAGCTTTTGGCGGAAGGCATCGATCACGCCGGGCCGCCGCCAGGCCCCCATGGCGCGGCGGAGCTGGTCGGCCTCGCCCGGCGTAAAGCCGGCCGCCACCACCGCCAGCCGCATGGCTTGTTCCTGGAACAGCGGCACGCCCAGGGTGTTCTTCAGCACCTCGCGAATGGCCTGGTTGGGATACTCGATCGGCTCCTCGCCGTTCCGCCGCCGCAAGTATGGGTGGACCATGTCCCCCTGGATCGGGCCCGGCCTGACGATGGCCACCTCAATCACCAGATCGTAAAAGCAGCGCGGCCGCAGCCGCGGCAACATGCTCATTTGTGCCCGGCTTTCTATCTGAAACACGCCCATCGTGTCGGCCCGGCAGATCATGTCGTACACCACCGGGTCTTCGGTCGGCACATCGGCCAAGGTCAGCGGCCGGCTGTGATGTTGCTTGACGAGATCGAAGCATTTGTGGATCGCCGTCAACATCCCCAGCGCCAGGCAATCGACCTTGAGGATTCCCAGCGCGTCGAGATCGTTTTTGTCCCATTGAATCACCGTGCGGCCGGGCATGGCCGCGTTTTCGATCGGGGCCAGCTCCCAGATCGGCCGCTCGGTTATCACCATACCGCCGACATGCTGCGAAAGGTGCCGCGGAAAACCCAGGATCTGCTCGACCAACACCGCCAGCCGCCGGCCGACGGGCGAAGCGGGGTTCAACCCAGACTCTCGGCAGCGGCGGGCGAAGTCGGGGCAGTCGCTGTAATGGTCCAGGTTTTTGGCCAGCCGATCGACGCAATCGGGCGACAGCCCCAGCGTCTTGGCCACATCGCGGACGGCCGAGCGGGGGCGGTAGGTAATCACCTCGGCGGTCATGGCGGCCCGCTCGCGGCCATACTTATCGTAGATGTATTGCAGCACTTCCTCGCGCCGCTCGTGCTCGAAATCGACGTCGATATCGGGGGCCTCGCCCCGCTCGCGGCTGATGAACCGCTCGAACAGCACGTCCATCCGCGCCGGATCGACCGACGTGATCTCCAGGGCAAAGCAAACCGCCGAGTTGGCCGCCGAACCGCGCCCCTGGCACAAAATATCGCGCGAGCGGGCGAACCGCACCAAATCCCAAACCGTGAGAAAATACGCCTCGTAATGCAATTCGGCAATCAACGCCAGCTCGTGCTCCAACAGCCCCCGCACTTTCTCCGGCAGGCCCTGAGGATAGCGCTGCGCGGCCCCTTCCCACGTCAACTTTCGCAGATGATCGAGAGGCGTGCTGCCAGCGGGACAAAGCTCGCTGGGGTACTCGTAACGCAGTTCATCCAGCGAAAACTGGCAGCGGCCGGCGATCTCGATGGTGTTCCGCAAAGCCTGGGGACAAGCGGCAAACCGCCGGGCAATCTCCTCCACCGGCTTGAGATGCCGCTGATAGTTGGCAAACCGCTGCTCGCCAATCTCGGCCACCGTCGCCCCGTGGCGAATGGCCGTCAACACATCGTGCAACGGCCCGCGCTCTTGAACGTGGTAATGGACATCCCCCGCCGCGGCCAAGGGAACATCCACCCCCCGCGACAACTCCATCAACCGCGCCAGCCAGGTTGCATCATCAGGACCACGGTGCAACTCGGCCAGGAGATAAAATCGAGATGGGAAGATTTCGCGATAAGCAAGGTATGAGGTAGGAGGTATGAGGTATGGGAGAGAGGCTGAAGGCGAAAGGCGGAACGCTGAAGAACTGAACACCGAACACCGAACACCGAACACTTCCTTATTCGCCACTTGACACTCGACACTCGACATTCCAATCATTCCTTCCGCATGTTCCGCGATGTCGTTGAGCGTTAGCTGGCACTCTCCCTTGGGGGCGCGGCGGCGGCCGACGGTGAGCAGGTGCGACAGGCGGGCGTAGGCCGCGCGGTTGGTGGCCAGCAGAATGATGGGCGGGGCGTCGCTGGGATAAATTTCGGCCCCGATTAGCAGCTTCAGCCCGCACTCCTTGGCGGCGGCGTGCGCCCGCACCACGCCGGCCAGGCTGTGGCGGTCGGTGACGGCTAGCGCGGCGTAGCCCAACTCGGCCGCGCGGGCCGCCAGTTCATCGGGATGCGAAGCCCCTTCCAAAAACGAAAAGTTGGTTTTGCAATGCAGCTCGGCGTAGTCCAAGCCGCTTGGCCTGGCTTGGCCCGCGGCGCGCGGCAAGTCGCCGTTCCACGAAACCAAACGCTTTGCCGGTGGTAGCTCGGGCATGGGGCCGTGCAAGAAGGCGGCGGCGGGTAAATCTCCGACGGAGGATTAGTGTTCGTATGTATACTATTCGCGAGGTCAAGGCAAGAACCATGATCGCCAGTCAGACATTTCCAGACAACGCGTTGCCTGCCAACCAACCGCCGGTGGCAGGGCATAGCGGATACGTGGCTGTCGCCAGCCCGTGGATGTTGGCCGGGGAATAAGAAGGCGGGTGCCTGGGTCAACAGCGCAGCGAATGGCGAGAGCGGAGTTGATGATCCAACCAGGTTGCCCTAGAGAAGCGTCCACCGACCATCGCTGTCGGAGCGCCAACTCCGCTGGGCCTTTCCGATGGTCAGGACCCTTTTTCAACAGGCTGCTAGATGCCGGCGGTCAGGCTGCGCCACCGCTGGCGTTGCGAATCGTCGAGGATATGGAGTATCTCAACCATCGCCGCGCTCAGATGGGCTTGCGCCGAGGGGGGCAAGCCGTCGGTCGATCCCGTCACGGACACTCGGCGGATTTCCGGGGCCGAAGCGGTAGCCCGCGCGATAATCTGCAATATCCTCAGCCGCTGGCTTTCGGAGAGCTGCAAGTACTCGCTGGCCGAAACCAATGAGAACGGAGTTGCCGAGTTGATGCGGGGGATCGCCGCATTTCCACCCGCTGCACTTGAGACGGCAGACGCGCCAACCGGGGTCCAAACTTGCTGTCCCGCGGGAGCGACGTTGTCTCCCTTCTTGCCAAAGCCAGACAACGACCAATGCAAGGCACCAAAGGCGGCGGCCGAACCGACGGCCATCCAAATGCCGAAGGCAAAACTTGGCAGTCTTAATTTACTGGCTCCGTGTCCAGCCGGTTGTTGATTGTGCAGCACGGCCGCCCAAGGCGAACCCTTGGGGCCGTTGACAGCCAGATCTCCCAGCCGGATCAGACCCAAGCGAAATTGTGAACCAAAGCGGCGAACCTTGGCGACCTGCGCCTGGAACTGGCTCGAGCCGATTTGCACTTCCAGGACTTCCCCTTCCTTGAGGCCCGGGTTCTCCGCCGACAACACGCCCAGGCCGTCGCGCGATTCATCCAGAATTTGCGCCGCGAACTTCTTATCCTTCACCAGCAATACGGCCTCCTTCTCGACTGTCGTGGGACAGCGAAAAGAACCGCGACGCTCAGGTTGAAAGGAATCCGTGGCGGACATTGTCATGCTCAATAAGGGTGTGGGAATCAGGCTCCCTAGTTGAAACATAGGTCAAGAGTTGGCGCGCGTGGTCGCAATTTGTCAACCAAACCAAAAACCCCGCGCAAGAGGGGAGAAATTGTGCCTGTTCGCACTGCGAACGCCTCCTTATCATGGAATGCCATGCCGTCACCCTCCGAACAACCCGCATCACCCGCGCCATCGGACGTGCGGATGCGTGGTTTTGTCCGCCGCTTTACCGTGGAACAGGCCTGGGCCTGGATCGATGAAGCCGCCGGACGATTGCCCGCCGAAAGCGTCCCCTTGTCGCAATCCGCCGGCCGCGTGTTGGCCGAGGATGCCATGAGCCTGGTCGATGTGCCGGGCTTTGACCGCGCCATGATGGACGGCTTTGCCGTGCGCGCGGAAGAGACCCAAGGGGCGGGCCAATACAATCCGATTGTGCTGCGAGTCGTTGGCCGCGCCATGCCGGGCCGTGCCTGTGAAACGCCGGTCGGTCCCGGGCAGGCCGTCCGTATCATGACCGGTTCGCCCATGCCGGCGGATGCCAACGCCGTGCTGCCGGCTGAAATGTGCGAGTTTGACGATCGCCGGGTGACAGTGTTGGCCGATGTCTCGCCCGGCAAGCACGTCGGCCGCCAGGGAGAGGATATCGCTCACGGCACGCGGGCCTTGGCCGCTGGACGAGTGCTTCGCCCGCAAGACTTGGGGGTATTGTCTTCGATTGGCGTGGCGAACCCCTCGGTCATTCGTCGGCCCCGCGTGCGAATTATCGCCACCGGCCGCGAACTGTTGCCGGCCGGTTCGGCCGCAACGGGATACTCCACGGTTGATGCCAACTCGCCGATGCTGTCTGCCTTGGTGATGCGCGATGGGGGGCTGCCGCTATTGGGTCCCATCGTGCCGGACGATCCGGCGGAAGTTTTGCGGGCTATGCAGACGGACGCCGACATCGTTCTGATATCCGGCGGCTCTAGCGTGGGGGATGAAGACCATGCGCCGCGGATTCTGGCGGAACAGGGAGAACTCGCGATTCACGGCATTGCCATGCGGCCCAGCAGCCCGGCGGGGATGGGCCGACTGGCCTCGAAACTCGTCTTCTTGCTACCAGGCAATCCGGTATCTTGCCTATGTGCTTACGATTTCTTCGCGGGCCGGGCCATCCGGCTACTGGGCGGCCGGCCAAAATCGTGGCCATACCGTGCGCAAACGCTCCCCATGCGCCGCAAAGTCAGCTCCGTGGTCGGCCGCCTCGATTATTGCCGCGTAGCCATTGGCCCAGATGGACTCGTCGAACCGTTGGCCATCGGCGGAGCCGCCGTACTTTCCTCGACCACCCGCGCCGATGGATTCATCTTGATTCCCGCCGACAGCGAAGGGTACGGCGCGGGAACGGTGGTCGAGGTTTTTCGGTATGAATAGTTTTTAGCTTTCAGTGTTCGGTGTTCGGTGTTCAGTGTTCAGTTGATGCCGACCTTTGTTTAACTCGCTGGGCTGATGGCTGACAGCTTCTCCGCTGACAGCTTTTCGCCTTCATCCTTTCGCCTTCAGCCTTTCTCTCCCCTTGTCCAACCAAGAACAGTTTCTCGATGTCATTGACCGCGACGAGGCCGCGCGACGGTTCCATGCTGCGCTCTTGCCGTGCGCCTTGGGACCGGAGGATGTTCCGCTGGAACTGGCTTGGGGCCGCACGCTGGCCCTGGATGTGTTGGCCCCGGTGGATGTCCCGTCTTTCGACCGTTCGAACTTCGATGGCTATGCGTTACGCGCGCAAGATACCTACGGCGCGCAAGAGGAAAGCCCTCGCACGGTGCGGCTGACCGGTCCTTCCCTGGCGGCGGGACAAACACCCACAACGGCCGTGGAACCTGGATGCGCCGTGCCGATCGCCACCGGTGCCATGTTGCCGCGCGGTGCCGATGCCGTGCTGATGGTCGAACATGCCGAAGCCGTCTCTGGCCAGTTGTTGATTCGCCGTGCGGTCTCGCCAGGTGCCGGTGTCAGTTTTGCCGGAACCGACGTAGCTGACGGCGAGACCGTATTGCGCCGCGGCGAAATGCTCACCAGCCGCGAGACCGGCGTGCTGGCCGCCCTCGGCTGCCGGCAGGTCGCGGTCTGGCGGCGGCCGAGGGTGGCGGTGCTGTCGACCGGCAACGAGTTGATTGCACCAGGCGAGACCATGCAGCCGGGGTTGGTCTATGATTCAAACTCGCGGATCGTGGCTGATGCCGTCCGCGAACTAGGTGGGCAGCCCATTCCCTACGGAATTGTCCGCGACGATCTGGACGAGCTGCGTCGTCGCGTTGCGCTGGCTCTCGATCAAACCGACCTGGTGATTTTGTCGGGCGGAACCAGCAAGGGAGAGGGAGACCTCTGTTATCGGGCCGTGGCCGAATTGCGTGGACCGGGCATCGTGGTCCACGGCGTGGCGCTCAAACCCGGCAAACCGCTCTGCCTGGCCGTAACACAGGGCAAGGCGGTGGTGATCTTGCCCGGCTTTCCGACTTCGGCGATTTTTACGTTCCATGAGTTTGTCGCGCCGGTGTTGCGGATTTTGGCCGGACGCTCGCCCGAGCAGCGAGCGACCCGGCAGGCCCGCCTGGCGGTCAAGGTCCATTCCCAGATCGGCCGCACCGAATACGTGCTGGTCGGCCTGGTCCCTTCCGGCGATAGGGCCGATGCCATGCTGGCGGCTTATCCGTTGGGCAAGGGATCGGGCTCCGTGACTACCTTCAGCCGCGCCGATGGATTCGTGGCCATCGGCCGGCACGAGGAAATCGTTGAGGCCGGGACCGTGGTCGAAGTGCAGATGCTGGCCGACTCCTTGCGGCCAGCCGATTTGGTCGCCATTGGCAGCCATTGCCTGGGTTTGGACTACCTGTTGGGACGTCTGCAAGATTTGGGTTTTCGCACGAAGTTTTTGGCGGTCGGTTCCACCGGCGGACTGTATGCCGCCCGGCGCGGCGAGTGCGACGTGGCCGGCATGCATCTGCTGGACCGGGCGACCGGCGTTTATAACCGTCCCTTTTTGACTGCGGAACTGGAACTCCTGGAAGGTTACGGCCGGCAACAAGGAGTGGTCTTTCGCCCCGATGACCGGCGTTTCGCGAATGTCGATGCCGTCGCGGCGATTACCGCGGCCAGCGGTCTGCCCGGTTGCCAGATGGTCAACCGCACTCAAGGAAGCGGCACCCGCATCTTGCTCGACCAATTGCTAGGCGGCCAACAGCCCCCCGGCTATGGAGTGCAGGCCAGCAGCCACAATGCCGTGGCCGCGGCAGTGGCCCAAGGCCGTGCCGATTGGGGCGTGGCGATTGAACATGCGGCCCGCCGGCGGCAATTGGGCTTTTTGCCGCTGCAAGCCGAGCATTACGACTTTGCGGTTCCGCGGTCTCGCCTGAACCGGCCCGCGGTGCAAGCCTTGCAAGAACTGCTGCTCCGGCCCGACGTGCGACAACAACTCGCACAACTTGGCTGCATGGTGCGGGCGGATTCGTAATTCAAGTTGCGCGAATTAGCACTTCGCCGCGGCCCGATTCGATCATGTCGCCGTGATGCAGCGTGAAGTCGCTGTCGAGCAGGCCGGAATCGAAGGCGAATTCGTGCCGACGAAGTTCCGCCGACAACAACGGCACAAAGGACGGGCGCAGCCGGCAAGCCGCGCGAAATGTTGGCAGCAACGGTGGCGGGTTTTCCCCGGCCAGCAGCAGTGTGCCGCGGCGCATGCCGGCGGCGGGCCGAATGCCACAACCACCCAGAATTGCCACGGTTCCGGCGATCATGTTGAAGGCCGGGGCATCACCGCATTGTCCCCCGACCACCAGCAGCCCGCGGCGCATGGTGTGGCCAACTTCATTTCCCACGTCGCCGCCAACGAGAATGGTGCCGCCGGCCATGCCTCTGCGGCTTCCCCGGTAGGCGGCACCAATCAGGTGGCCAGCCCGACCCCGGACGTGGATCAACCCGCCTTGCAGTTCGCCGCCAACCCAGTCGCTGGCATCCCCCAATACGTCAATCCGCCCCTTCGTCATTTCACTGCCGATATGCCGGCCGGCCGGGCCGCGCACGCAAATCTCGCCGCCATCCATCTTGGCCCCAATCCAATGTACGCCCGCCAGGTTGCCCTCGAACTCGATGCGTTCGTCGCTGGGGTCGCCCTCCACGCGAAAAAACTCGGCCAACGGCAACTGCCGATTGCCATGGTACAGCGGAAATTTTTCGATCTCGGCCAACGACTGCCCACGGACCAGGCTGGGGATCAGCCCCTCCACCTCGACGGGAATGGTGGTTTCGGCAAAGTACGAAAGTCGCAGCACGATGGGTAGCTCCGGCGGTTGACGGGCGTTTTGGCAACCTTCAACTTCAGCAAAGTCCGTTGAAGCGATGCCCGTTGAAATGTAATTCAATCCCGGCCAGGCTGCCAGCGGGAAGGCCTTCCGCGTTTCTTAAGCCGTCGTTAATTTGTCAGCGGCGGAAGCCAAAATGAAACGCGCAAATAACGTGAAAATGGCCGGAATTTCCGTGCCAGGCCGGGCTGAAATCGTTAGCATATGGCCCAAGGCGGCAGGCGGGCCAGTTCCTGATTCCCCCGAACGATATGCTTGCGCCAGGGAGGTAGAAAATGTCCAGCCTGCCATTGTCGGGATCAAATCCGCTGGGTTTCGTCGGAGTTTTGCCCTCCAGCGAGGCTGCGGCGGACGCTGTTCCCGCCAGCCGGACAGTGCAGCCACGATTGTTCAGCGGTCCCGGATTGCAACTTGCCGTCGGCCTGTTGGCGGGAATGTTGGTGTGGGCAGTTCACCCGCCGCAAACCAGCCTGGTACCCATCCCACGGGAATTGCGAGCGGTTTCCATGCGCGAAGTCCAACGAAACCCCGATTTGATGCGAGTTCTTCGACGTTGGGAATGGAGCAACTGTTGCGCGACCGTGGCCTTGATTGGCCTCATGGCGAGCGGGGCATTTGGTCTGGTCGAGGGTGCCTCGCGCCGATCGTGGCGCGGCGCGGGTGTGGGGCTTTTCGTTGGCATGTTGGCCGGCGGCCTGGCCGGCGCTGGGATGGGGCTGCTGGGCCGTTATGTCTGGCAGTTGGTAGAACATCAACTGGAGGATTTGCAGCGCGGCATTCTTCTGCAAGCGATCATGTGGACTGCTGTCGGATTGGCGGCAGGGGCCTGCATGGCGCTTCCCACGCGCCGCGCCATCGTGGCTTGGCGCTGCGCCTTGGCATGCGCGTTGGCCGGGTTGATTTCGGCCTTGGTGTTTGGCGTGTTGGCGGCCAGCATCTTTCCCCTCGACAGCACCGAACAATTAGTCCCGCAAGGCGATGCCCGCATCTTGTGGACCATGCTGACAACGGGCCTGATGGGCCTTATCGGCGGATGGCACGGCGCAAAGGGGCAGTAATCCGCCGCGCATTGTAGGAGGCGATTCCATCGCCGATCAATCCGCCTACGGGGCCAGCAACAGCCGTGCTGGCGCTTCCAGATAGCCCTTGACTTCGTTGAGGAACCGGGCCGCCACCGCGCCATCCACCCAGCGGTGATCGTAAGACAGGCTCAAGGGGCACATCAGTCGCGGCTCGATTTTCTCGCCCACCACCACCGGCAACGTCCGCGAGCGGCCGACCAGCAAAATGGCGACCTCCGGAAAGTTGATGATCGGCGTGGAGTAGGTCCCGCCGACCGCGCCCATATTGCTGATCGTAAACGTACCGCCGCGCATATCCTCCAAGCCAATCTGATTGTTGCGTGCCCGGTCAGCCAGATTAGTCAGCGATTGGGCCAATTGCGGAATCGTCAGCCGGTCTGCATCGCGAATTACCGGCACCAGCAGCCCGCGCTCGGTATCGACCGCCACGCCCAGGCTGACGTATTCCTTGTAGATGGCTTCGTTCTTTTCCAGATCGAGCGAGGCATTGATGGCCGGGTGCTGCTTGAGCGAATGGGCCACCGCCTTGAGAATGAACGCCATCGTGGTGAGTTTAACGTCCTTGCCCACGAAGTCGGCCATGCTTCCCTTGCGGATACGTTCCAACTCGGTGATGTCGGCATCGTCAAAATTGGTAACGTGCGGAATGGTGTTGTGCGACCGCGACATATTGGCCGCGATGACTTGCCGAATCTTGGTCAGCGGGGCGCGGTGGATCGGGCCAAATGAGTCCTTGTCCGCCGTCCCGCCCGACGGCGCGGCGGAAGCACCGCGAGACGATGCCTTGGACACGGGATGCGGCGCGATCGACACGTTGCTGTTGGCCTCTCGAACGGCCGCCATGACATCCTCGCGCGTGATCCGTCCGCCAGGACCGCTGCCGGCAATGCCAACCAGATCGACGCCCAACTCCCGCGCTAACCGCCGCGTGGCGGGCGCGGCCGGGGCAGGCTCGTTGCCGTGGCCGTTCGATTCCTCTCCCTGGGCGGAAGAAATACGGCTGGAGGAAGTGGGAGCGGCGGATGCGGCCGCGGGACGTGGCTCGGCTCTTGGCTCCGGACGAGATTTCGACGCGGGCGGCGCGGCGGCCGGCTCCTCTTGCTCCTGTTCCTGCTCCTCCTCCTGATTCTCGGCCGGCTTCGCCGTAGACGCGGGTTTGGCCGGTTTGTCGGCCTTTTCCTCCTTGGCCGGGGCGTCGCTGGTTTCAATCGACAGAATCGGTGCGCCCACGGGAACCTTGTCCCCCTTCTTCACATGCAGCTTGACGATCTTACCGGCGTGCGGGCAGGGAACCTCCACCACGGCTTTACCGGTCTCGACTTCAACAACGGCCTGCTCGGACGAGATTTCCTCCCCCTCCTCAACCAGCAACGTAATGACGTCGCCCGAATCGACATTTTCGCCCAGGTTGGGCATCTTGAACTCAATGGCCATCACAAGTCTCGCGTTGAATGATCTAGGTGGTTCGCATCGGTTCTGGCACCGGCGGCAATGCTTAAATCGTCAAGGGATTGGGCTTATCGGCGTCGATCCCCAAATCCTTGATGGCCTGGGCGACTTCCTTGGCGGGCAGTACGCCCTCCTGGCTGAGGCGATAGAGCGCGCCGACGGTGACGCACTCGGCATCGACCTCAAAGTGCCGCCGCAACTGCTTGCGGGCCTCGCTGCGGCCGAAGCCGTCGGTCCCCAAGGCGTACAAGCCCCCCGGCACCCACGGGTTGAGTTGCTCCGTCACCGCCCGCACATAGTCCGAGGCGGCAATGAAGGGGCCTTTCTCACCGGCAATGGCTTGGGCAATGTACGGCGTGCGCGGCTTTTGGTCGGGGTGCAGCATGTTCCAGCGCTCGGCATCTTGTGCCTCGCGGCGCAGTTCGTTGTAGCTGGTGACGCTCCAAATGGTGCTGCTGATGTTGTACTTGGTGGCCAAAATATCGGCCCCCCGCAAGATTTCCCGCAAGATCGAACCGCTGCCAAACAGTTGCACATGCCCGCGGGCTTTCTCAACCTTTTTGTCGGTCAGCTTGTAGATGCCGCGGACAATGCCTTCCTCCACGCCCTTGGGCATGGCGGGCATGCGGTAGGCCTCGTTGCCGATCGTCAGATAATAAAGGGCGTCTTCGTTTTCCTGGTACATCCGCCGCATGCCGTCCAGCACGATCACGGCGGTCTCGTACCCGTAGGCTGGGTCGTAGGCCCGCACCGTGGGAAAGGCGATGGCGTTGAGGTGGCTGTGGCCGTCCTGGTGCTGCAAGCCTTCACCGGCGAGCGTGGTGCGGCCGGCGGTGCCGCCCATCAAAAAGCCGCGGGCACGCATGTCGCAGGCGGCCCAAATCAGATCGCCAATCCGCTGAAAGCCGAACATGGAGTAGTACACAAAGAACGGAATCATGTGCGTGCCGTGGACCGAGTACGACGTACCGGCGGCGATGAACGACGACATCGAGCCAGCCTCGGTGATGCCTTCTTCCAGCAACTGGCCATCTTTGGCCTCGCGGTAGTAGGTCATCTTGTTTTCGATATCGACCGGTTCGTAAAGCTGGCCGACGTGCGAATAGATGCCGATCTGCTTGAACAGCGGATCCATGCCGAAGGTCCGCGACTCGTCCGGCACGATCGGGACAATGTACTTGCCCACCTTTTTGTCACGCAGCAGCTTTTGCAGCAACCGCACGAAGGTAAACGTCGTAGAGTACTCCTTCTCGCCCGTCGATTCCAACAGGTCGGATACATCCTCCAGCTTGGGGACTTCCAACTTGGGAGCCGTGGACGACCGCGACGGCAAGTAGCCCCCCAATTCCTTCCGCCGGGCATGCAGGTATTTCATCTCCTGGCTATCCTCGGGCGGTTTGTAGAACGGGGCCTTGGCGACCTCATCATCGGAAATCGGAATGCCAAACCGCGTGCGGAACTCGCGCAGTTCGTCCTGATCCAGCTTCTTCTGCTGGTGCGTTACGTTGCGGCCCTCGCCCGACTCACCCAGGCCGTAGCCCTTGATGGTCTTGGCCAAAATCACCGTTGGCTTGCCGTTGCTGCTGATGGCGGCCTGGTACGCGGCAAAGACTTTTTCGGGGTCGTGCCCGCCGCGGCGCAGCTTGGCCAGTTTTTCGTCCGACATGTGGCTGACCATCTTGGCCAGTTCCGGGTACTTGCCGAAGAAGTTTTGCCGGATGTAGGCACCATCGCTAACGACATACTTTTGGTACTCGCCATCCACAACCTCGCCCATGCGGCGGACCAACAAGCCGGTCTCGTCATCTTCCAACAGCGCGTCCCAGTCGTCGCCCCAAATCACCTTGATGACGTTCCAACCGGCGCCGCGAAAGATTCCCTCCAACTCTTGAATGATCTTGCCGTTGCCGCGAACCGGCCCATCCAACCGCTGCAAGTTGCAGTTGATGACAAAGATAAGATTGTCCAGGTTCTCCCGCGAGGCCAAGGTGATGGCACCCAAGGTTTCCGGCTCGTCGGTTTCGCCATCGCCCAAAAAGGCCCACACGTGCGATTTGCTGCAATCCTTAATACCGCGGTCGGTGAGATACTTGTTGAACCGCGCCTGGTAGATCGACATGATCGGGCCTAGGCCCATCGACACCGTGGGAAACTGCCAAAAATTGGGCATCAGCCAAGGGTGCGGGTAGCTCGACAGCCCGCCCCCCGCGGCTAGCTCGCGGCGGAAGTTGACCAGATTTTGTTCCGTCAGCCGGCCTTCCAAGAAGGCCCGCGCGTACATGCCGGGCGTGGCATGGCCCTGAAAAAATATCTGGTCGCCAGGGTGCGACTCATCCCGACAGCGGAAGAAATGGTTGAAGGCCACCTCGTACAGCGTGGCGGCCGAGGCGAATGTCGAAATATGCCCGCCGATACCGTCTGACTCTTTGTTGGCCCGCACCACCATGGCCATGGCATTCCAACGGATGATGCTCTTGATGCGCCGTTCGATCTCTCGATTGCCGGGATAGGCGGGCTGTTCCTCGGGCGGAATGGTGTTGATATAAGGAGTCGTCGCCGAGAAGGGCAATTCCACCCCTTGCCGATGGGCCGCCTGGTTCAAGGCCGAAAGCAGATAGGTCACGCGATCGGGCCCCTTGGCCTTCAGCACGTACTGCAACGACTCTAGCCATTCCGCCGTTTCAGCCCGATCGGCATCGACGGGTGGTTGCGTTACGCTGCCATTGGCGGCCGGAGTCACAAGTTGGTTGGGCGACATAGATCTGGTTTCGCTAAAGGCTGTTGGACATCGAACGGCGTCCGCCGCGGCGGACCTACAGCACGCCCCCCCTCGGTCAGAGCGGCCATCGACTGCCTGACGGCAACAAAACGAGTACTTTTTCTATCTAGCACCGCCCTAGGACGGCGGGCAATCAGACACGGCTCAATCGTTATCCGCCGAACGCCACATTATTCTGCCGTTGGCACAAGCCGTAAAGGCCCTACAAACGGCCCGTTCCATCCCTACTCTACGCCTGGCCGCGCCGCAGAACGACCCCAGAAGTGGCGGACAGGCACCAGACAATCCTCAATCTACTTACCGCGATCGAGCCAAGCATCCGCTTCTCGAACGCTAAGTGATTCTATCAAAATGCCTTACGTGCGGCAATCGAGGGTGGCACGCTCCCCTGCGAGAGGCGGTTTCCTGGCCGATCACCCTGCACGAGCTGTCTCCCGACGGCGATCATCCGCTCTCCCTGCCATTTGTAGGAGGCGATTCCATCGCCGATTGCCCTGGTCGGCGGGTGGCTGGGCCGGCAGCGAAGCGAATGGCGAGAGCGGAGTAGATGATCTAACCGGGTTGCCCAGGCGCGGCTTCCCTCGGCTTTTCTGGTTGGAATGCAACTCCGCTGGGCCTTCCCGATGGTCAGACGCCAGCCACCCTAAACCCCAACTCCCCCCAAATCCTATTCGTTAGATTTGTTCGATTCGTGGTTCTCACCAAACCTAACCCGACAGCTTTCGCCTGGATGGCGGTCTAACTACGTCCGGCCAGGCTAGCAATTCAAAGGTCCGCCACCGGCTGCCCGGCTAATTAAATATAAAATAGTGTATGAAATAGAGTTGACAGAAACATCAACAATTGCGATGATACGTGCAAGCGGTATCGCGCGCCGACGTGGCTTTCGCACGTTCCAAGGGCGCGGTGCCACCAAAACCGCCCCGCGCATCGTCGATCGCCGCGTGCTCGAGCAGCATGGCCGTGGCGGCCGGCGACTGGGGCGGGTTACCTATTTGCGGCTACCGTTGCCGGCTGGCCGGCTCATTGGGAGGAGGCGCTTTTCTAGCCGTTTCCCCGCCTGCCCAGTACGTGCCACGGGGCCTTTCCATATTTTTGAAACGCGATTCTCCCGCGTGCCGCTACCGCTACGCGCCGCCAACATTCCTCACCTCGACCACGTTTACCTGCACCACAACCCCCCGAAACACGGCAAAAATGGGGCAGGTAGCGCCCCTTCGGCATCCGGGAAGCGGTGTGTTCGAGCGTCGATTGCCTTTCGGTCTTCAACGCACGATGGAAAACCGATCGCGCATCCAGCCAGCAAAGCAGGAGCTTTACGGCTACGTTTACCTGAACCACAACCCCCCGAAACACGGCAAAAATGGAACAGGTAAGGTGGACCAGAGAACGATAGCCCCTCAAAATAACTGGCCGAGGTGACGATGCTCGCAGTCCCCAAAAAACCAAGAAGCAAAAAGCTGTCAGCGGAGAAGCACTCAGCATTCAGCTAAACCGCATTTGGCCCTGGCGACAACGGCGGGTGCCTGGGTCAGCATCGCAGCGAATGGCCCAGCCACCCCACTTATTCATCCTTCATCCTTTCCTCATGGAGCCGTGTGGCTACGTGGTCCCGCCTTCAACGCTGGCTGTCCAGGCCCAGCCGCTTCATCTTTTTGTAGAGCGTGGTGCGGTTGATGCCCAGGGCCTCGGCCGTGGCGTTGCGGTTCCACTCGTGGCGCTCCAGCATTTCCAGAATGACTTGCCGCTCTGGGGCTTGCAGGGCCGACTTCAGGTTGGCTGCGCCGCTGGCGGCAACCGGAACAGCCACGGCAAAGTGCAAATGGGGCGGCAAGTCTTGCACTCCGATGACCTCTTGTTTGCCCAGCAGCACGGCCCGTTCAACCACATTGTGCAATTCGCGCACGTTGCCCGGCCAGTTGTAGCGTTGCATGGCGGCCAAGGCATTGTCGCTGAAGTCGCGTTCCGGGCGGCCAGACTCCTGGCAAACCTGTTTGAGAAAATGCCGAGCCAACAGTGGAATGTCCGAAATGCGGTCCTTCAGCCCCGGCAGCTCTATGTTGATCACATTCACGCGGTAGTACAGATCTTGGCGGAACTTGCCCGCCGCCACCAGTTGGCCCAGGTCTTCGTTGGTCGCCAGAATCACCCGCGTATCGACGCGGTGTGTTTTGGTTCCGCCGACCGCCTCGAATTCAAACTCTTGCAGCACCCGGAGCAGTTTGACTTGCAGGCTGGGGCTGGCCGTGCCAATCTCGTCCAAAAAGATGGTTCCGCCGTCGGCCTGCAGGAACTTGCCGAGCTTGTCCCCCAGTGCCCCGGTGAAACTGCCCGCGACATGGCCAAACAGTTCGCTTTCCAGCAATGTTTCCGGCAATGCTCCGCAGGCGACCTCGACAAACGGTTTGTCGCGGCGGGCGCTGCGGCGGTGGATGGCGCGGGCAGCCAGCGATTTGCCGGTGCCGCTTTCTCCGGTGATCAAGATGGTCGTGCGCGAGTCGGCCACGCTGTCGACCAGGTCGAAAATCTTCAACATGCGGGGGTCGTGTCCGACGATGTTCTCCATGCCAAACCGCAAGTCGAGTTGGGCTTTGAGCTGCTTGTTTTCCTCTAGCACTTCTTGCTGCCGCAGGGCGCGTCCGATGGCCAGTTCCAGCTCGTCGTCGATCAGCGGCTTGGTCAGAAAGTCAAAGGCACCCGCGCGAATGGCTTCCACCGCCGACTCCACGCTGCCGTAGCCGGTCATCATCAGCACGGCCATCGCCGGCTGTTGTTGACGGCAGTGGCACAGAAAGTCAAACCCGTCCTCGTCGCCCAGGCGAATATCGACCAGTGCCAGGTCGAAATGTTTGCGCCCCATCGCGGCCTTGGCCGATTCAATGTTCTGCGCGGCATCGACCTTGTAGCCTTGCGAGCGCAGCCACTCGGCCATCGACTCCAACAGCCGGCGGTCATCGTCCAACAACAACAGGTTTCCACGTTTCATGGGAGTGTGCGTCATAAGGTTCACGAGATTCCAAGCGGCGCGGAGGACGGCCGGAGACGAATTTTTTGAGCGACAGAATTTTCGAATGAACCATTCCGATCCCGCATCCGTAGCTGAGTGGGGGTGAGATTGGGTGGTCGTCGAAATGGTGCTGGAATCGCCACGCCGTGATTGCCAAGTGAGGCAAACACGACGCACGATCGTTGCTAAACATCTACGTCACCCTGCCAGCCGAGTCAAAAACCAAACACGTTTGGTGGCGTTTTTGGCAGTAATGGAACGGATCTAGCGAGCCTACCTTGCGGAATCGTTAAAATGGTTGCCTTCTGACGCCCGTAGGCTACGCTTACCAATACGGGCGGGGGGCTAGCGAACCGAGGGGTCGGGGGATATTACCCCCCTGGATTCGCCGCTGCCGAACCTTACACTAGAGGCCGATGGAGCCGTTTTTTGACGACTTGCTGCTTGAAACTCGTCACGATCGTTCGTGAATTGCGCTTTTTCAAGAAGACACCGGATGGATTTTGGCCGTCGTACGGCAGGTCGGTTTCTTGGGGCAAACGTGAGTGCTGACTTCAACTGAATCGAATTTTTTTGTCCGATGCGTTCATCGCATGGATGTAAGAAAGACCACATACACATGGCTACGACTTTAGGTGCCTCCCGCAAGGGGGCGGCCTCGGAGGATGGGATGAGCATAAAAGTGATGATCGTTGACAACCACGAGTTGGTGCGCGTGGGATTGGTAACGCTGTTGAAAGACGCCGATATGGACGTTGTCGGCCAGGCGGCGGACAGCGCCAGTGCCATCGCCCTGGCCGAAAAGAAGCGCCCGCACATCGCCGTCGTCGATGTCCGCATGCGCGAGGGAGACGGCATCGATGCCATTGAGAAAATTCGCGAGAAATCTCCCAACACCAAAGTCATCATGCTGTCGTCGTTCGACAATCCCACGTACAAGGCCCGCTCGGCTGCCTTGGGGGCTAGCGCCTACGTACTCAAGGACAACTCGCGCGACGAGATTCTGAAAGTCATCCGCGCCGTGGCCGGAGGTGAAGAACCCCTCAAGGCCGAGGCCCAGCGGCTAACGGCGCGGCAGACACAGCCCATTCCGGTCAAGGATGGCGTATCGTTAACCCAGCGCGAGTCGCAAGTGCTGCGGCATTTGGCGCAAGGCCTGAGCAATCGCGAGATCGGCCTGGCGCTCAAGATCAGCGTCGATACGGTGAAGGAGCATGTGCAGAACATTCTGCGCAAGGTCCACGCCACCGACCGCACGCAGGTTGCCGTATGGGCCGTGAAGAACGGGCTGGTGTAGGAGGCGGTTTCCTAGCCGTTCCTCCCACTCCGGGAGTGGGAGATGCGAAGCTATGCCGCGATCGGCCCTTAAACCTCGCGGCGGGCGATTTCGTCGCGCAGCTTGGCGGCCAGTTCGTACTGCTCGCTGGCAATGGCTTCGGCCAGTTGCTCGTTCAAAGTGCGGCCGACGTTAAAATGGTCGCGGAGCGCCTCTTTGAGCTGTTCCAGCCGGCCGACCATTTCGTCATCGTCGAAATCCTCCAGGGCATCGTTTTCCTCATAGACAGCGCGAATGCGGCCTACGCCCTGGTTGATTTGTCCAATCGCGGCTTCCGGCCCGTCCTCTTCCAAAGCGGCCAGGGCCGATGCCTGGGTGCGGTGGAACAAGATAAAGGGGCGGTACTGTTCGTGCGATTCCACCCAATCGTCGCTCGGCGAGCGCGTCTTGACGAAGTCCATCATGGCCAGGCTGTGGTCGGCATCGCGAACAGCGCGGGCGAAGTCGCGCAGTTGCAGCCAGCAGATCCGCCGGTGATAAAATTGCAGGAACTCGCGGTCAACCTCGCCGCATTGTTCCTCGGAAAGCCTGTAGTCGTCACCCGAGTGAATCGCTTCGGCCAGCAGGTAGTCAAAAAACGTATCGGCACCGTGGGGCCGCTGGCCGTCGGGCCGGTTGCTGACTTCCAGTTGCAGCACGCCCATCTCTACGCGCATTTGAATCACCTCGCGGCTGTCGCTGCCACGAACCAGGCGCACGCACAGCTCGCCTGGCTCTAGCGGCCAGTCACGGAGAATGGCGTCGATATCCTTCTTCTTACGCGGGGCCATGCCAACAACCTGCTTTAAACCATGAACGGCAAATGTACTTCACTTCGATCAATTATACGCAACAGTCCAGGGGGGGGGACACGTTTTTGCGGTTTAGCCCTACTTTTGAGGATAACGCATCGGTTGCACATTGCGTCTGTACGCTCAACAGACCGAAGTTGGATGATGGCTCCTAATAGGATGATCGGCGATGGAATCGCCTTCTACAGAAAACTGGCCCCCACGGTGACAATCCGGGTTTGATTTTCCCACGTATCCAATGCCCAACGGTGCGTTGACACCCCTTTTAGACCACCTAGAATAGGCTGCTTCCCCAATCGCCCCTGGGCGAACGCCGTGTTGCCACTCCAGCAGGAGCCGGGTTGTTGAAAGAACAGTTGGCGAGAGAAAAAAAGGCCATTGAAAAGGCCGACGTCCTGATCGAAGCGCTGCACTGGATTCGCGAGTTTCGCGACCAGGTCACGGTCATCAAGCTCGGCGGCAGCGTCATGGAGGACCCCAACGCGCTGCGGCACCTGCTGCTCGACATCGCTTTCATGGAAACCGTGGGGATGCGGCCCGTCGTTGTGCATGGCGGCGGCGCGGCTATCAGCCGGGCCATGACAGCCGCCGGAATCGAGGCCCGCTTTGTCCAGGGACGCCGCTATACCGATGCGGCCACGGCGGAGATTGTCGAACGGGTCTTAGCCGTTGAGACCAATTCACAAATCGTCAGTGGCATTGAGGATTTGGGGGGCCGCGCGGCGCCGCTGAACTTTCAACACAATACAAACGTACTGTTTGGCAAACGGCTGATGCTGCAAGACAAGGCCGGTGAATCGGTCGATCTGGGCCAGGTAGGTGAAGTCACCCGCGTCGACCGCCGGACGATCGACAACCTGTGTTACGCCCGCATCGTGCCGGTGATTCCCTCGATGTGCCTGGGGGAAAACGGCGAAAAGCTCAACGTGAATGCCGACACGGCCGCCACGGCGGTAGCCCAGGCCCTGGGGGCCGAAAAACTGGTCTTTTTGAGCGACGTCAATGGCGTCCGCCGCCAGAAGGACGACCCCACGACCTTGATTCATTCCCTGAATGAGGCCCAGGCCAAGGATTTGATCGCCAGCGGCGCGGTGGAGGCTGGCATGATCCCCAAGCTGGAAGGCTGCCTGGAGACGCTCAAGAACGGCGTCCGCAAGATTCACATCATCGACGGACGCATCCGGCACTCGCTGCTGTTAGAGGTTTATACCAGCACCGGTGTTGGCACGGAGCTGGTCCGCGAGGGAAAATAGCTCTCCGACGCGGATTTCCGCCGCGCGAACCCGCCGCTTGTCTTGTTGTCCTATTGTTTTCCGTTTTGCATTCCCATTTCGTCTGTCTCGCGGGAGAATTGCCGTGGCAACCACCAGCGTCAGTTCGGCTGAAGTCATTGATGTCTTCAAGCAGTACGTCGTTCCCAATTACACGCGCTATCCAGTCTGTTTGGCGCGGGGCGAGGGATCGTACGTGTGGGATGTCGAAGGCCGCCGCTACCTGGATCTCTTCCCCGGCTGGGGCTGCAATCTGCTGGGTCATTGCCCAGCTCCGGTGGTGAAGGCCGTGCAAGAGCAGGTCGCCACGTTGATCCACGTCCCCAACACCTGGTACACCGAAGCCCAAGGGCACTGGGCCCGGTTGCTTAGCGAGCGCAGCTTTGGCGGGCAGGCATTCTTTTGCAATTCCGGAGCCGAAGCCAACGAGGCCGCCATCAAGCTGGCCCGGCTGCACTCTCCCAAGGAACGCTATAAAATCATCACTTTCGAAGGGGGCTTTCATGGCCGCACTCTGGGGGCCACCACCGCCACCGCCCAACCCAAGTACCACGCCGGGCTGGGCCCGTTGATGGCCGGGTTTGTGTACGCCCCGTTTGGCGATCTGGCGGCTGTCGCCAAGTTGATCGACGGCGAAACGGCCGCCATCATGATCGAACCGATCCAGGGCGAAGGGGGCGTGCGGATTCCACCAGAGGGCTTTCTGCAGGGACTGCGCCGGTTGTGCGATGAACACAATCTGCTGTTGATCTTTGACGAGGTGCAGACCGGCTGCGGACGAACGGGGCAATGGTTCGCCTATCAGCATTTTGGTGTGCAGCCCGACATTATCACCCTGGCCAAGGCCTTGTGCGGCGGAGTGGCGGGGGGCGCGTTGCTGACCACGGCCGAGATCGCTCCCAGCTTGCGGCCCGGCATGCATGCCGCCACGTTTGGCGGCAACCCGCTGGCGGCCAGAGCCGGCATTGCCACCTTGGAAATGATCGAGGAAGACAACCTGCTGGAACACGCCCGCGAATTGGGCGAGATTTTCCGCCAGCGGCTGACCGCTTTGCAGGCCGAGTGCGACATCATTCGCGAGGTTCGGGTGGTCGGTGTGATGATCGGCATAGAGCTGACCATCGAAGGGACGCCCGCCGTGCAAGCCTGCCTGGAGCGTAATCTGCTCATCAATTGCACGCACGGCAATGTCTTGCGGTTGCTGCCGGCCATGAACCTGTCCGAACAGCAAGCGCACGAAGGCTGCGACATTTTGGCAGAAGTCCTCCGCGGATTGGCCCGCTAGCGGCCTGGTCCTTTACCCTACTTCCACCGCGAGGGCTCGCTCCATGCGACACCTCATTACGTTGACCGAGTTGAGTTCGGCCGAGATCGAACGGGTCTTCGCCATCACCACCGACCTCAAAAGCAAGTACCAGCGCGGGCTGCGCGAGGCATTGCTACCCGGCCGGGTCATGGCGCTGCTGTTTGAAAAGCCCTCGCTACGGACGCGGGTCAGCTTTGAGGCCGGCATGATTAACCTGGGAGGGAGCAGCCTATTTTTGGGCAACGACGTCGGCTGGGGTTCGCGGGAGAGCGTGGCCGATTTTGGCCGCGTCCTCAGCCAATACGTCGATGTGATCGTGGTCCGCTCCAACCGCCACCAATCGGTTGAGGAACTGGCCCGGCACTGCACCTGCGCGGTCATCAATGGACTGACCGATCTGGCCCATCCTTGCCAGGCCATGGCCGATCTGTATACGCTGCAAGAACTCATCGGCCCGTTGGAAGGCAAGACCTTGGCTTACGTGGGAGACGCCAACAACGTGGCCCGCAGCCTGGCGATCGGCTGCGGCAAATTGGGAATGCACCTCAACATTGCCTCGCCCGCGGGCTACGAGTTCCCCGACGATTTTCTAAAACTGCTGAAGCGGGAAACGCCCAAACTCAAAATGACCGCCAGCACGGACCCTAACAAGGCGGTCAAGAAAGCCGCGGCGGTCTACACCGATGTCTGGACCAGCATGGGGCAAGAAGCCGAAAGCGCGGCCCGTCGGAAGGTTTTTGCCGGCTACCAGATCAACGCCAAACTGATGTCGCACGCGCCCCAGGATGCCTATTTCATGCACTGCCTGCCGGCCCATCGGGGAGAGGAAGTCACCGACGAAGTCATCGACGGTCCCAACAGCATCGTGGTGCAGCAAGCCGGCAACCGCATGCATGTGCAAAAGGGAATACTGGCCTGGATGCTGGGAACGCAAGGGTAGGATTCGGGCTCTACAGTTCCACCAAACCGGCGTTGGCCAGGCCAAAGAG
Source organism: Pirellulales bacterium (assembly GCA_050247075.1). GTDB lineage: Bacteria > Planctomycetota > Planctomycetia > Pirellulales > JBFWUW01 > JBFWUW01. Next base: position 99,152 of record JBFWUW010000010.1, on the reverse strand, counting down.
GACCGCGAAAAGGCCCACGACGACAATCGCGCCCGCGGCAAGCCCCCAACCCGCCGCGCGCCAGTTTGAGGCGGCTGGCACTCCTTCCGCGATGAGCACTTCGACTTCTCCTTGCGTGGCTTTGGCCAGGCCGAACATGCCCGCCATTTGCAGGCCCGTCCATACAACCGCGGGAATGGGGACATCGTCGGGGATCATCATCACGACGGCCAACAGCAGCACCGTGGCCCCCAGCCCAAGGATTAAGGTTACCCAGCCAGCCGTACTCCGGCCCAGCCGCTGGAAATTGATCGCCATCAAAATGGCGCCTCCTAGCAACGATCCCAGAAACGTCGCCAGCAGCACCGACGGCGGCGCATAGAGCGGCGCGTGCGAAGAGCGGAACGGTTCCGGGGCGGCCCCGGGACTGGCATAGGGGTTCATGTCCATTGAGAGGAGCCGTTGAGCAGGCATGGTGGATGAGCGCGGTGCGATTCGTTTCGATTGCGCCCATGCTAACGAGCGGAAAGGCCGATGCAACGATGTCGACGAACCGGGCTAATCGGGAGGCGTTGGTCCCGACTTCTCCCTAAGTGGTTCAAATGACCCATGCTTCCAGCTATTGTAGATCGGCATGACCGAGTGTTCCGCGCGAACGGGTTCGCCGATTCCGGCCATGCTTGGCTCCGCAATCCCTGTCCGACATCTGGCTCTTTCAACCACGGGTACATCGCATGATTCGTCTGTTCAGCAAAATGACCTTGGCCGCTCTCATTATCGCCGCGCTGGCTTTATCAACCGGCCGGGCCGTCGCCGCCGAGCCGGTCAAGGTCGGTATCCTGGGCTTCGACAACTACCAGGCGGTTGAGTACGTGCAATTCTTCAATGATCCCAAGGCCGAGGAGGATCTGGCGGGGCTGCTGGTGACGGCTGCCTTGCCGGTGATCAGCCCCGACTATCCCGAAAGCGCCGCGCTGACCGCGCGATGGCAAGAGCAGATGCTCAGCCGGCACCAGAACGCCAAGGATCCCCAGGACAACGCGCCGCCGGTGGCGATTGTCAGCTCCATCGACGAGCTGCTGGCCAAATGCGACGCCGTGATGATCTGGAGCCTCGACGGACGCTTGCATTTGCAACAGGCCACGGCGGTCATCAAGGCGGGCAAGCCGCTGTTCATTGGCCGCCCGCTGGCCTCGTCCGCGGCGGATGCGGTGGCCATTCTTAAGTTGGCGGAAGAGGCCAACGTGCCGTGCTGGAGTTGCTCGCAACATCGCTATAGCCCAGGCTTCTCCGGCATGCGCGACCACGCCGAGGTTGGCCGCGTGCTGGGGTGCGACGTCTACGGTGGTTACGACGTGAAGGCCTGCGATGCCGACCAGTTCATTCGCGCGCTGCATAGCATCGAAACGCTGTACACCATCATGGGGCCGGGCTGCGTGAAGGTTTCTTGCACTTCCACGCCCACGGTCGAGTCGATCACCGCCGTCTGGAGCGACGGCCGGCTGGCCACCTATCGCGGCATCAAGGAGGGGGCGGTCAAATACAGCGCCACGGTCTTCGGCGACAAAGGCGTTTCCACCGCCGGCATCTATGGCCACGGCATTCCGGTCAACGGCGTCGTACCCACCAACGACAAGTACATGGGCTACGGCGGTCTGGCCATCGAACTGGCCAAATTCTTCAGGACAGGCAAGCCACCCGTGACGCCCGCCGAAACGCTGGAAATTTTTGCCTTGCTGCAAGCCGCCGAGGAGAGCCGGGCGCAAGACGGGGCCATGGTGCCGCTGAAGGCGTTGAAGTAGGTGCCGCGGGCCAACATTTCGACCGGGTTGGCCGCCGGTATGGCCATCCGCATGCGCTTGGTGGCAAAGAGCTTGCGACTGCGGCGAGATGCCATGCCTATTGGATTTTCGTTGGAAATCCTGAAAATCTTTCAAGATCAAGTCAGATTCCCAAAGGCAACGCCATATGTCTTGTTGAAGGGAATGAGAACAACGGGTTTCTCATCCTAAACAATTCATCGGGTTGTTTCTTAGGAGAATGTCATGGCTTGCTCGTTGACGAAGGATTTTGCCCCCCGGTCGAATGGACAGGGGACTTTGGCGCGTCGTTGTCTGCTCGGCCTCGGCGTGGCGCTGCTGGCCACTCTGGCCGGGACCAACAGGGCCGACGCGGCGTATACCGTCTGGCAATGTTATGGAGGCTATTGGAACGCCTCGTACTCTAATATTCAGGACTACAACCGTGCGGTCTATTTTCGCGATGCGAATATCAAAGCGGGCTTTCCATCGGTCATCACCACGGGTGCCCGCCCCACGGCCAAGTGCAATGCCCCGGCCAAGAAGTGCTTGTACTACGTCCGGCTGAAATACAACGGACGCTATTACTACATCGGCGGGTACCAGTCTTCCAGCGCCGCTTATTCCGCGTTCCAGAATATCAACAGGGCATACGGCTACAAGCTCTCCTATGTAACGACCTACAAGGAGTGCAGCTAAGTCGCCGTGAGCCACGGCGACACACGGTCTGGAATCACGCACCCCGCAAGGCACGGTTCTCGCGCGGTAGAGCGTGGCTGGCTCTCAACAAGTGCCAGCCACGCCTTTTTTGCTTTCGCCGAATGCGAAAGCTTACGATTCCAACGGCTGCGGCAGGGCAGGGGAGGCCAGGTCGCGGGTGAGGATCCGCACCGAGCATTGCAGCGCGATCAGAATATCGGTCGTGGTTACAATTCCCCGCAACATTCCGTCGTCCACCACCGGCAAGCAAGAGATATGCCGCTTGATCATCAGCGTGATGGCGCGAAACAAAGGGGTCTCGGAAGTGACGCTGATGGGGTTCTTGGTCATCAGATCGGCCGCCGTTTTGCCGTCTCGGTTGCCCAAGTCGCGGTCGCTGATCAGTCCCAGCAGTTGGCCGTCCCGGCAGACCAGCAGATGCCGGCAGCCTCGTTCCGCCATGCTCCGCCGTATCTCGGCGGCGGGTGTGGTGGGAAGGACGCCGATTGGGTTGCCCGTCAGTACATGCCGGACCAAGAGCTGGTCCTCGTTCAATCTTCCCTCGGCCGCCGCCAGTTGCCGCAGCATTTGCTGCCGCTTGAGGAATAGTGCATCGTGGCCATCCCCCTCGGTATCCTCTTTCAAGACGGGTTCGTCGGCTGGGCGTCGCCGGCGTCGGGCGATGATGCTGGCCCCCCAGAACAAAGGCGTAATGACACTGACCGCTGCCGCCAGCCCCACATGCCAAATGGGAATGCCGCCAGACGGCGTTTTCACCACCGCCGCCGCGTCGGGAGACTGCCAACCCGCCGCGGAATTTGCCACCCCGCTGGCTGTAGTGCTCGATGAGAGCTTGCCGCTTAATTGCTGATAAGAGTCGCGCGTCGCCTCTCCCAAGAGCCAAACGCTGCCGATGACCGTCAGCGCCAGCACGCCCAGCATCACCGCCAACTCCGCCGAAGAACTGGCGGATTCTTGGCGAAGAAAACGGCGGAAATTCTTGGACAGCATGGGATCGACCGAGATGAACAACGTGTGGCCGGAGAGATACCCGAAATCTAGCTCATCATTTCAGGGAACGGCGCGGATACGGGCTTTCCGTGGACAACCTCCGCCCCATTCCCGCGTGAATAAAGCACAATCCAACAGGCAGGCACCGCCAACCGCCCTGTCGGGTGGTTTCAGCGAACGATGGCATTGGCAAGCCGCTCGATAACCCACCCCAGCCTCGACTGCTTGACATTGACGCGGGCCGTTTCATCAGGGAACATGGATGTGTTGTGTTCCACGGGCGGCTATTATGCGGCCGGCATTGGATCAACATGTTCAGCAATATTCCCCCCAAGATCTCGCATGACTTGCCAGCCAGACATTCCCTTCGGGCCAAGTTGCACCCGCCGCCATTGGTTGCGGGTGGGGGGGGCGGCAGCCGGGTCGGTGGTTTGGCCAGCCCTGCTGCAAGCCCGCGACGAAGCTCGGGCAGCGGGCGCGGCTCCCGCGGCGGCCCAAGCGGCAATTGTGATCTACCTGCAAGGGGGGCTGTCGCACTACGAAAGTTTCGACCCCAAGCCCGACGCTCCCAGCGCCTATCGGGGTGAGTTCAACCCGATCGCCACCAGCCTGCCCGGCACAATGTTCTCTCAACACTTGCCGCTGTTGGCGGCGCGGGCACACAAATTCAATGTCGTCCGCAGTGCCTATGTCGATTCGCCCAGCCACCCGGTGGCCATTCACCATACATTGACCGGGTGGGACATGCCCGGCGCGGATGTGGCGGGCAAGAACCGCAATTCCACGCACCCCTCATTGGGCAGTTGGGTCGCCCGCTTGCGGCCAGAGAACCGCGCGGGGGTGCCGCCGTATGTGGCCGTGCCGCACGATGCCCAGCTTGGCATTCGCGTCCGCTACGCCACCGCGGGCCTGTTGGGCGGAAACTACGAACCGGTGTTTGCCGGGTTGCCGCCCGACCGAGCCAACGGAGCCTACGATCCGCCGAAAAACTTGCGACTTAACGCCGACCTCAGCGGTCAACGGCTGGCGCAGCGGTTGGCCTTGTGCGCGGCGTTGAACCGCGGCGCGGCCGGCGTGCGCCAGGTCGCCTCGCTCGACCGCTATCATCAGCAAGCCTACGACATGCTGGCCGCCGACGCGGCGGCGACCGCCTTCGATCTGCAGCGCGAACCGCTGGCCATGCGGCAACAGTACGGCGACCATTTATGGGGCCAACAGACCGTGCTGGCGCGGCGGCTGGCCGAGTCGGGCGTCCCCTTCACGCTGGTCAACTACACACTCAACCAGGCACACGGCCAAGACTGGGATACCCACGTCGATAATTTCGGATCGATGCGCAACACACTGCTGCCTCCCTTGGACCGCGCGGTTAGCACCTTGCTGGACGACTTGGAGGATCGCGGCTTGCTAGCCACAACCTTGGTGGCGATCTTTGGCGAGTTTGGCCGCACGCCGCAGATCAACGCTCAAGGGGGCCGCGACCACTGGGAGAAAGTCTGCTCGGTCATGCTGGCCGGCGGCGGCCTGAAACAAGGCCTCGTCGTGGGGTCTAGCACCAAGGCCGGCGACTTGCCGCTCGACCGGCCCATTCCCTTCAACGATGTGCTGGCCACCATCTATCGACAGTTGGGCGTGCCCACCGACGCCGTCTTCGCCGACTCCCTCGGCCGTCCCTTCACCGTGCTGCCCAGCGGCGAACCGATCCGCGAGCTGATCTAGCCGCTTTCTCCCTCTCCCTCTGGGAGAAGGCCGGGGCGAGGGTTTGTGTAGGTGGACAGTCCTGTCTTCTCGCGCTCTCTCCCCATCCCTCTCTCGGAAACCCGGGAGAGGGGGCCTCCTGTTCCGCCCTCAGCCTTCAGCCTTTCGCCTTTCCCCCTCATGTCCCATAATGAGCCGGTGTGCCTAATCGCACTCCTGTTCATGAGTTCGTGTAGAGATTGTTCCATGCTGAACCAACGCCTGAAGGACTTTGTCACTAGCCGTTTGCTGCCGTGTGTCGAGAAGCCGGCGCAGTACATCGGCGGTGAGCAGAACATCGTCCAGAAGGACCATCGCGCGGTTCGCGGACGGCTCTGCCTGGCGTTTCCCGATACGTACACCATCGGCATGAGCCATCACGGGTTGCAGGTGCTGTACTCGCTGATGAACGCCCGCGACGACTGGGCTTGCGAGCGGGCCTTTTGCCCCTGGGACGACATGGAGGCCCAGCTTCGCCAGCACGAGCTGCCCATCTACAGCCTGGAGACCTTCACGCCGCTGGGCGAGTTCGACGTAATCGGCTTTTCGTTGCAATACGAAGTCTGCTTCACCAACCTGCTGACGATGCTCGATCTGGCCGGCATTCCGCTGCACGCCAAGGACCGCACCGCCGAGCATCCGCTGATCATCGTCGGCGGGCCGTGCGCGCAGAATCCCGAACCAATCGCTCCCTTCGTCGATCTGGTCGTCACCGGCGACGGCGAACCCAGCCTGCCCGTCATCTGCGACGAATGGCTGGCAATGCGCGAAGCGCACGGCATCACGCGGCCGCCAGCTTCTTCATTCGACACTCAACACTCTCCACTCGACACTCGCGAGATTCGCGAATCCATCCTGGCCGACCTAGCCGCGCGTATCCCGTTTGCCTATGTCCCTCGCTTTTACGAGCCAGAGTACTTTGAAGATGGCCGCCTGGCCGCGCTCCACCGTACGCGGGCCGACGTGCCCGACACCATCGAGCCGGCGGTCATCGACGACCTGGAAGCCATTCCGCTGCCGACATCGCCCGTCGTCCCATACGTGGAGTGCGTTCACGACCGCATTGCCATCGAGATCATGCGCGGCTGCCCCTGGCAGTGCCGCTTTTGCCAAAGCACGGTCATCAAGCGGCCGATGCGAATGCGCTCGGTGGAGACCATCGTTCAGGGGGCACTGGAAAGCTACCGCAACACCGGCTTCAACGAAATCTCCATCCTCTCGCTGAGCACCAGCGACTACCCGCGGTTCAAGGAACTCATCACGCGGCTGAAGGAAGAACTGTCGCCGCTGGGGGTGAATATCTCCATCCCCAGCTTGCGGGTGAACGAAATCCTCAAGAGCGTGGCCGCCTTGATGGGGTCGGAGCGGCAATCGAGCCTGACGCTGGCCCCCGAGGTCGCCCGCGACGACATGCGCGAGCAGATCCGCAAGAAGATCACCAACCAAGACCTGTACGACGGCTGCCGCGAGGCGTTTCGCAACGGCTTCCGCCAGGTCAAGCTCTACTTTTTGTGCGGACTACCGGGCGAGCGGCCCGTGGACTTGGACGGCATCGTGGACATGGCCGAGACGATAGCCAGGATCGGGAAGGAAGAACTTGGCTGGTTCCCCAAGGTCACCGCTAGCGTGAGCAACTTCGTCCCTAAGAGCCACACGCCGTATCAATGGAACGGCATGCAGACCCGCGACTATTTCCATTGGGCGCACCGCTACCTATGGGCACGCCGCAAGATCAAAAGCGTCAACATCAAATGCCACACGGTGGAGACCAGCCTGCTGGAAGGGGCGCTCAGCCGGGGAGACCGCCGCATGGCCGAGGCGATTGAGATGGCCTGGCGGCGCGGCGCCCGGCTCGACAGTTGGATGGAGCGGATCAAGCCCGATATCTGGTGGCAAGCCATGGCCGACAGCGGCGTCGATATCGAGGCCACCATCCACCGCCCCGTCCCGCTGGATGGCAAACTCCCTTGGGACCACTTGAACGTCAAAAAGGGCAGGGCGTACCTGGAGAAAGAGCAACAGCGGAGCGTGCTGCAACTGGCGGAAATGGCGGAAGCGGAGTGATTTTTTGATTTTTGATTCTTGATTGGAATTGGGCATTCGAGTGGCCGTGGACAATGCTTCCGCATCCGCCGCTAGTTCCGCTGGGCCGCGGCGACGGGCCTGGTATCGGTGGCACGTTTCGACGTGGGTGATCTTGGGCGTGGTCGTGGCGGCGTTGGTCGTACGACGTCCCCGAAAATTGGGATCGCGGTTCCCGAACCGAATGGAATGCCGACGTCCGTCTCGATTACGATGACCACATCGGGCATGGTGTCTTGTTGGGAAACGTCGCGGTCGCCGCGATTCTCGTCGTCGTGGCTGCAATCGTGGCCGAGATCCGAGCTCGAACCGGCCGGAGGATCTGGCAGTATACAATGCGAGAAGGGTTGATCGGGCTCACGGTCCTCAGCCTGGTACTGGCCGCGGGAAGACTCCAATACAATCACTGGCAGACTCAGTCGGCGGCGCTTCGTGATCTAGAGAGGCAAGCTTTCCTCGACACTTCGAACGATGATCGTTGGCTTTCACGGAGCGCTAGGAACACCCTCAACGAACTAATGCTCGAACATGGCGATCAACGCTTTCTTAACGGCGACGGCAAACAAGCCTTCGTGGGTCCGACGCAGTCCGTGCGCGTGATTGAACTGCGCGAGGCCGGCCGGGATCGCTTTGTTCCATTCGACCCCACATTGCTACTGCGCTTTCCAGGCCTTACCAAGCTTGACCTTCAATCCCCGTTCAATATCAACACGCTGCGCGTGGTTGGACAAATTCACAACTTAGAGCATGTGTGCCTAACTGGCCCGCTGTCTATTGCCCCGATATCCAAAAGAGGCTTGGACTGCCTCCGCCAACTTACCAAGTTGCAGTCCCTGGAAATACGCCATTGCTCCGACAGTATCTTGGAGGAACTGCCGCCAATTCCGACTCTTTGTATCTTGCGGATTTCGGGGGGAGGCTCCGTCACAAGTTATGGCCTGCGTTACTTGGAAAAATTTCCCCGATTACAGGAACTGACCGTGGCTGGCACGGACTTGACTGATGCCGGAATTTACCGAGTAGTCGAACTCAAGCATCTGACCTTGCTGGATATAGGTGGCACCAAGATCACAGACTCTGGCATGGCCATCGTTTCTAAACTGCAAGAACTTACCCGGTTGCAGGTCGATTTCGCGACAATAACTGACCGTGGAGTGTCACATCTGGCCGGGTGCCCAGCCCTTGAGAAAGTAGTACTCTGCAAAACGAAAATCACCGACGCCAGCGTGCCAATCCTGGAAGGGATGCCCACCCTGGAAGACGCTTGGGTGGAAGGGACCAACATCACGCCCGAGGGAATAGAGCGCCTCAAAGACCACTTCGCCAAGAAAAAGTCGTCGTCCAAGAACTAATGCACCCTCCCCCAATCAAAAATCCAAAATCTAAAATCAAAAATGCCTTTGACTTCTCGCTTCACCGCCGCTTTGGTCTACGCCGCTGAGTTGCATGCCGCGCAAACACGCAAGGTCAGCGGCGTGCCGTACGTGGCTCATTTGTTGGGAGTGTGCGGGATTGTGCTGGAGCAGGGGGGGGACGAGGACGAGGCGATTGGTGCCTTGCTGCACGATGCGATTGAGGATCAAGGGCATGGGGGACGGACCAGGGAGGAGATTCTGACGCGGTTTGGCCCGCGGGTGTTGGAGGTCGTCGAGGGCTGCACCGACACCGATCTAACCCCCAAGCCGCCGTGGCGGGCACGCAAAGAGGCGTACATCGCCCATCTGCCGGCGGCCTCGGCCTCCACGCGGTTGGTCAGCGCGGCCGACAAGCTGTACAACGCGCGGGCCATCCTGTCCGATCTGCGGCAAGTAGGGGCAGCCGTTTGGGACCGCTTCAACGGCGGCCGCGACGGCACACTATGGTATTACCGCGCACTGGCCGACGCCTACCGCGCGGCTGGAACCAACCCCATTGTGGAGGAACTCGACCGCGTTGTGCGGGAACTTACCCGGCTGGCCGCGCAAGAACCAGCGGAGTGACAGCAGGGCAGGGGGGTAAGACATTCCGTATAGCAGGTGTTCGGCATGGACCGATCGAACGCGACGGTTGGTTGGCGCATTATCGCGGCGCGCGCTCAAACTCGCTGCGGTAGACCGGCTGGCCGCCGCGGCGGGTGCGGCGCTCGAAGTGCGTGTGATAGTCCAGGTCGTGTTCGGCTGGCCGTTCGGCCACGGGCAGGGGCCCCAGCAACAGGGGCCGGGGGGCGATAAGGTCCAGCGTGGTCAAGAAATACTCTTCCACGTCGGTCCAAAAATGGAGCCGCCCGCCAGCGATCAAGACTCGTTCGACATCGGACAAGAACGACTCATTAAACACGCGGCGCTTTTTGTGCCGGGCTTTCCACCAAGGATCGGGGAAGTAAACATGCACCGCCGCCACAAAATCATCAGGCAGAATTTCGCGAAACACCCGCAGTGCATCGCCGTGGGCCATGACAACATTTCGCAATCCCGCCTGGGTCGCGCGGGCCGCGGCAAAACGCGCATATTTTAGGGCGATTTCCAATCCCAGAAAGTCATGCTCTGGCCGCGCCGCGCCGGCCGATGCCAGAAACAGGCCCTTGCCAGAACCGACCTCAACTTCCAGCGGCGCGTTGCGGCCAAACAGGGCCGTGTTGTCCCAAGGGGAGGGGAGTTCCTCGACGGCGCGAAAGCTCCTCGATAGATCGAGACCGGTTCCTATTCTTCTTAAAGCGCGTCGCGGCATGGCAATTACGGCCCTATGGCCCGTGATTTTCTTGCTCGCGAAGCCGCTGCTCCCAGCGGTCGAACTGCGGATCACCCGCGTGGAACGAAAAGACCGCGGCGGGCAAAGTCTCTTTTCCGCGGTCTTGCGAGGGGACGCGCACGACCAGCGTTCCGTCCGATCGGCGGAAGACTTCGCAGCTTATATCGGTCGAGGCGGTGAAGCTATTCATACGGCGGGGCAGCAAGGCATCCGTACCGGGTTCGCGGTCCGCAGCCAGACGAGCGGCTGTTCCAGACCAACATTTCCATCACAGGTATTGTTACATGCTGACGGGGCTAATTCCAGGGAGAATACCCACGGCACGGCAAAGTTCTCCCCATCCGATGGGTGAACCCAAACCACGCAAGCATCGCACACTAACATTGGCGGTCATGGGCGTCCGAAGTTGCTGATTGCATGGCGATCTAACAAAAACAACTTAGGATAAATACTATCAACGCAAAATCAATGTGTAAAGCAATTTATGTCAAATGAACGTTTTGAACGTTTTTTGTGTTGCCTGCAGTCACCGGCAGCGGTAATATCCCTAACAAGAGATCAATTACCCCACGTCGTCTAACCGCGAGCCGCCTCACCATGATTGCCATGCTCTCGAAAAGTCGCAAACCAACAGCTCCCAGCGACACAACCCGCCATTTGCGCTCCGATCTGGGTGATTCGTCCCGGCCAGAACCAAATGCTGATCGACCATTGGGCGACCCTTCCGGCCGACACCGCAGGCCTAAAACGAGCCGGACGAAGCGAGCCGACAACCCCTCTCAAGTGGCGGTTCGCTCGCAGGCCAGGCAACGTGCCGCGGCCATCTTGGCACAGCCGCTGGAGTGCATGTCCCAGGCGGCATACGACGACATCTCCACGGCGCGCGTCCTGGCGGAACTTCAGAAGACGCCATTGCCTGACACCGCGACCGGTGTTGCCGAGACGGGACGCTTGCGAAATACGTCGGGAGTGGGCGGCTATCTGGAGCGCCTGTACGAGAATCGCCTGTTGACACCCGACGAGGAGTGCCAGGCTTTTCGCCGTATGAATCTGGCGAAACACCACGCGTTGATCCTGCGCGAATCGCTGACAGCCGTGCGGCCCAGCGTGACGTTGATGGAACGGATTGAGTACCTGCAAAACGAGGCGCTCGTCGCGCGAGACTTGTTGATCCGGTGCAATCTGCGGCTGGTCGTGTCGATCGCCAAAAAGTTTGCCGGCGATGACAATCCGGTGGATGACTTGATTAGCGAAGGGCACCTGGCGTTGTTTCGCAGTGTCGAAAAGTTCGACCATGCCCGCGGCTTTCGCTTTAGCACCTATGCCACCCACGCCATTCGAAGGCAGATCCATCGGCTGGTGATGAAGCAACAACGCGATCGCCGCCGAGGCATGCATGGCGGCGAAGAGTTGCTTCCCACTATTCCCGCTGCGGAGAATGCCGAACCCGCGCCAGCCCTGACGACGGTCCATGCGGCCGTGGAGAAGGCCGTCCAGCGGCTCGACTCGCGCGAGCGAATGATCGTCCGTGCCCGCTATGGAATCAGCACGGGTGGTCAGCCACGGACGTTGATTGACCTGGCGGGACAGTTGGGGGTCTGCAAGGAGCGAGTCCGCCAGCTTGAACTTCGGGCACTCAAGAAGCTGCGGGCAGCCATGGAAAACGACCGCATTCACGCCGCTATGCTGGAAGGATAGTCTGATGTCGCCTACAAAAGAGATAGCTAAACCGCCTCACGAACAAAACGTCCCGTCGCGAACGGCCACTATGAAGACGCATCATTATTCGCGGCGTGTCCACTTGCCGGTTTCAGCCGCGGAGGCTTACGAGTGGCATGCCCGTCCCGGCGCGTTGGAACGGCTGATGCCGCCTTGGGAAGACGCGCGCGTCGTGCGACGCCAAGGCGGGGTAGGGCAGGGGGGGCAAGTTGAAGTTTCTTTGAAGATTGGTCCCGTCCGCCGCACCTGGCTAGCCGAACATCAGCAAGAAAAGCCGGGCCGCGATTTCCGCGACGTGCAAATCCGCGGGCCGTTCGCCCATTTCGACCATACCCATCGCTTTGTGCCGGACGGCGACAACCATTGCTATCTGGAAGATGAAATCGAGTATGTCTTGCCGGGCGGGGCGGTGGGCGACGCCATCGTCGGCGGATACGTCCAAAGCAAGCTGGACCGCATGTTCGACTATCGGCACCGCATCACGGCGGGTGACCTGGCCTTGCATGCCCGCTACGCCGAACGTCCGCGCTTGAATCTGCTGATGAGTGGCGCGACGGGCCTGATTGGGGGGGCGTTGCAATCTTTTCTGACCACCGGTGGGCACCAAGTGAAACGGCTGATGCGCGGCAAGCCGTCGGGCGAGCCGGGGGATTATGCTTGGGATCCGGAGACCGGCGAGATCGGGGCAGGGGGGTGCGACGGAATCGACTCGGTCGTACATCTGGCGGGCGAGAGCATTGCCTCGGGCCGCTGGAGCGAAGCCAAGAAGGCTCGCATCCGCGACAGCCGCGTGATTGTCACCCGCAAATTGTGCGAGCGTTTGGCCACGTTAGATCAACCGCCCAAGGTCTTTGTGTGCGCGTCGGCGATTGGAGTGTATGGAGACCGAGGCGACGAACTGCTGGACGAGGAGAGCCCGCCGGGCAACGGTTTTCTGCCCGATGTTTGCCGAGAGTGGGAAGCGGCCGCGCAGCCGGCCGTGGACCGGGGGATTCGCGTGGTGCATGTGCGGTTTGGAATTGTGCTAAGCCCGCGCGGCGGGGCCTTGAAGCAGATGTTGCTGCCTATCAAGAGCGGGGCAGGGGGGCCCATCGGCAACGGCCGACAATACTGGAGTTGGGTCGCGCTGGATGATTGCCTGGGAGCGATCCACCATGTCTTGCAAGAAGAGAGCGTTGTGGGGCCCGTCAATATCGTAGCCCCTAACGCGCCGACCAACCGCGACTTCACCCGCACGCTGGGTAAGGTGCTACACCGGCCGACGATTGCGCCGCTGCCGGGTTTTGTGGCCCGCTTGATGCTGGGTGAAATGGCCGACGCCTTGCTGCTGGCCAGCGCGCGCGTTCGGCCCAAGCGGCTGGAACAGACGGGTTACGAGTTTCGGGAGCCGGAACTGGGGCCGGCGCTAAGTCATATGCTGGGCAAAAGATGAGTGGAAAGGCGAAAGGCTATGGGACGTCAGCAATCAGCTACCCGCTGAACATGAAAAGCTGATGGCTGGCTGCTTCTCTGCCGACCGCTTTTGACGAACCGATCATGGTCCCCGCCGCCTCCCCTTGTTACGATAGTAATGTTGTCGCCGGGTTTATTGTTTCTTCGCTGAAGTGAACCACCATGTCTTCAGATCGCCAGAATTGTCCGGGACGCGTCAGCCGTCGCGAGTTTGTGTCGGGCGTGGCTTTGGGCAGCGTGGGGGGGTTAGCCGCGGCCTGGGCCGGTTACGAGTTGCTGGCCCGCCGTCCGGTGCCGGTCTTGACCGGCCATCAGTCGTCCATCATTGCGCCGGCCAAACACTCCACCAGTTCTCCGTTGGGCATTCCTGGCCCCTGGCCTGGCCGCGTGGTGGAAGTCAATCATCCCGGCGCGGTGCGTAACTCCGTCCGCAATCAGCAGGTCGTCAGCCAAATGCTGGCCCGCGGCATGCGGGGATTGGTCTCCAGCCAGGACGATACCCAAGCCTGGCGGTATTTTTTTCAGACCGGCGACCGGGTGGGGATCAAGGTGGTGCCGGTCGGCAAGCCGCTGTCGATCTCCAGCTTTGAACTCGTCCGCGAAATCATCGACGCCTTGGAACGCAAGGCGGGCGTCCGCCGCCGCGACATCATGGTCTTTGAGCGCTACAAGGATGACTTCATCAGCGCGGGCTACCCCCAACAACTGCCCGACGGTGTCCATTGGGAATGTTCCTCGGCGATCTACGACGAGGCGCAAAACGAGATCGACGGCCAACTGCCGGGCCAGCCTCGCGAAAGCCGCGTGGCGGGCTACGACCGCGATGTCTACCGGGAAGAACCGTACTGCCAGATCGACCCCGCCATTCACAAGCTCGACGACGACCGGCGTTATCGCTCGCACGTCTCCAAGATCATCACGCAAAAGGTCGATAAGTTCATTTCCATTCCCGTGCTGAAAGACCATCGCTCGGCCGGTGTGACTTTGTGCCTGAAGAACCTGTCGCACGGGTCGGTCAACAACGTGGCCCGCTCGCATGTGGTCAGCCCCGATCTGAAGTTTGGCGATTTCGGGCGCGAAGCAGGGGCTGGCAGCCTGAACCAATGCAACCAGTTTATCCCGTCGATGGTGTCGCTGCCGCCGATCCGCAACAAGGCGGTGCTGCAAATTTTGGATGGGTTGATCGGCAACTACGAAGGGGGACCGGGCAATTGGAACCCGACCTTTGCCACCTGGGAATACAACAGCCTGTTCTTTGCCACCGATCCGGTTGCCCTGGACCGTGTGGGGTGGGAAATCATCGACGCCAAACGGGCCGAGATGGGCCTCTCGCCGGTCGCCATGATGGGGACGTTGGGGGACCAAAACATCATCCACCGCGACGGCCAGCGGATCGTCACCGAAGCCTTCCACCATCGCCAGCCGCAGCACATTCCCCTCGCCGCCACCCTCGGCCTGGGCGAGTTTGCCAAAGCGAAGATCCAGCATCATCGGATACCGATGAAAGGATAAAGGCGCAAGGCTGAAGGCGAAAGTGTCAATCGTCGATCTGGCGTTGCGGCATCATCGACGCCACCCTCCAGCAGATCAAAGTCTTGGCAATCGGATCGCGGGGCAGGGCAGGGGGGAGGAAAGGCAGAAGGATGAAAGGCAACCACCAAGAGCCGAAAACTGAAAACTAGAAACTAACCACTTTCGCCTTCATCCTTTCGCCTTCATCCTTTCGCCTTCCGCCTTTTCTTATGTCTTGGATCGCCTTCAAAATGCTGACGGGCAATCCGATTAAGTACGCGGGGATTATCTTTGGCGTGTTTGTCTCGGCGCTGCTGATTACCCAGCAGGCGTCGATCTTTATTGGCCTGATGAGCCTGACCAGCAGCCAGATTCGCGATATCCAAGGGGCGAACTTGTGGGTCATGGACCCCAACGTGCGGTTCGTCGATGACATCAAGCCGATTTCCACCAATGACTTGCTCCGCGTACGTGGCGTCAGCGGAGTCAAATGGGCCGTGCCGCTGTATAAGGGGCTGACCCGGGCGCGGCTGGCCGATGGCAACTTTCAACAGATTATCTTGCTGGGTCTGGACGATGCGACGTTGGTCGGCGCACCGCAGACAATTCTGTTTGGTTCGCTGTCCGACCTGCGCCGGCCCGATGCCATTATCATGGACTCCGCCGGCTATAAACAACTTTGGCCGGGCGAGCCCTTTGTCGCCGGCAAGACGTTTGAAATGAACGACCGCCGCGCCGTGTTGGTCGGCGTCTGCGTGGCCTCCAAAACCTTTGCCACCTTTCCCGTGGTTTACACGCGCTACAGTCAGGCTATCCAGTTCATTCCGCCCGAGCGCAAGGTGATGTCGTTCATTCTGGCCCAGAGCGACCCAGGGGTGGATGAAGCGGCTTTGTGCGCGAAGATTCAATCGCAGACCGGCTTGCTGGCCATGACGCAAGACGATTTCGGCGACAAGACCATCATGTATTACTTTCACAATACGGGCATTCCCATGAACTTTGGGATCACCGTAATTCTGGGGTTTCTGGTCGGCACGGCCATCGCCGGGCTGACGTTTTACATGTTTACCATCGACAATCTCAAGCAGTTCGGCACGCTCAAGGCCATGGGCGTGACGAACTCCCGCATTGTGGCCATGGTGTTGTTGCAGTCGGTCATTGTTGCCATCTTGGGCTATGGGCTGGGGGTAGGGGGGGCAGCCGGATTTGGGCTGTTGGCCAAAGTCACGGCCAAACTGGCCTTTCGCATGACCTGGCATGTGCTGGCGATTACCGGCGGGGCGGTGGTCCTGATCGCTTTTCTGTCCAGCATTCTCAGTGTGCTACGCGCTTTGACCGTGGAACCGGCGATTGTGTTCCATGACTGAGCCTGCCCATGCCGCCGTAGAGTGCCGCCAGTTAACCAAGGAATTTGGGTCGGGCGACAACCGTGTCTTCGCGCTGCGCGGGGTCGATCTCGACATTCAACCTGGCCGGCTGACGCTGCTGGTCGGTCCCAGCGGATGCGGTAAGACGACGCTATTGTCGGTCATCGCCGGAATTCTCAATCCCTCGTCGGGCCGATTGTCGGTCTTGGGCCAAGACGTAGCCAAAATGAGCGCCGGCAAGCGCGTGCGGTTTCGCGGCAAGAATATAGGCTTTGTGTTTCAGCAGTTCAATTTGCTGCCGGCCTTGACCGCGGTAGAGAATGTCTCGGTGCCGCAAGTTATCGCCGGCGTGCCGCGGCGCAAAGCCTTGGCCCGCGCCAGCGAACTGTTGGACCAGTTGGAGATGTCCAAGCGCAAGCACGCCTTGCCAGGGCAGCTTTCCGGGGGGCAGCAACAACGCGTAGCCATTGCCCGCGCGCTAATCCACGAACCGCGCCTGCTGGTCTGCGACGAGCCAACTTCCGCCCTCGACGCCAAGACCGGCCACAGTATCATGGAACTGCTGAAAAGCGTGGCTGTCCAGCCGGGCAGGGCGGTGGTGGTGGTCACGCACGACTCGCGGGTGTTTGAGTTCGGTGACTCCATTGCCTACATGGACGATGGCCACGTCACACGCGTTGATGAAAAAATGCCCGCGGTTTCTCCGTTGTAGCCGTAGTCCTCTTGCCTGAGCCTTGCACATGTTCATGAAGGTAGTCCTGCCGATCGTCGCGGTGGGATTAATGGTCTTCGCCTTTTGGTCGGTCTTCAGCCAGCAGGCCAGTAAGAAGGCGGCCGCCCCGCCGGCCGAGCCACCCCATTCGCCGTTTGGCGCTACGGTGGCAGGGGCCGGCATTGTCGAAGCACGGACCGAGAACATCGCCGTGGGTTCTCCGGCCAGCGGAGTCGTGGTAGAGGTGTTTGTCGATGTCGGCCAGCATGTCAAACAGGGTGATCCTTTGTTCCGCATCGACGACCGCACACAACAGGCGGAACTCAAACTTCGTCAAGCGGCGGTGGCCGCCGCCCAGGCCGAGGTCGAACGGCTCGCCAATTTTCCGCGGCCCGAGCAGATACCCGTTTCGCAAGCGGGGGTCGATAGCGCCAAAGCTGAATTGGCCGAGCAGCAAGACCAACTGAGGCGGATTCGTCCGCTGGTCGAAAAAGGGGTCAGCACCGACAGCGATCTGGTCCGCCTGCAACAAGCCGTGATGAAAGCCTCGGCCATGCTGGAAAAGGCCGAGGCCGAACTGAAACTGCTCAAAGCCGGTTCTTGGAAGTATGAGCTAACCGTGGCCCAGGCGGCGGTCGCCCAGGCGCAGGCCCAGGTGGACCAGGTACAAGCCGAAATCGACCAACTCGACGTGCGGGCGTTGACCGACGCCCAAGTGCTGCAACTTAACGTGCGGCCCGGCGAATGGGTCGGCGGCTCTTTCGAGCAACCGCTGATCTTGCTGGGTGACATTGAACGCCTGCACGCCCGCGTCGATATCGACGAGTACGACATTCCGCGGTTCCAAACAGACGCGCCGGCCAAAGCCATGATTCGCGGTTTTGCCGACCAGGAGTTTGCGCTTAAATTCGTGCGGCTGGAGCCCTACGTGATCCCCAAGCAAAACCTCACCGGCCGCAATACCGAGCGCGTCGATACGCGCGTGCTGCAAGCCATCTACGCCATCGAGACCAAGGGCCGCCGGCTATTCGTCGGCCAACAGTTGGATGTGTTCATCGAAGCGAAGGAAGAGAAAGGCGGAAAGCGAAAGGCGGAAGGCGAATCATTGAAGGCAGGTGGATGAAGCATGGAACTCTTTTTGGCTGATCGTTGACGGCTGACAGCTTCTCCGCTTCCCCCTGAACACTGAAAACTCCCCCACGGCCCAACACATATCTAAGGTATCCCTCATGTCGAGCGAGATCGGGTGGCTCTGCCTGGGTGCTTTTGGCACCGGCATGTTGCATACGGCGATTGGGCCAGATCATTACGTTCCGTTTGTGGCCATGTCGCGGGTCGGCGGATGGAGCATGCCCAAGACGCTGCTGGTGACAACCTTGTGCGGAATCGGGCATGTGGCCAGCTCCGTCTTGCTGGGCCTGGCTGGCATGATGTTTGGGTCGCTGCTGTTTCGCGGCGATGCCTCGCCCGACAAACTGGCCGCTATCGAAGCCGACCGCGGCGACCTGGCCGGTTGGCTGTTGGTGGCCTTCGGCTTGATGTATCTCACTTGGGGCGTCTGGCGGGCGATTCGCAACCAGCCGCATTCGCACCCGCACGTTCATCCCGATGGAACGGTCCACTCGCATGAACATGTCCACCAGGGCGACCATCTGCATGTTCACGCCACGGAACCAGCGCCGCCCGCCGCTATCAATCTGGAAGGCAGGGCAGGGGAGGGGGGGCGCAGTTCCCAGCCGTCGCCAGTCTCCGCTGCCGCTGCACCGACCAAGCCGCGCGGCCGTCTGACGCCTTGGGTGTTGTTCACGATCTTCTTGTTCGGCCCGTGCGAACCGCTGATTCCGCTGATGATGGTCCCCACGATCCAGGGCCACCCTTGGGGCGTGGCCGTCGTGACGCTGTTGTTCAGTCTGGCGACCATTCTGACCATGCTCACCGCGGTCTCACTGCTCTGCCTGGGCGTGGGCGTCTTCCAAAACTGGGGCGCACGGTTTGAGCGATTCGGCCACGCACTCGCCGGCGCGGCCGTGCTCGCCTGCGGGCTGGCGATTAAAGTGGGGTTGTGATGGGAGTGTCCAGTTTTCAGTTCCGAATTGTTCCACGTCTTGCGATACGCCGTCTACGATACGACTACAGCCGCCACACCGGTCGATGCCGAACACGTCCTTCTGATAACTGAAAAATGAAAACGAAAAAACTCTCTCCATGAACCGCATCTTCCCCGTACTAGCCCTCTTCACCTTCCTCGTCCTCGGCGTGACGATGGTGCTCGGCTTGAACATTGGCGACTTGCGGGTATTGCCCAACGACGCCGCCATGCAGACCAAGCGGATGCATTTCTTGATGGGCGTGACGGCGGCGCTAGCCGTGGTGTTGGTGGAGAGCATCGTGGCGACGTACTTCATCGGCACCAGCCGTTGGTGCCGCGAGGTCAGCGAGACCTACGGGCTGTCGGCCGACTACATCGTTCGCGGCAACCGCATCAAGCGGCGGGCCTTTCCCCATGCCGTGGCCGGCATGTTGGTGGCCGTGGCGATGGCTTCGTTGGGTGCCGCCGCCGACCCCTCGGCCAACGTGCAAACCAAACTGCCGTTGGGTCTGGAATGGTCGCAAGCCCACCTGGCCGGCTCGTTTCTTGGCACTGCCTTCATCGGCCTCTCCTTCTACATGCTCTGGCTGCACATCGACCAACACCGCCACCTCATTGCCGAGATCCTGGAAGAAGTCCGAAAGATCCGAGTCTCCAAGAACTTGCCCGTCTGATTTTCGATTTTAGATTGGCCAAGTGCAGAAGACGCGACCCTACTTCTAACCTTCAGCCTTTCGCCTTTCGCCTTCATCCTTTCCCCCATGCTTGCCTGCTTGCAGTGTGTCAGCCGCGCCGATGTCACCGTGGATAGCCAGATCGTTGGCCAGATTGGCCGCGGTCTGTTGGTGTTGCTGGGCGTGGCGATGGACGATAACGAAGCGGATGCCGTGCAGCTTGCCCGTAAGGTGGCCGAGTTGAGGGTGTTTGAGGACGACGCCGGCAAGATGAACCTGGCCCTGGCCGATGTCGGCGGTGCCATGCTGGTCGTCAGCCAGTTCACGTTACTGGGCGACTGCCGCAAAGGCCGCCGCCCCAGCTTCGTCGCCGCCGCGCCGCCAGTGCAAGCCGAGCGGCTTTACGAATCGTTCGTCGCCGCAGTGCGCAGCCTGGGCATCCCCGTGGAAACCGGCCGCTTCCGCCAGCACATGCAGGTGGCATTGGTGAACGATGGTCCCGTGACACTGTTGGTGGAAAGCCGCAGGAGTGTCGAGTGTTGAATGCCGAGTGTCGAATGAGGGATTCATTGCAACTTCCCTCATTCGTCATTACCTCAAGCTATCTCGCTGTGGCTGGCTGGGCTTATCCGGGTCTTTGCTCCAGCCGTAGCGCGTTGGAGGATCGTACCGCCGCAACGGTTCAAAGCCGCTGCGGTTATCGTTGCGATTGCTTTCCACAAACGGCTGGTCTTCTTCGTATGGGCTGTCTTCCGCGTATCCGCCCTGCTCTGCCGCTGGCATCGCTCGACCGCGGCCTTCAATGGCGCGGGTGGCGAAATCGCGCACGGCCGTGGGGTCGTTGAAGATCAGCCACGTCAAGGCGATCAACTTTCCCCAACAAGAGATGTTGGGCCACAGCTTGTCATCAAACAATTTGATGGCGGTGCCAAACGACTTCTTCACGGTCGGCACGCCGTATTTCAGTTCCACGCTGTAGATTTCATCCAGGATCAGATGCGACATGAAACCAATCACCACGCCCCCAGCCTTGAACAGCCGCATGGGCGTATCACCCGACGCCAGCAAATAGCCCAACTCACCGGCAATGGCCGCGGCCGGCAAACTGTGGAACATGCCGCGATGGACCGTGTACCACTTCAACAGCCGGCTAAGCCCAAAGCGAATCGCCAGATAGACACCCGCCCCGGCCAGCACCATCGACTCGCTCGACCACTGCATGGCTTCCATGCGGTTGACTAGCAGCATCGGCACCACGGCGGCGGCAAAGGCCACGCTCTCGCGCAGTGGCACGCCCGGGCCGCTGTCCAAGTCGGGCAACATGCCCGACACCGCGCACAGCCCGCCCGCCAGCGTGGCGGTCGGCGCCGGCACTCCGTACAGCGAGAACGCGGCACCGCCGTAGCCAATCCCCAGCACGGTGCTGGTCGAGATGTGCATCCGGAAACCGGCCATGGAAGAGAAGGCGAAAGGATGAAGGCGAAAGGCGAAAAGATGAAAACTCCGGGCGCGGTCATTCCTGGCGGGACTGTAGTGCCGTTGGTGGCTCGGACCAAGATCATTTGCCGCGGACATTGGCCGCCAGCATTGCCAGCAAAGTATCTTGCATCCGTTATCCTTTCGCCTTTCGCCTTTCGCCTTTCCTTCGCTATACTCCCCGCCGGCATCATCACGGAGTGCGCTTCATGCAGATCTACGATATCGTCATGCTGGTCGTATTGGCCGGCAGTGCTTTTTATGGTGCCCGCAAGGGCATGGCCTGGCAGATCGCCTCGATCGGCTCACTGGTGGTCAGCTACTTTGTGTCGCTCAAGTTCAGCGACCAGATAGCGCCCATGATCCAGCTTGAGCCGCCGCTGAACCGCATCGCTTCCATGTTGGGGCTGTACCTGGCATCGTCGCTGGTGATTTGGATCGGTTTCCGCGCTGTCTCCAACGCGATCGAGAAGGTTCGCCTGAAGGAGTTCGACCGCCAGATCGGCGGGCTGTTCGGCGCGGCCAAGGGGGTGCTGTACTGCGTGGTGATTACCTTCTTTGGCGTTTTCCTCTCGCAAAGCTCGCGGGCGGCCATTCTAAAATCGAGGTCGGGCCACTATATCGCCGTACTGATCGAAAAGGTCGATCCGCTGCTCCCCGAGGAAGTGCAAAAGAAGATTGGCCCGTACCTGCAAAAGCTCGACCAGCAGCTTGACCCCGACAACGCCAACGCCGACGGAGCGACCGTGTGGGGCGGCGGCCGCAACGACGATTGGGCCGATGACGAGCCGGCGGAGAGCGCCCGGTACGACCGGAACAGCCCCTACGACGGCTACGCCGATGAAGTTCGCTCGGTGAAAGAGGAGGGGGCCAGGCAGGCCAACTCGTTCGTCAACAGCACGCTCGACCGCCTGGAGGAGGGCGTCAAGGATGCCGTCTCCAAAGAGGTAGAGAACCGCTTCAACAGCGCCGCCGAAAGCGCCGGCTTCAAACGCTCGCCCCCGACGATCCGCCGGACCAAGTGAGTGGGAAGGGGGAGTGTGAAATGCCGAGTGTCGAGTGACGAATGTTGGAAGCTGTCAGCTGATCGCTCACGGGCGGTGGAAGGTGGTAGCGCCATAGCCCACACAAGCGGAATGCCGCGATTTCCCATGCCTTCTACCGAACATAACAGACATTATCGGACGTTGGAGGGAGCCTGTTTTCCGGGCTTTACGCGAGTTTGCCGCGGGCGTGCTCCGGCGTGACGGCTGGGCTGTTGGCCGTCACGGTCCGTTGAACATCGTCTCCAGGTGCGTGGCGGCGACGACTGGCGGAACCTGGATCGCCGTCAGCACGACGGCCGCGATCCAGTGGCCAGTGCCACCAGTACCAGGCAGCCCGGGGTTGGTTTCCCACGGAGCCGGTAGCGGAGCTATCCCAAGACCATCAGCGCCACATAACCGCCGATCCCCAGCACGGCCGCGCAGGCGGACAAAGCCGATGCCAGCTTCCAGCGGCCTTGCCAGCAGACAACCGCGGCCAGCCAGGCGATGCCGCCAGTCACCATGAACAGCCCGCCAAACGGTATTATGGGTTGGCGTTCGTATGAAATTCGTTCATCGGACGGCCCAGCGAGGGATTTGTTAGTCCAAGTGCTACATGACCGCCAGTGACAGTAAGAGGCCGATGAGGCCCAAGATAGCCGCGCCCGCCAGGTAATTGGACGTCCGTATCCATCGGCCTTGCCAGCAATGGATCGACCCGACCCAGGCTATGGCGGCGGCCCAGGCCAATAGCCCGCCAAGCGGTACTTTCAAATGCGAACCTCTCCGTGTTAGCTCAAACTCGTTGTGCCACATGTCGAGCAAACCGCCGACCAGAACAACGCTTCCCAGGAAGCTGAGGAGGCTGGCGTACAGCCCAAGCACAACCGTGGGAATGATCCGCCAGCGAGGCAAGGACGCTTCAGTCACTGGCGGCGGGTGGGCCAGTTTGTCATTGGCTGGTTTGTTTGAGGCCATTCGGGAAGCATAAGGGTTGGCCTTGGGGTGGAATGGGACCATGCGACCGCTCGGCGAGAGATTTTTCGAAGTACTACATAAGCGAGAGTAAAAGGAACAGGCCAGCGCCGCCCAGAATGACCGCATACGCTATGTAGTCCGAGGTCTTTGTCCATCGGCCGCGCCAGCAACGGATCGTTGCAATCCAGGCAATGGCCGCCGCCGAGGCAATGACAGTTGCTAAGGCGAATTGCCGAAAGAGCGGGCCCAAACGATTCCAGCCGCCCATTGCGGCCTCGAATTTATTGTTCCACAGGTCGATTGACTCCACAACAAGAACAACGCTTCCCACATAGCTGAGGACAGCGGCGTACAGCCCGATTACAACCGTGGGAATAATCCGTCTGCGAGGCAACATTATACGCATCGTAGTCCGATCCGTTAGCAAGCGATCCCTCAACCACCCGTCACTCCCGCCGCATCCTCATGAAACACACCCATCGTCCGGAACTTCTCGTAGCGGCTGGCCACAAGCTGGTCGAGCGGGCGGCCGACGAGTTCTCGCAGCGATTTCATCAGGTACAGCTTGAGGCGGTTGGCCATTTGGAACGGGTCGCGGTGGGCGCCACCTAGCGGTTCCTCGATCACGTCATCCACGACCTTGAACGCGTGCAGATGGCGGCTGGTCAGCTTGAGCGCGGTCGCGGCCAACTCCGCCTGGGCGCCGCTCTTCCAAAGAATCCCGGCGCAGCCCTCGGGGCTGATGACCGAGTAATAGGCATGCTCCAAAATGGCGACTTTGTCCCCCACGCCAATCCCCAGCGCGCCGCCAGAGCCGCCCTCGCCGATCACCACGCAGATGATCGGCGTGCGCAGTTGCGACATCTCGAACATGCTCTCGGCAATCACCAGCGCCTGCCCGCGTTCCTCGGCACCGATGCCGGGGTACGCGCCGGGCGTATCGATGAAGCAGATCACCGGCATGCCGTACTTGGCCGCCAGCTTCATTTTGCTCATCGACTTGCGGTAGCCCTCGGGATGGGCGCAGCCAAAGTAGCAGGCGATGCTCTCTTTGAGGTTTTTGCCTTTCTCGTGCCCCACAACCAGCACCTTGTGGTTTTCCAACTTGGCAAAGCCAGTCCGCAAGGCCCGGTCGTCGCCAAAGGCGCGGTCGCCGTGCAGTTCCACAAACTCGTCGAAGATCGTATCCAAGTAGTCGGAGGTCTTGGGCCGGTCGGGATGCCGCGCCACCTGGACCGTTTCCCAGGGCGTCAGTTCGCCATAGACCTTTTTGATGAGTTCAATCCGCTCGCGGCGAAGCTGCCGCAAGCTGTCTTGCGCGGCCGGCGAGTCGTCGCCCGCCGCCTCGGCCTTGGCGATCTTGGCATCGAGTTCCACGATCGGTTTCTCGAACGCCAGCTTGTAGTTCTTGGCAGCCATGAAGGGTCGTCGAAGGTTGCATGAAGAAACGCACACCGCGGGCAGCAAGGCACCGCAAAACGTGCTGCCCAGCGTAATCGACCGACGGCTGGCAGTAAATGCGAATTGGGCCGCTGAAATGTCCCGGCCCTAGGCCTCTTCCTCCACGATCTTGGGAGTCTCTTTGTAGACCCGGATGGAGTTGAGCTCTTGGAGTACGTCGGCCATGGAAGCGGGCCGTTTCTGGGGCTGCTTGGCCAGCATCCGCCGCACCAGGTCGGCAAACTCGCTGGTCACGTTGCGGTTGCTGGCCTCCAGCACCGGGATCGAAGCGCTCAGGTGCTTGTTCAACAGGTCGTTGGTGTCGGCACCCGTATACGGAGGCTTGCCCCCCAGCAGTTCGTGCAGCATGCAGCCGAAGTTATAGATGTCCGAGCGAAAGTCGAGCGCACCCCCGCGAATCTGCTCGGGTGAAATATAACTGCGGGTTCCCTGGATCTTGCCGCGCCGCTTGAGCAGTTTTGCCAGGAAGCCGGTCGGACGCTGCGCCAAGGCAAAATCGACCAGCTTGCATTCGCCTTCCGGCGAAACCAGCAAGTTGTCGGGCTTGATATCGCGATGGATCCAACCTTTCTCGTGCAGGTGCGACAGGCCGTCCGCGGCTTGCCGCACAATCTGCTGGACCAGCGGCGGAAGCTGCCGCGGGTTATTGCGCATCCAGGTCTTCAGGTTGGGGACGCGAAACAACTCCAACGCCAGGTACGGCAGGCCGTTCTGCTGGCTGTACTCCACCATGCGAATGACGCGCGGGTGGCTGAGCATGCGGCCCACGTTCCACTCGTTGGCCATGTAGCCGCGCTGCTCGCGGTCGGTGCGCGTGTCGTCCAGCAGCACCTTGATGGCAAAACGTTGCTGCTTGCCTTCATGCAGGGCTTCCCACACGGCGCTCGACTGCCCCGTGATGATCAAATTCAACAGCCGGTAAGGGCCAATGTACGAACCAATAACAAGCGGCAACGGCGAGACTCTCGGTAGAAAACAAAACGCGATCGGGTGGAAACCCCGGCCACGGCATTCTACCTTCCAACCCCGCCAGCAACCATGCTAAGTGTGTGAGTTATCACTTATCAGTGTTCAGTTATCAGTTGATCCGCTTAACCTTCTGCCTTCATCCTTCTGCCTTTCCTCCCCCCTTGCCCTGCCGCGACAAGAAGTCGCGCATCCATTTCCGCGAATTTCGAGTACGATAAGAAGTGGTTAGCCCAACCGTCGATCGTGTGTGAAAAGGAAAAAGAGTATGGGAATCGCCTCATTCGTGGGAGGCTGGCTTTCGAAAAAAGCACTTGATGCTGGTTTTCGCGAAGTGGTCCGTTGGTGGCGGCAGCCCGGCCAGAGGAGCGTTTTGATATTAGGGCCGGGCGGTGTCGGCAAGACGACGCTTGGACAATTCTTGTCCACACCGATGCAAGCCGTGGATGAACGGCGAGGTGAATACATCGAGACGATCAGCATCGAAACCTTTCCACTATCGGACTACAAGAATGTCGAAATCGTAGTGCCTCCGGGACAAGACCATCGGCTGGCGGCGAGTTGGGCGCAAATCGCGGGTGACATCCGAAGCGGAAAATATCGGGGTATTGTCGTTGTGGCCGCTGACGGACACCATGCATTGGGTGACATTAGCCTCAAACAGCATCGAAGGTTTGTTGAGAATCCGGAGGCTGATCCTCAAGAGATTATCGCCGGTATACTGGACGATGGCCGCCGTGTGGAGGAGGAGACGGTTGAACGGGTTTGCCGTGAAGTCCATGCATGCGATCAACCAATCTGGATCATGGTCGTCGTCCTGAAGCAGGATCTCTGGTGGGATGACCGTGATGCGGTTGAACGACGCTATGCTTCTGGCAGATATCAGGAAATTGCCAGTCTCGCAAAGGGACGTAAGTCAGAAGGCCAGTTCCGATATGAGCTTGCTTTCGCGTCACTCGTTTCATCTAACCTGAAGACCGAACGGCGCGATGTCCTTAAGAAGACCACCGCTGGCTACGATGACGAATGCCGCGCGGAATCAATCGTAAAGCTAACGCAGATTTTTAGGGGCCTGATGGAATGGGAGAAGGAACATGGCGACTGATCTGAGTCCTGCGGTCGGTGACGCATTCGCGAAAACCGCGTGTCGATTGTTGAGTGAATATGGAAAACAAATCGAGTTGCTACGGGCAAATCTGCAATGGACGATCGACGATTTTCATCGAGGACGGAAGCGGGAATTAGAACCTGATGGATTAAGGCGACGTTGGGATTTATTTTGCCGAGACTTCCAAAACCGATCGACTGCATATGAGGCACTCATTCGAAAATGTTCCCAATGGCTCCAGAATGGCCCCGAAATGTCGCCAGCGAGGCATTTGGAACTCCAAACACGGCTCGCGTCGTTTGAAGGCGACTATCGCTCGATGTTGGCGCTGACAACTCACAAGGAGTTTTGAACGGGCTGGGTCGAAACCCGATCCACCTGATTCGTTATTCCTGCCTGCCAAAGCTGACGATGCAGACATCGTCGCCGGGAGACTGGCCATGCGTGAAGGTGTTGACGTCTTCCAGAAGCGTGCTGACGATCCGGTCGGGCGACGAAGAACCGGTTAAGAACCGGTCCTGGATGCGGGCGGTGCCGTAGTGTTCCGCACGGTTGCGCCCGCCGCAGGCCTCGCTGATGCCGTCGGTGTACATCAATATCGAGTCGCCAGGCTGCAAATGCACGACCGACTGCCGATAGTTGAAGTGGCCCGCCGCGCCCAACGGCGGCCCCGCCAGGTCTTCGCCAATCGGCACTACCATGCCTTCCTTGGCCTTGCGCCACAGCGGAGGCATGTGCCCCGCCACAACCACCGTCAAACTGTGATCCGCCGGATCGAGAATGCACAACGCGAAGGTAATGAACCGCTGTTGCACATCGGGAAAGTCCCGATTCAGCCGGTCAATGGCGGCGGCTGGCGTGGGCAACGTTGCCAGGCAATAGCGGACCTCGGCCGAGAACCGAGCCATGATCAGCGCCGCCGGAACCCCTTTGCCCGCTACGTCTCCCACGGCAATGCCCCAACGGCCGTTCTCTAGCGGCAAGTAGCTGTAGTAGTCTCCGCCCACTTCCCCCGCGGCAAGATAAAAATCATGAAACCGGTAGCCTGGCACATCAGGACGCGATTGCGGCAGCAGGCCCAACTGCATCTCGCGGGCGGCCGCTAATTCGCGCTGCCGCCGGGCGAACTTGACCGCCGCCTGGTGCTCGCGGGCGTGTTCAATCATCTGGCCGGCCACCGTGGCCGCGCTGGCCAGCAGTTCCAGGTCGTCGGGAGTAAGAATCTGGCCGGCCGCGCCTGTCTCCAGGTAAACCACGCCCATTGGTACTCCAGACGGTCCAATCAACGGAGCGCACATCGACCAGAGAGAATCAGCACCCAAGACGGAATCAGCTCCTTCGTCGGCTCCCACGACACTCAACACCGCCTCGCCGCTGCGCATGACCTGATCGGCCGATTCGCGATTGAACGGCCGAAAGGTATCGCTATTCAATCCCTCGCGTCCTTGTCGAATCGCCTCGGGCAGAAGATCGCCGCTAGCCTCGTCGCGCAGCAGCACATGGCCGTTGTGGACCTGGGGAAAGACCTCAAACAGGCAGTCCAGCAGCCGAGGCAGCATTTGATCCACATCCAGCGAAGTCGCCAACTCGCGGGTGATGGCCAAAATCGCCAAGAGTTGCGCCTGCGTACTGCCGGCCGGAGCCAGTTCCGGGTTCACGGGTACGGCGTGGATTACATCGGAGTCGTGCCCAGGCAGAATATTGGACGTGGTCTCTTCCTCGGGAACGTGCGGATGGCCGTTGGAGGAAGGTGCGGCCGGGGTCTTCAGATGAAAGACCGCGGAAACCCTGAACAGTAAGATCCGATCTTGATCCCGCAAGGTCTGGCGTTCCCGGATGCGGCGCTTGTTGACATACGTGCCATTGACACTGCCCAAGTCCTCAATGGTGTATCCGTCGTCGCCATGGGAGATTCTGGCGTGCTGCCGCGAAACACCTTGGACATCGATGACAATGTCACAGAACGACTGCCGCCCTAACAGCGTATGCGGGTCCGATAGTTCCACGAACTCCTTGGCACGCGGACCGGACAAGAACTCGATTGTTGCCATCGTGGGCTCCAATCGTCACGGACAAGCAATTCCTGGCGAAAGCCATTTCGGCCGCGAGATTCATCGCCGCATCATGCATAGCCGGTTGTTTGTGGCCAAAAGCGGCTGTCCCCGCCGGTGATGGCTGATTCAACGAAGGCTATGTTGTGCGCTAGACTCGCGCACCCCACAGACAAGTGGCAACAACCCCCACGATAAGGCTATCCGGACGGCTGTCAAGCGAATTGTTAAGAAAACATTAAACCGCATATTGCTCGTACAGATTGCGAATACGCTCGGTCATGAACTCGTGGCGGAAGACTTGCTCGCAACGTTTGCGCCCCTCCCCGCCCAGTTGTCGTCGCAACCGCGCATTGCCGGCCAATTCGACCAGCGCGGCAGCCAGGCCGGCAATATCGCGCGGCGGCAGCAAGCAACCGGTCTGGCCAGAAACGACCACTTCACGGGCACCGTCAATGTCGTAGCTCACGGCCGGCTTGCCCGCCAACAACGCTTGCGGAAGGACGCGGGCCAGTCCCTCGCGCAGGCTGGTATGGGCCACAATGTCCATCGCGCCAATCAGTTCCGGCACGCGCGCTGGTGGAACCAATCCCGAGAATTTGAAGTGCTCGGCCAGTCCGGCGGCGGAGATTTGTTGTTGCAGCGACTCGCGCAGCAGGCCATCGCCGACCAGCAGAAACCGCGCTTGGGGCTGGGCCGCCACGACTTGTTGCGCAGCGGCGATCAGATCGTCATGCCCTTTGAGATGGAACAGGCGGGCGATCTTGCCGATCACCACATGTTCGTCGGCAAAGCCAAATTCCGCGCGGACGCGCTGCCGCTGGCTGTCGGCCTCCAGGAACGGGCCGACCTCCATGCCGCTGTAGATCGTGGTGAACCGCTCTCGCGGAGCGACCTTCGCTTCGACCATCAGATCGGTCATGGCGTCGGCCACGCAGATCATGGCATGGCAGCGCTTGGCGGCCCAACGTTCGCAGGCTTGAAAAAACGTGCGCGCTCCCCTGCCCTGGTACGGATGGAACGGCGCGCCGTGAACCGTGTGAATCACCGCCGGCACCCGCAACGACCAGGCCGCCGCCCGGCCGAGCATGCCCCCCTTGGCGCTATGCGTATGGACCACGTCGGGCCGGTACTTCCGCAAGACCTTCTTGATCTGCGCATAAGCGGCGGCATCGCGCCAGGGATGAATCGATCGCCGCAGCGACGGCACGATCGCCAGCGGCACTCCATTAGCCTGGGCTCGATCCAACAGGCTCCCCTCGCGCCCCAGTGGCGGCCCGGTAATCAGCAACACATCATCGCCATGCAGGCGCAGTAAGTCCTCGCAGTTCAGGAGCGTATTCTCCTGAGCGCCGCCGATGATCATGCGGGTGATGATATGGGCGATTTTCATGGGGGGTGTTAGTTTTCAGTTTTCAGTTTTCGGTCTTCGGTCTTCGATGATTCATCCTTCATCCTTCCGCCTTTCCTCATATTCCACCCACAACAAACACAGCCCTTGCGCCGGTGCTGTTTGGCCGGCGGAGCGGCGGTCGAGCGTGGCGAGGATTTGGTGGGGCAGGATTTCGGGACTGGCACCGCGGCCGACATCGTACAAGGTGCCGGCGATAGCGCGTGCCATGTTATACAAGAAACCGTCGGCCTCGATTTCGATATAGATGAAATCGTCGTCCGGCGGCGGTTGCCGCGTGACATCCAGTTCGAAGATCGTGCGGACGGTGGTCGCCCGCGGGCTGCCCAAGGTTTCATAGCCGCTGAAGTCGTGCGTGCCAACTAGCGCCGCCGCGGCTCGGCTCATGGCCTGATCGTCCAACCGCTGCCGCACGGCCCAACAGAAGCGGCGGCGGAACACATTGGCCTTTTGGCCGTCGTGCAGAGTGTAGCGATAGCGTTTGCGGCGGGCGCTGCGTAGCGCGTTGAAGCCCGCCGGAACCTCTTCGGCCGCCAGCACCACCAGGTCTTCCGGCAGCGTGGCGTTCAGTGCTTTGCGAAAGGTCGCCGTCGAAAGAGTCGAAGCCGTCTCAAAACTGGCGACCTGCCCAGCCGCATGCACGCCCGAGTCCGTCCGCCCGCTGCCTGTCACGCGGACATCCTCTTCCGTAAGCTGCTTTAGCGCGGTCTCCAACGTCTCTTGCACGGTGCGGGCGTTCCGTTGCACCTGCCAGCCCGCGAAGTTGGTGCCATCGTAGGCCAGGGTCAGTTTGAGCGTTCGCCCCCCCCTGCCCTGCCGGTCATCTTGGATTTTGGAAGTTGGATTTTCGATTTTGGATCGACTGGCTGAAAGCAGTGCATGCTGGAGATAGGATGATTTTCTAGCCGCACACCAGGGGTGGAAAAAAACCTCCCGGCGGCAGCCAGTATGCCACGTACCCTCGTAGAACAGGCCGAAGTAAGCTGCCATGCCGCGTGAAGGCAAGTACCGGATAGTAGGCCGTCTCGATACCCTGCATGGAAATCCGTCCGCGATTCCACATCATCGCCGCCGGGCCGATGCTCAATACGTAAAGCAAGAACAGCATGGCGGTGAATGCCGTCAAGGTGACTGCCACGGAGCCGCGGGATTGGAACATAGCTTGAGTCCGACTGAATCACAGCGTGGAAGGAACCGGATGGTCGAAATCCAGATTGGCGAGGGAGTTTTTGGCCTCTTGCGGCGTAAGAAGTAAGTGCAGGACGTTACTTCGCGCCCCTGGCCCAAGCGGCTACCGCTTTCTTGCCAGCAACTCCGCGATTTGCACCGCATTGGTTGCCGCCCCCTTGCGCAGGTTGTCGCTGACGCACCAAAAGGCCAGGCCATTAGGACTGGAGAGATCCTCGCGAATGCGGCCAATGAAGACTTCGTCCCGACCATCGGATGTGTTGGGCATGGGGTAGAGCTTCTTGTCCAGGTCGTCTTGTACGATGATGCCCGGCGACGTCGACCACAACTCGCGGGCCTCGGCCGCCGTAACCTTGCGTTCGGTCTCCACCAGAATGCTCTCGCTGTGGCAATTGCTGACCGGCACCCGCACACAGGTCGGGCAGATCTGGATGGTGTCATCCCCCAGCATCTTATGCGTTTCGTAGACCATCTTCATCTCTTCCGACGTGTAGCCCTGGTGCTTGGGCGAGCCAATCTGCGGAATGAGATTGAACGCAATTGGATGGGCAAACGTCTCGTGCTTGTAAGCCTGCTCCTGCAGTTGGGCTTTCGAGGCATTGATCAGATCGCGCGTGCCGGCCACCCCTGCCCCGCTGGTTGCCTGGTACGTGCTGACGATCACCCGCAACACTCGGGCGGCCTTATGAAGCGGCTTAAGCGCCACCACCATTTGCGTCGAGGAGCAATTGGGGCTGGAGATGATCCCTTGATGCTTATCGACGTCGTCGGGGTTGACCTCGGGAATGACCAGCGGAACCTTGGGATCCATCCGCCAATAGCCGCTTTCATCGACCACGATACAGCCGCTCTTGACCGCCCAGGGGCAAAACTCCTTGGCCGTCTCATCGGGTGTGCTGCCAATGGCCAGTTGTACGCCGTTGAACGAGTTTGGCGTCAACTCCTCGACCGTGTGGTCCTCCCCCCGGAACGGCAACTTGGTGCCGGCCGAACGGGCCGAAGCCAAGAATTTGACCTTCTTGGCCGGAAATTTGCGCTGCTCCAGCAATTCGCGAATGATCGTCCCCACGGCACCCGTGGCACCCACAATGGCAATAGTCTCAAACACAGACAGTTCTCCCAAAGTTCCTCGCCCGGTATCGCGGCTTTCCAGCAACAGGCAGCCAGCTTCGTTAAGACCTTAGTATAGAAATGCCCCGCTAACCGGGGAAGGAGGAGGGAGTGGCAGCCAAGTTTTCGGTTTTCAGTTTGTCTTTCCGCCCTCAGCCTTTCGCCTCTCGCGTTTTCTTCTACCACCCGCGTTTTGCTCGAATTAGCATAAGTCTACGGCCATTTCCGCCCGCGGCACGTCCGGCGGGCTGCAGATGTACATCCCTGGTTTCATTTCGCACGGGTAGGTTTATGTTGCACACGATTGCGTTGGCGGCGGCGTTTTGCCTGTCTCAGTTCGATGCGGCTCCACCCGCCATCAGCAATATTCGGCATACGTTTGTGGGCGAGTTTGGGCCGCCGCGGGCGACCAACAAGTACGTACCGGGCGACGTGATGTATGTGGTGTTCGATGTCGATCACCTGCATCGCAATGCCGATGGCGGGGTCAAGTATTCCATCGGCATGGAGGTTCTGGATGCCAAGGGAAAGGCGATTTTCACGGTTCCTTCCAGCAGCCAGCGGGCCACGTTGCCTTTGGGGGGCAGCAAATTGCCCGCCAGGGTGTTCCTGCAGCTTGGCCCCGACATGCCGCCAGGTTCGCATGCCTTGCGAATTACGGTGCAAGATGGAACCAGCGGTGGAGCGGTGTCGGCCAACACGGCGTTTGAGGTCTTGCCGGCCAAATTTGCCATGGTGGCGATTGCGGCCTCATTTGATGCCGACGGGCAAACGCCCGCTCCCATCAATGCTTTTGTCGGGCAGGCCATCTGGCTGCATCTGCAAGTGGTCGGCTTTGCCCGCGACAGTGCCAATAAACGTCCCCGGATCGAACTGAAGCAGACCATCTTCGATTCCGCCGGCAACGTGACGCACCCCACTCCGACCGTGCTGGTCTCCGGCGATGAACCGCCCGACAATCAGGCGGGCGTGCCGTTCAGCCTGGCTCTGCCGCTCAATCGGGCCGGCGTGTTTCGCGTGCGGTTGCAAGCCACTTGCAAAGTCAGCGGCCAGACGCATCTGGTCGAGATCCCGGTGACGGTTTACCGGGCCTTGAAGTAAATCGCCGCTGCTCCACCGACGATTGCACAATGGCTCACGGCTAGTTCGGAGCCGCGCGGTCTTGCGAACGACTGAAAAAATAGCTTCTCCACCAACTCCCCTTCCTCTCCGGGAGAGGGCAGGGTGAGGGAAAAGAAAACGCCGAAGTTATTTTTCGGTCGTTCCCTAATCGGCAGCGGCGGGCTGGAGGCGATCCTCCAAAGTGGCCACCACGTCCAACAGCCACTTCCCATCTCGCCGAGCCCAGTATTGCCGATGCGCCCGTTCTCCCACATGGGGCGAACGTAGCGTCACGCGCAGGACTCGCGTTTCATCCGTCTCCTCGATCGCCTCCACGGCGAGCGACACTCGATCGCCGGCCGGCCGGTGCGCGTCCAGAATCGACGGAAAATAGCGCGAACGCCAACGTTTGAATTCCACTTGCTGCACGGTGTCATCCTCGATGAATTCCAGCGCGGCGTCCCAATTTCCCGACAGGCATGTGTAGGTGAACTGCCGCGCTTGTGAATCGGGCCGCCCCCCCTGCCCTGCCGCATGGATCAGCCAGGCCCCCAACAATCCCGCCACCAGGCAACCGCCCCACAGCAAGGGCCGAGGCAGGCGAATTTCTCCGCTGTTGCGTGATGCCCTCCGATCGGCCGCCAGCTTTTTGCGTTCGGCAAGACAGGCCTTGCGGCGAGATTCGGCCGCTTCCTCGGCGCCGCGCAGATTTTGGTTTTGATCCGTGGCCAACGGCATCTTGCACGACGGACATTTGCCACACCGGCCCGGCGCCAGCATCTGGCCCGACGACCCGCAACGGGGGCAGTCAAATCTCACCCGTGGCAGGGCATCTTGCGAGACAAGCTTTCCGTCGCTGCCGATCATGAACTGGCAGCCGCACTTGTGGCACTTCATGCCATGCCGCAAACTATTCCACGCCACGCGCCCCCCTGCCCCGCACTGGGGACACTTAAGGCGCAAGATCATTTCGTCGGCGGGCGGTTCGACTGCCGCCGCGGCTTCGCGCGGTTCATTGGAAAGCGGCTTCATGGCTTGGACTGGCTCGACGAATCAGACTGCCGGCAGTAACTCAGCGCCAGCAGCGCGAAGCCCGTACAAAGGCCAGGATCGCCCTCCATCCAGCGGGAGTCGGTGTTGATCCACGAACCGTCTTTCTGTTGCCGTTTGGCAAGCTCTTGCGCCAGATCGGCGCGCCAGGAGTGCGGCTTGCCCTGGGCATCGGCGATTTCATCGTGCCCTAGGGCATCGAGCGCCTTGGCGAACAGATGATAGTAGTAGTACACGCCTGCCTGACCCAAACCGGGGTTTTCGGCCACGCTGTAGTTTTGGCCGATCCATTCAATGGCCGCCTTCACGCGCGGATCGTCGGCATCGACGCCCGCGTAAAGCATGCTCTTCAACCCGGCATAACTCATGGCTCCGTAGCTCCGCAGGCCGCCGTTGGCTGTATTGCCGGCGGGACTGCTGCCTTCGCCGATGGGCGTGTAATAAAAACCGCCGTCATTGACCTTGGCGGCGAGGGGTGTGGTGTTATGCTCCGATTCCAGGTTTTGGCAGCGGGAGACAAAGACCAGCGCGCGCTGCACGGCTTCGTCGTCCTCGCCATTGCCGGCGGCGCGCAAGGCCTCGACGAGAAAGTGCGTGTTCGACAGGTCGGGCCGCTGGTCCTTGCCATAGCTTGCTCCGCCATAACCGGGATCGGCCTCACCGTCGGCCCCCCCCAAGTCTTGCAAGCCTTTCAGGTACGCGTCCGCCTTTTTTATCGTCTCGTCGTATTTGCCGTCGGTGTTGGCTGCCTGAAAACAGACAATGGCCAGGCAAGTCTCATACGTCGGCAAGCGGCTCTTGGTGGCATGTATGCCGCCGTCCGACTGCACGAAGGTCTCCAGGTACTTTAAGCCCTTGGCGACCAGCGGATCGCGCACACCGCGTCCATTCCGCAACACGGCCATCACAATCAGCGCGGTCGGGCCGGGGCCAATTCGTGAGGAGAACGAACCATCGTCCGCTTGAGCCTTGCTGCCCAAATACTGAATCGCCCGATCGACCGACTTCTGTACTTGAGCCGCATTTGGCTCGCGGGCACTGGCCGCCAAGCTGCCGATGGCTGCCGCCAGGACAACCATCAACAATTGGACCGGCCCGTTGACGATTTGCAACCCAGTTCCACGGCACCCGCGATTCCTCGCAATGATCGAAAGCATCCTCTGTCTCCGGTGGCTTGACAACCCGTGAATTCAAATACGCATGTGGAATGGCCAAGTGGGACGAGCCCATAGCCTTAGTAGTCCGCCGAACTCATCGCTTCCCCCCCTGCCCTGCTGGTCAACGAGGCCAAGACCCAGAGGGCCACCTTATCGGAGATGAACCGCACCGAACCATCGGCAAAGGCGAACTCCGCTCCGTTGCCGTGGAAGCTGTAGTACAAATGCCCCCACTCATTGGAGTTGTTGATTTTCATCTTGCCGGGAATGGTGCCTGACGAACTGCACCAGTTGATCCGCTGGCCAATGGCATACGAATTATCGTTGGTCGCCCAGGCTCCGCCGCGCGCGCGGGCGCAGGTGGCCGAACTCTTCACGGCGTCGGCCGGCTTGACCACGCGGCCTTGCCAGACATCCTCGCGGCCGGAGCATTCGCCAACTAAAATGGTGTTCGACAGGCCGTCGGTCACACCGGAGAACGTGGGATACTTGACTCGCGCCGCGTTAATCGTCACGCGAGGATCGCCCGTCAACGTACTGGTCCACGATGGCAAGGCCCCCGCGCCATACGGTTGCAGGACGCCCGACAGCACCACGTTGGAAGTCGAAGTCGTACCGGCTGGAAATCCAGGGACGACCGAACCGACGGGCAACGTGGCGGGAAATTCGGCCAAGATAGCGCTATGGACGCCTTCGGGCGTGAAATAGTCTCCGCAAGCGCCGATCTTATTCCCCACGCCCGCGTCATCCTTGTATTGTGTCCGTTCTTGAATGGGACTGGCCGGGCACATAAAGATCGACAGGTGCTTTTGCACGGTCACCCCGTTGGGTACCGCGACACTGGTGGCGGTCGGTATGAATTGCCCAGGATTGGCCGGATCGGCTTCGTAGGCACTCTGCACCCTCCACCAATCCTGGTCGAGGTTGTAGTTAGCGTCGCTAAGCATGTTGGCTTGTTCGAGATATGGCAGCAGATCGGGGGCCCAACTGCGGGCCGCGCCGTCCGATTCCACGCGCTTGGCAAACGGCAGTTTTCGCTGGGCGCTTTCAAAGCTATGGAAGGCCAGCGCGATTTGCCGCATATTGTTTTGGCACTGGGCGCGCTTGGCCGACTCTCGGGCGGCCTGCACGGCCGGCAGCAACATGGCCACTAACAGGGCGATGATGGCAATCACCACCAACAATTCGACAAGAGTAAAACCGGAACGACGGCGTGCTGTTTGCATAGCGAGTCTCGCGAGAAAGTAAACAAAGAAAGTTCGTGGCGGAGCCAGTTCATGGTTGATCGCGATAAATCCACGGCTGGCAACGATTCCGCGGCACGCGATTGTTCGGCGGCACGCTACTAGCACTTCCCGTACCAGACGCGAATGATGCAACCGCGACAGCCGGTTTGCCGGCAATTGGGCCGCCCAGGCCGTTCACTGGCGTCCCAACATGGTGAAGAAATCGCCAGGCGTGGCGAAAATTTCGACAGAGCAATACCTTCTCCGCCCGCCAGTCCCCGGATTACAATAAGGTCATGGCACCATCCATGCTCAACACGCAAGCCACCATTCTCACCAGGGCGCTAGGGACCGCATCGGCTCCCATGACGGAGGATTTGGCCCGCTATCTGATTTCGATCAAGCTCGATCCAACCGATGAGCAACGGGCCAACGAACTCGCCGAGAAAGCACGGCAAGGCTCGCTTTCGTTAGTCGAACAAGCGGAAATCGACGAATACCGCCGGGTCGGCCGCGTTATGGAGTCGCTTCGGCTTCGTGCTCATATATCATTGAATCGAGCCGGATGAAACCATCGCTGCTTGAACTCATCTGGGAACGAGCCCGCCGCCGGTGCGAATATTGCCTCTTTCCCGCCGCGCACGCCTGGCTGCCATTTCAGATTGACCATGTGATTGCCGAAAAGCACGGTGGTGTGACCGCTGCCGAGAACCTTGCCCTAAGTTGCTATTACTGCAATAGCTTCAAAGGCCCGAATATCGCGGGGATCGATCCGGACGGCGAACCAGACATCGCTGTTCAGCTTTTTCATCCTCGCAAAGACGAGTGGCCGGATCATTTTGAATGGAACGAAGGTGTCCTCGTCGGCATTACTTCAACAGGTCGAGCAACTATCTCCGTGCTTCGGATCAACGATCTAGAGGCCATTGAATTTCGCCGCATGCTTGGCGAGTCTGGCTACGCATTCTGACCCACCTTACATCACATCTGCGCGTGACAACGCGATGGCAAGCAAGCGCGGGAAGTCGAGCCGTCAACTTTCACCTGTCAGCAATCAGCCAGATACACTTCGGCAGCCACGATTTGCTGGCCACGCCCGGCTGACAATCCAAAATCAAAAATCAAAACTCGAAAATCAACGTTCCCGTGCGTCTCCCCATCCGCTACCAAATCCTGCTCCCATTCGCCGGCCTGATGGTTGCCGGATTGTTTGGCTTGACGCTGTTGGATGCCCAATTGGCGGCGGGCCGCAGCGAACGGCAGACGGCCGAACAGTTGCGGGCCATCGCCCGCACCTTGCAAGAAGCGAACTTTCCGCTGACCGAACGGACGTTGCGGCAGATGCGCGGGCTGTCGGGCGCGGAGTACGCTATTGTTGCTGCCGATGGGCGGATCGTGGCGGCCAGCGGTGCGTTGCCAGAATTGCCGCCGGTGGTGGCGGCCGACGATTGGCGGTTGCTGGAACTGACGACCCCGCTGGAGATCGGCCAGGAACGGTACTTTCTGGCGGCCCTGACGTTGCCCCCGGGAAGATCGCGGGTGGAAGCCCGGACGCTGCAAATCCTCTACCCGGAAGCATCTATGGCCCGGCTGAGGCGCGAGGCCGCTCTGCCCCATTTGCTGGTCGGCGCGGCTACGCTGGCCGTAGCCGCCTTGCTGGCGTTTCTCATCGCGGGCCGCATCAGCCGTCCAGTACTGCAAGTCAGCCGCCAGGTTGCCCGGGTGGCCGAGGGATCCTTCTCCCCCCTGCCCTGCCCTGCCCGCGACGATGAAATTCGCGACCTTGTCGTATCGGTCAACTCCCTGGGGGGCCAGTTGGATGAACTTCGCGGGGCTGTCCGCCGCGGCGAGCGGCTTTCGTTGCTGGGCCGGCTGAGTGGCGGCATGGCGCACACACTGCGCAACCAGGTGACAGGTGCCCGGCTGGCCGCGCAACTGCACCAACGGCACTGCCAGGCCGATGCGGAAAGCCTGGAGGTAGTACTGCGGCAGTTAGAACTAACGGAAGAACATCTGCGGCGGTTCTTGGCGGCGGGCCAGCCAGAGTCCCCCAACGTAACCGCATGCGACCTGTCAGCGCTCGCCGCCGATTTGCTGGCCCTGATCGAACCGGCGTGCCGCCATCGCAATGTGGCCCTGGAACTGCGGCCCCCCCCTGCCCTGCCCCGCCTACTGGCCGATGCCGGCCAGTTGCGGCAATGCTTGATGAATTTGGTCTTGAATGCCAGTGAAGCCGTGGGCCTGGGCGGATCGGTGCGCCTGGAACTTGCCGCCGACGAACCGGCACGGAAAGTCGTGATTCGCGTGTTCGACAACGGTCCCGGGCCGCCGGCCGAAGTCGCCGATCGCCTGTTCGAACCCTTCGTCACCAGCAAGCCGGAAGGCGTGGGGTTGGGCCTTGTCGTCGCCCGTCAAATTGCTGAAGCGCACGGAGGAACCTTGGGGTTTCACCGGCTGAACGGCCAGACTTGCTTTGAGCTGCGATTGCCAGCCGAGGTATGAGGTAGAAGATATGAGGTATGAGAGAGGCAAGCAGCTTCTCGTTGCTTACTGAAAACTGAAAACTGAAAACCCCCTCATTCCCCCCCCTGCCCTTCCGCGGTCGCCTCTTCCTTCTCTCCTTCTGGCTTCACAATAATAAGCTGATGATTCTCAACATCGTACTGGTATTGGTTGCCGGCGGGCAGCACGGGCAACTGCATGTTGTAGGCCTTGATGATGACTTCCATGAACTCCGCATGGTCCTTGGGGTAACGGCCATGTTCGGCATGATACAACTGCAAGTTTTGCTGCACGGCCAACGTGGTGACCTGTTCTAGCACCGGTCCATAGGCTTTCAGCGGTGCCAGCGGCCCGAGCGCCGGGTCGATCTCGCCAATCTTGCCGTCGCTGACTTCGCGGTTGGCATCGGCACGGTACTCGCCCACATCTTGCGTGGTCTTGCCGATAATTCCCCGGTCGGCCGGTTGGTTGGAACTCTGCGTCAGATCTCCGCAACCAGCCAAAAACACCAACGCCACCAAGCAGACAGTTAAACGGACCATACAGCCTCCGGCAGGCAAGAGAATTCCAGGTGGCGATTGCGCCACTAGCAGCCGCCATTCTATCGCGCCGCCCAGCCGCCGAATATACGCCGCGGCGCGGCTCCTTCCGGCACCGTCGCAATCTGGTCAGAAAGTGGGGCGTTGTAATCAA
The DNA here is from genome assembly GCA_050247075.1 of Pirellulales bacterium. Classification (GTDB taxonomy): domain Bacteria; phylum Planctomycetota; class Planctomycetia; order Pirellulales; family JBFWUW01; genus JBFWUW01. The sequence goes on along the minus strand of JBFWUW010000010.1, from coordinate 59,090 downwards.
AGTCGTTTTGCAGCGACCGGCCGTTGAATAAGGATGCGACATGAAATAACTTCCTCATGCGAACTCCCTCTCCCTTTGAGAGAGGGCCGGAGTGAGGGCCGGCTGATGGCGTCCATTTCGCCATATCCCCTTCTCCCCAACCCTCTCCCAGTGTACCGGGAGAGGGAGACAATTGGGGAAGTTATTTCGTACCGAATCCTAACGCACATTTGCGACAATCTGGACACCAGAACCACGAAGTGCCACCAGGGATCGGAGAACCCGACAACTTGTCATCGTGCTAATAATGCCTGATGGCCGGTTCACGACAGACAGGACATACGCGTGGTGTGGTGTCGTCCGGCGATTGGGGAACTGCCGTAAAGCGATCAACTTCATTTCGTGAATACAATTGCCAAGCCATGTCATCGTCTAGCTCGCTGCGCGGCTTTTGATCACTCGGACGGTTATGGGAACATCCAGCTCTTCGCCTGAATGGAATTATCGCCGCCAGCCACGAATTCCAACCGCTCCCAGCGGGAAAGCAAGCAAGTCGCGGTATCGCTGCACCCTGCACTACAGCGGCACGGCTCGATCACAACGAAAGGCGTGCGGGTCTAGCGAGGGCGGTTCACCTCGCAGCAGTTGAGCCATGACACTGGCGGTGCCGGTGGAGAGTTGCAGGCCCGCCCGAAAGTGTCCGGCGGCCACAAAGAGGTTATCGACGCCGGGCGCGGCACCCAGGTAGGGACGGTGGTCGGCCGTGGCGGGCCGCAACCCGGCCCAGGTTTGTTCGATCCTCATCGAACCGAGTGCGGGTAACAGCGACAGGCCAAAGTCGAGCAGGCCCGCCACCCCGGCCGCCGTTGTCCGCTTGTCAAAGCCCGCCTCTTCCTCGGTCGAGCCGATCAACAGGCGGCCATCCGCCCGCGGCACCAGATAGCGCGGGCCGACGTTGACAATCCGCCGCAATAGGGACCGATCGGCATGCAGCAGCACCATTTGGCCGCGGACGGGCCGCACCGCCAGCGGCAGCCCCAAGCGGTCCATCAACCCGGCGGTCCAGGCTCCGCCGCAGAGGCAGTACCGCTCTGCGCGGAGTTGCCCCGCCACGGTCCGCACCCCTTCCACGCGCCCGTTGCGCAGTACGAAGCCGTCGGCCGGCAAGCCGGCCGACACGTTGACACCACGGGCCAGGCAGGCCGCCAGCAGCGCCTGGATATGCCGCGGGTTGCGGATTTGGGCCTCGTCCGGCAGAAAATAGGCCGCTTTGACCCGGCCCGCCGCGGGGGCCTCGGCCAGTGCCGGTTCGATCTGGGCCAGCCGGGCGGCGGGCAAGGCTTCCACCACGATGCCTTGTTCGCTCCATTCCACGGCGGCACCGCGGAGAGACTCGGCCTCGGCTGTTGATTGGGCGGCATAGACCGCGCCCGACCGCAAGTAACCGTTGTCGATGCCGGTCTCGACCTTCAACCGCTCGGCCCAATCGGAGTGCAAGCCATTGCTGAGCGCGGCCAATTGGTCGAGCGGATCGGCCGATGCCCGCGGCGCGGGGGGCAACAGGCCGGCTCCGGCCCAAGAGCTCTCCTGGCCGGGCGTGCCGCGGTCGATCACCCGCACGCGCAGCCCGTGGCTCGACAATTCGTAGGCCAGTGACAGGCCGACCACGCCGGCCCCCACAATCAGACAGTCATCCACGCTTCACCTTGTTGCGGTTGCTTCGGCCCGTGCTACGCAAAATTGCCCGCTGACCGAAGATGAGTCTACCCCGGCGGCGGAGTTACCGCATCGGCTGGTTCCCCAGGATGATTCGCTCGCCTATTTGCCAGAGGCCGTTGCCTTGACCCATTCGCGTGGCCGTCCGTATAGTTGTAAGAGGCATTGATTGCCCAGAATGAAGAATCTTCACCAAAAGGGCGAAGATATAATGGATTGAACAATGTCCGCCTGCTTCGTTCGTCATTTCCCTGGCCAAGGGTAAAAAACGTGAAAGCCGTCAATCAAAAAAAGAAAAAAACCGCGACCTTGGTGGGCCTCGGTCTCGATACTCCCGACGAGCATAAGCGGCTCACGCGCGGCAAAAACTTCGTGCTGATGGGCGGGTCCGAGGAGACGCACGCCAAGATGCAAGAGACCGCCATCAAGATGAACGAAAAGCTCGATCAGCGTGGCAAACGGCTGGAAGAGGTCTCAGTCCGTGAACTGCGAGATATCTTTCACGAGATCGAGCGCTAACAGCCCCGTTGAGCAAGGGCTCACCCGGGAAAGAGCATCAGAACGAAGATCGCCCCCAACGCACCCACCGCCGTCGCCAGTCCGATGATAATCAAGATGAGAACCCCAGGGCTTAGGCCCACGCCCCCCGTGTTGGGCTGCGGCGGGTAGATCGGTATTGTCTCTTGAAAGGCAACCGGCGAAGGAGAAGTCCCCTGCGAGACCTGGCTGGTCTGCGACACTTGTGAGATTTGCGAAAGCTGGTCCGACTCTTCCTCCAGCAGGTCATCCTCAGCCGCGGTTGGGACGACTTGTGTTTCGCCAAAGTCTCCCACCGGTTCGACGGTACCCGCATACCGCTGGGCCCGCGCTGGCGGCGGATCTTGCTGCGAACCCGCCGCGCGGGCGGCCATTTTGCCGTCTTCACCGGTCCAGGGCGAAAGCGCCGCGACCACGTCGTCCATGCTCTGCATCCGTTCGCCAATTTCCTTGGCCATCATGCGGGCGATCACGTCGACGAAGTCGTCGGACAAATCGGGGTTGAGCCTGCGTGGATCGAGCGGTTGCAGGCTGCAATGCGCCCGGGCTTTGTCCTGGCTCGATCCGCCAGGAAATGGCACCTTGCCCGTGACGGCGTAATACAGCGTACAACCTAGCGCGTAGATGTCGCAGGCGGCGGTCAGTTTTTCCGGTGTCTTGATCTGTTCGGGCGCCAGGTAGTCGGCGGTCCCCACGATTTTTACGTTACGCGGATCGGGCTGCTCCGCCGGCTCGGCATGCAAAAAACCGGCCAGGCCCAGATCGAGCACCTTGGTAAAGCCCTCGGGCGTCACCAAAAGGTTGCCGGGCTTCACGTCGCGATGGATCAGCCCGCGACTGTGCGCGTGGGCCAGTCCGGCGGCGGAGTGCGCCACAATCATGGCGGCGGCATGCATCGACAAGCGGCCTTGCCGGCGAATGAGCCGTCGCAAATCGGTGCCGGGCACATACTCCGTCACCAGGTAATGGACATTGCCATCGCGTCCGGCGTCGTAAGCGCGGACCAGGTTTTCGTGGTCGAGTTGTGCCTGGGCCTGAACTTCCCGCAGAAAGTTGGCCTCGGATGAGGGGGTCGATTTGCTTCGCGGCAGCACCTTAATGGCCACCACGCGGCGCATGATGGAGTGTTCCCCCTTAAACACCTGCCCCATGCCGCCTTGGCCCAAAGAATCCAAGATGCGGTACGGTCCCAGAGTGAACTTCGACCGGCCGGCTAGCAGTTGCTCGGCCTGCCAATAGTTCAGGCGGCCCATTTCGATCAGTTTGGCCGCCAGTTGTTCGTCCTTGAACTTGGCGCCGGGCCGATCGGATTGTGCCCGCATGGACTCCAACGCGGCGGCGATTTCCTCGCGCGTGATCAATCCGCTGGCGATGGCCGTCGATTGAAAAGCAGGTCCGCTGGACGTTTTGGCCATGGCAACGCTCGCTGGGCGGAAAGGGGAGAGATGCTTAACATCGCCGGAGAAGCGAGATATCCCCATCGTCGCCTGACTGAATCTAAACAATTATCCACTAAATCTGGGCCGCGCCAAGCGTTCGGGCATGATGAGCAGCACGATTCGCCACCACCAAACCGGACGATTAAGCAACAAAATTGCAACGCAGCCTGAATAACTTCGAGGATTATTGCGTTTCGTACGGCCAATGAGCCCAGGCCGACCAACGGAAGGCCGAAAGCTATGCAATTTGAATCGTTCACAAAGGATCATTATCCAAACGATCCGCTATAAGACGGTCGCGGCTCGGCCAAAGTTCCCTGCAATCCAAGCGCGATTTTGGGGAAACGGCTCCGACGGCGAACACGGGGGCGTCCTCCCCTCAAACTCTTCGCGCTGCCCAGACAGCCAGTTTTTCGCGGAAGATCTTGGCGTTGTGCCGCACGTCGACCGGAAACGAGCGATGCAACAAGAAGTGCTCGATCCCGGCAGTCAACGGGTTGGCCTTGCCAAGTTGCCGGGCCGTTTCGATAAAGTTCCGCCGATCTGCTGCCCCTGGGGGCCAAAGCCCGGTGGCTGGCTCCAGAATCATGACCGGCGTGGCCTGGCCCGGCTGGCCGATTCCGACGAGTGCCGAGCGATTGACATCGGGATGCGCGTTGTAGATAGCCTCGCAGGGAATTGTAAAAAGAGTCTCCTCGCCGGTCACTACGCGGTGCCCGACCCGCCCGCAAAACCAAAATCGGTCTTCCTCGTCCAAGTAACCGGCATCTCCCATGCGGTGCCAAAAGGTATCGCCATCGGGCACCTTGGCCTTGGCGGTAGCTTCGTCGCGTGCCATGTACCGTCGGGTAACGACCGGCCCGCGGACCAGCAATTCGCCTATTTCACCCCGCGGAAGTTCCTGGATCGCATCGACTGATTCGAAGGGACCATCCACAATCCGCGCGACTTTCCATTCGATGCCCGCGAATCGCTGGCCCACGCAGACACCGCCGCCCGACTGCGTCTTGGCGGCTGTCTGCTGAATCACCTCGCGGGCAGAGATCGTGGCCACGGGCAGCGCTTCGGTCGCGCCGTACGGCGTATGCACCTCGCCATCGGCGGCGATGCAGTGGGACATTCTCTCCAGCACATGCGTGGGGACGGGCGCACCGGCCGATAGCACGCGGCGCAAAGTGGGCAGGCTGATGTTGTGCTGTTGGCAATAACGGCCCACCTTATTCCAAACCGCCGGCGAACCAAACGATTGCGTGGCACCCAGATCTTGCACGACTTTGATGATATTCCGCGGATCGACGGCGGCCGGCCGCGAGGCATCCATGACCGGAAAGACAGTCGTCGCCCCCATCGCGCAATTGAACAGCGCAAAGAGTGGAAAGCAGGCCACGTCGATCGTGCCGGGCTCAATCTGGTACTGGTCGCGGATTTCCGTCACTTGCCGGTCGAAATTGCCGTGGCTGTACAACACGCCCTTGGGAGGGCCGGTACTCCCTGAGGTAAAGATGATGGCGGCCGGCTCGTCCGCCGTGGTGGCCGGCAATTCACCAGCCGGTTGGCCAGCCCGGCGAACGTCTTGCAACGTCGGCCCCGGCCAGAACCAACGCCGGCCAACCGTGACGTTCAGCCGCGCCCGCGGAAATTGTCCGCGAAACAGGCAGCGGGCTGCTTGCCCGGGGGGAATGGCGATAAAGCCTTCGGGTTCCATCTCGGCCAGGCATTGCAAGGCATTCCGCTTGCCCAACCCGGGATCGACCAGTACTTGCACCGCGCCCGACTTGAGCAAGGCAAACACCAGCGAAATAAACTCAAACCCCGGACGCACCAACAGCGCCAGCCGCATACCGGGCGTGATCCCCAGTCGAATCAGCCCCCGTGCTATCGTTGAGCTATCGTCATCCAATTGCCGAAACGTGTGGCGAGCGTACTCGCTTTTTCCCGTGCCCCCGCGCACGGGTACAATTACGGCGATGGCGTTGGGTTGCCGATGGGCGCAGTCGGTCAATCGTTTTGCGACGTTCAGATGCCGTGGCGATGCATGGCCGTCATCGGTCATCGGGCCGTCCCCAACACGCGCGACTCGCAATACGACAGCACCAGCTCGGCCACATCCACTTTGCAAGCCCGGCCCAGCGCCTGCCAGCCTGGAACCGCGTTGACTTCGATCACCAGCAACCGTCCGTCGCGGGCCGGCAACAGGTCTACCCCCGCCACGGGAGCACCAACCGCCGCGACCGACGCCCGGGCCAATCGGGCCATCTCGTCTGAAATCTCCACGGCTTCACCCGTTGCACCGCGGCTGACGTTCGTCCGCCAGTCCAGCGGATTGCGGCGGCGCATGGCCAACAGATGGTCCCCCACGGCAAACACCCGCAAGTCGCACCCTTCGTGTGGCACGAATTCTTGCAGGTAAATCACGGCCCGCAAATCGGCCAGAAGTTTGAACGCCCGCAGCGCCATGGCTTCGTCGTTCAATCGGGCGATGCCTCGTCCTTCCGCCCCAAACACCGGTTTGATGACGACATCCTGGCCGAGTTCCTCAAACCCGGCCATGGCGTCATCGACCGTCTGGCAGATGATGGTCCTGGGGACGGGCAACCCAGCCGCTTGCAAGCGGGCCGAGCACAGATATTTATCGACCGCCGTTTCAATCGCTTTAGGCGGATTGAGCACCAATATGCCGGCGGCCTCCAGCCGGGCCAAGGCATCCATGCGAAACACGACCTGCTCCAACGATCCAGGCGGCATGGTGCGGACGAGCACGCCATCGACATCGCGCAGTTGCGTGCCGGCGGACCAAACCGCCTCGCCGTCGATTTGCACCCGCGCCGCCAATTCGGTGAAGCAAGCGAGCGAAATGCGGTGCCGCTGGCCCGCCGCCCGCGTCAGGTCTTTGAGATACCAACTATCGGGCGAAGCCAAGACGGCAAAATGCATGAATCGCTCAACTGCAAGCCATCGCTCAATTGACGACGGGACCAGCCTCGGTCGGGACGATCTCCGGCTTGACGCTCAACCCGCCAGAAGCCCGCAGTTCAATGGTGTAACGCAAGCCGTCGCGCAGCCGGGCGGCCACGGCCTGGGGGTTGGCCACGCGGACTCCCTTGGCCTCGGCTTTGTCGGGGTCCATGGCATAGTCCCAAAAGTGGCCCCATAATTCGCGTTCCAAGTCAGACATTTCACTACCGCGGCTGTAGGCCGCCGGCCGCGAGCCAACCGCTTCCAGCGGAAAGTCGTCACGTTCCCGCATCGACTTGGTAAACAGGCTCTTGAACAGGCAGATGGAGGTTCCCCGCAACAGGTCGCCCTGCTCAACGTATTCGTCTTGGAAGGAAATCACCCACGCCTCGACCCAAACTTCGTCGCCGTGGATCGTAAACCGGCGAGGCTTTTCCAGTTCGCGCCCTTCGTCATCGACTTCCACAAACTCTAGCGTGGTCATCAGTGTGCTGTCGTCCCCCGGCACGGTCCGTTCTTGCTTGACGAAACGCAATTGGGCCAGCCGGTGATCGACCTTCAGCAGCCGCATGGCCGTATTCAGCCGTTCCACCTCGCGTTGCGAGATTTCCAAGTCGCGCTTGGAGGTCTCCAACTCCTGGCTCAGCTCCTCGATCTTTTTCTGGCTGAGTTCATTTTCAAAGTAGGTGTTGTAGCCCAGGTAGCCCGCCGCACCCACGACAGCCGCCACAAACATCGCCACGATGGAGCGCAGAAAATGGCTGACCGAGTCGAGCGTGCCGACAATGCCGGGCCCTTTGCCCGGAGCGGGTGGAGGTGAACTAGCAGCCACGGGCAGACTTTCTCGCGAGTTGAATGGATAGCGACATTACGACTTGCTCGCCGCCGGTGCCCTCTTAAGTATACGCCCCCTGCGCAACAGGGGCAGCTTGCGGTGGCATGATAGTCACGATGGCCTGCCGGCGGCAAGACAATCTTGAGAGTGTAGCCCACCCTCAACACTATCGTCGTAAATCGCTTGGATGAAATGCCTTACGGACATTCCCGGCGATTCCCAGCCCAAGCCTTCGTGATACGGTGGCGTGCCTCACGCCTTATGAATGTGTACGATGCAAGCATCGGGCGACAGTTCCGATCGGTCTGCCCCCATTTCGAGGAATCGGCTAACTTGCTCATGGCACCGCTTGCGCCGCCCAGCGGGCGGTCCACGCGAGACGGCACACGCCGTTGTCGTTGAAACGAAAGATTGGCCATGTCTCAACCATCCACCATCGTATCGCCGCGAAATGCCCGGATTCTGGCCGGCATGTTGGCCTGGGCCGGAATTCTGGTCGGCGTGTGGTGGGTAGTCGATCAACGCATGGCCGGCGGCAAATTGAACCAGCGTGTGGTCCCCCGGCTGTGGGATTACTGGACGGAACCGCGCCAAACCTTGACGCTAGAGCTTCCGCCCCGAACCGAAGCCGCCGTGGGCGACCCCTTGTTTGTCCAAGAGGCCAACGGCGCTATCCGGCAAGTTGGCGAAGTCCGCTCTCTGTCGAAAGATGGCAAGACCTTGCCGCGAACCTGGGGGACTGCGCCGCAAGCCCAGGTGCTGCTGTTCACCACATCGCTCCCCCACGGTCCCGATTCCTACGTGACCTACCACGTAGCCTCGCAGTCGCTCCCCGACGTGTTTGAGACGTTGGTCACGCCGCAGCGCCGGGATGAAATCCTGGAAGACCTGGAACAGACCTGGCGCGACCACCACCGCGAGATATTGGCGGCCTTCAGTCCCGTTATTGAAAACACATTGCGCGATGTCGTCCGCGTGGCCGAGAAAGATCTGCCCCCTGCCTTGGCCCGGCATACCGAGGAATTGAACGCGCTCGGGCGAAAGTACCAGACCGAAATCGTCGAGAAAGAACTTCTGCCGCTGGCCCAGGAAGAGATTCTGCCGATTCTGCAAAAACGGGCCGAGCCAGCCCTGAACGAGGTCGGACATGAGATCTGGCGGCGAGTTTCGCTATGGCGGTTTGGCTGGCGGATCGCCGTCGACAAGACAGTTTTGCCCAAGGCCGAACTGACCAGGAAAGAGTGGGAGCGTTTCTTGCAGCGCGAAGTCGAACCGATCTTGGTGGCCCACGCCGACGACTTCGTGCGGATCGTGCAAGAAACCGTGCAAGACGCCGCCGAAAATGAGCGCGTCCGCGACACGGTTGACCGCGTCGTGCGGCAAATCGTGGGCGATCCGGAATTCACCCGCATCCTGCGGACAATCGCCGACGAAGTCGTCATCGACAACCCGCGGATGCACCAGGCCATTATTAACAACTGGACCAGCCCCGCGGCGCAGGATGCCGCCAAGCTGGTCGGCGAACGCTTTGAGCCGGTGTTGCGCCGCAGTGCCGACCGCATCTTTGGAACCAAGCACGGCGGCGTTACGCCCGAATTCGCCCAGGTCTTGCGGAACCAGATTTTGGGCAAGGACCGCCGTTGGTTCTTGCTGCAGCCGGGCGACCTGGCCAATTCCAAACCGCGGCGCAACCTGGTCATGCGGGTGCAAACGGCCAGTGGTTCGCCGGCCCACCCTTTCATCCAACTGCGAGCCCAGCGTGGCCACGACGACCAGCACTGAAACCGCGGCTCCCGCCGCTACCTCGGGCGCAAGTGTCGAGGTGCGCGATTTCATGCTGCGAGCCGGCAAGCGGACCTTGTTGGATGGCGCTAGCGCGCGGTTTGAAGCGGGCCAGGTGACGCTGATCGTGGGAGGAAGCGGTGCCGGAAAGTCGCTCTTCTTGCGGGCGCTGTGCGGATTGATGCCGGCCGATGGCGAGGAAACCTCGGCCGATGGAGTGATCTTGCTGGATGGCCGGCCCGCCCATGAGAGCGGGCGAACGGTCGGCGTGGTATTTCAAAACTTTGCCCTGTTCGATGAATTATCACCTTTGGACAATGTTCGTTTCGCCCAGGCCCACGGACGCCGCGGCGGCCATGTCGATGCCTATTTGCGGCCCGACGAATGGCTAGCCGACCTGCGTGTTCCCAGCGGCGTGCGAACCTCCTCGCTGAGTGGCGGGCAGCGGCAGCGCGTGGCCATCGCCCGGGCGTTGGCCTACAACCCCGATGTGCTGCTCTACGATGAACCGACATCGGGCCTCGATGCGGCCACCAGCGAACAGGTTGCCCGGCTGATTCAATCGACCCACAGTTGCCACGGCCGGACTTCGATCATCGTCACGCATGACCACGCGGCCTTATCGCGAATCGCCGATAAAATCTACCTGTTCGACCAGCGCGCCGCCGCGCTGGTCGAAGTCCCTCGGGCGGACTGGCCAAGACTGACCGCGCTGTTGCAAGCACAAACCGCCGCCAGCCAGCCCGCCGAACGGGTGGACGCGGCAACCGCCGACTCCTCCCAGGCCGACGGCCACCCTCAATTCGTGCCGCGCGGTTTTATGGCCCGGCTGCGCCGCCTGGCGGGCGACGGTATGGTGGGTACTTCGCGCGCGTTCGAGGCACTGGCCATCACGCCGTGGAGGCTGCTGCCACTATGGCGCAGTGCCGCCTGGGGCGTGCGGATGTTCTTACACTATCTGCGGCTTGTGGCCGGCGTGTCGGCCTGGATCTACGTCGGCATTGCCGGGGCCATCGTGGGGTTTGTGTCGACCTATTTCACATTCAAATATCTGCCCTATAGCTCCTACACCGAGCCGCTGATTATCGAGGACTTGCTGTCGGGCGTGGGATTTGCCTTGTATCGCGTGTTGGTGCCGCTGCTGGCGACGATCTTGGTGGCGGCCCGCAGCGGAGCCGCCGTGGCCTCGGACGTGGGGGGCAAGGTGTACGGAAAGCAGATTGACGCACTCCGCACGCTGCGCGCCCCTCCCGGCCGCTACCTGGGGACCGGCATCCTCTACGCTTTTTTGTTGGGTACGCCCTTTCTGGTCGGCATCGCCTTTCTGACCGCTCGGGCGGCCAGCATGCTGGTCTTCGCGGGGACGCATCCGGGACTGGGCCCCATTTTTTGGGAATCGCATTTCTCGCGGGAACTGCTGTTGCCCGACCATTGGTACTACAAGGGGAGCGGCTGGCTGCTAGCCAAGACGCTGGCCTGCGCGGTCGGCATGGCGGCCATCTCGTACAGCCGAGGGATGCGGCCCAAGTACTCGACGAGCGATGTCAGTAGCGGCATCACCACCACCATCTTGTGGGCCACGCTGCTCGTGCTCGCCATCCACTTCGCCTTCGCGTTTTTTGAGTTTGAGTAAAGGCGAATGTAGGAGCCGTCTCCCGACGTCGCCGATCCGCGTTCCACGAAGGGCACACAAGCCCGGCGGATGCCGCGCACGTCGCCGGGAGGAGAACCACGAATCAAACGAATCCTACGAATGAATCTCCCCATTGGAACCAATGCTCGGAAGGAGAAGGACGGGCGGCGACCTCGAAAAGTCATTCCATCGGATTCCTATTCGTTAGATTCGTTCGATTCGTGGTTCTCCCAAAGCCCTTCGCCTTCGCGTTTTTTGAGTTTGAGTAAAGGCGTCGATAGGAGCCATCTTCCAACGGCGACAAACGACATTCGCCGCCGCGCTCTGCCCTGGGCTGATTTGTGATGGCCGTACAGGCCGCAGCTTGCACCGCCAGCGGTTCCACCGCTGCTTTCGCGGTTACGGTTTCTCTACCTACCCGCCACGAAAAAATCGCTAAAAGGAATTTAGGCTCGGCCCGGCAAGGCCGATTGTGGTATTGCGCCGTGGCATGCGCGCTCAAGCAACTATCCGCAGAGGGAAAATGGCGATGCGATTCGACTTTGCAAAGCGTAATTGGCTGGCGGCCGTCGTGGCGGCGGGCGTGTTTGGATCGGCGGCCGCCCACGCGGCAACCCCCAGCGTGCAAGACGCGCTGGGGTTGGTTCCCGTGCAGAAGCGGGTCGCCTTTGACAAACCCGACGCCGCGGACATTGCCAAGTGTACGATCAAGGCCGACAAACTCGGCGGCCAGACCGGTTGGGTCGTCCGCGATGCCGCGGGGCAAGTGCTGCGGATGTTTGTTGACACCAACAACGACAACGTCGTCGATCGCTGGTCGTATTTTCAGGACGGCATCGAGGTCTACCGCGATGTCGATGCCAACTTCAACGGCAAGGCCGACCAGTACCGCTGGCTTAACACGGCCGGTTCGCGGTTTGGCCTGGATAAAAACGAGGATGGCCAGATCGATGCCTGGCAAGAGATCTCCGCCGAGGAAGTCACCGCGGAAGTGGTCCACGCCCTGGCCGACAAGGATGTCGATCGCTTCCTCAACGTGCTGCTCTCCGCCGACGAACTCAACCAATTGGGACAAGGCGAGGACCGCAACAAGGATCTGGCGGCACTACTCAAGGCCGCGCCGGCCGGTTTCAAAAAGATCATGGCGGAACAGAAGTCGCTGAATGAAAAGAGCAACTGGATGCACTTTGGCGGCACGCGCCCCGGCATTGTGCCGACTGGCAGCGACGGCTCGACCAAGGATCTGTTGGTGTACGAGAATGTCACCGCGGTCGTGGATACGGCGGGCAAGGCCAGCCAGGTGTTGGTCGGCACGCTGCTGCGCGTGGGAGACACCTGGCGCGTTATCGCGCCTCCACAACTGTTAGAGGAAGGCAAGACGGAAGTCGCTGGTGCCGGCTACTTCTTCAAGTCGCCCTCGGCGATGCGTCCCGATGTGCCGGAAAGCGGCGGAGGCAAGACGCAAGAACTGCTGGCCGAATTGGAAAAAATCGACCGCGCCGGCGGGCAAGATACCTCGCCAGACGCCTTTGCCAAATACAGCACGAAACGCGCGGAACTGCTGGAGCAATTGGCCGACGAAGCCGCCAGCCCCGAGGAACGCGCCCAGTGGCTGCGGCAAGTCGCCGACACCTGGACCGCGGTGGCCCAGATGACCGGCAACTCCGCCGCCGTTACCAAGCTCAAAACGCTGGCCGACAAAATGGAGGCCGACAAACCCGGCGGAGAACTGGCCAGCTATTTCAACTTCCGGCACATGTCGGCGGAATACAACCAGGCCATGATTGACCCCAAGGCCGACTTTCCTCGCGTGCAATCGAAGTGGCTCGATAGCCTGGAGAAGTTCGTCAAGGACTACCCCAACGGTTCCGAGGCTTCCGACGCCATGCTGCAGTTGGCCATTGCCCAAGAAATGTCGGGCCAGGAAGAAGACGCCATCAAGTGGTACAATAAGATCGCCGAGAGCTTTCCCAATTCCTTGCCGGCCCAAAAAGCCCAGGGGGCCAAGCGGCGTCTGGAATCGGTGGGCAAACAGCTCGACTTCAGCGGCACGCTGCTAGGGGGGGGCAAGGTCGATTTGCGGACACTTAAGGGCAAAGTCGTGCTGCTGCACTTCTGGGCTAGCAACAGTCCCCCCTGCGTGGCCGACCTGGCAACTCTCAAGCAGCTTGCCACGCTGTATGCCAAGCAAGGCTTCACACCAATTGGCGTGGGCCTGGATGCCGACGAGAAGGGATTCAAGGACTTTGTAGTGAAGAACCGGATCAACTGGCCGCAAGTCTACGAACCGGGCAGCCTGGATGGACGGCCCGCCACATCGCTGGGCATTCTGACCTTTCCGACGATGATGCTGATCGACAAGGATGGCAAGGTCCTTAATCGCAACATCCACATCAGCGAAGTCGATGCCGAACTGAAGAAGCGGTTCAAGTAGCGGCCTGGTAGGTGGCGATTCCATCGCCAAAAATTGTAGGAGGCGTCTCCGACGCCGATCGGGCGGGCGCGGCCATTTACGCCGATCATCGGCGATGGACTCGCCTAGTGCAATGCGCTACACCAAAAAGGAAACCCTGCCGCGCAGGTCCATCAAGAACGACTTCACCTTCAACTTGCGGTGGTGCTGCCGGCCCCATTTTACGATTTCAACTTCCAGCTTTTTGGCGTACTCAAGGTGGCAAGCGGCCTCTTCGGCCTGGTCTTCTTGAGAGTCACCAAAAGGGGGAGCGACCTTGAATATTTTGTGGTACGCGCCACAGCCGCGGTGTTCGAGAATGTAAACCTCTTCAATAGCGTGCAACTCACATGCGCCGGCCAGGTGGTCGAAGAAGGTCTTCTTCCAATGCGAGTACTTCTTATTGCAGCCCCCCAGCGCGCCTAACGCCGCCCCAGCCAGAATGACATGGTCGTAGCGGTTGCACAAATTGTCGTGGTTCATGAACTCCACGGTATCATCCAACAGCCGCGGATCCATGCAACTCAATAACAGCACCGGCCCATGCGCGGGCGGGTATGAAGAGTCGTGCAAGGCGGGGTGATGGATCAGACTCAAGAGGGAACTCCTGCTCTTTGAAGGGCTGCTAGCTGCCCAGTCCCTGCGCTTGCGTCTGGGTGTTGATGTTGCCCCACAGCGAGCTAGTTGAAGTGCCCAGCGACGTAACGGCAACGAAGGCCGCCATCAGAATCATGGCCAGCATCACGGCATACTCCACGGCCGTGGGGCCATCCTCTTCCCGGAGGAAACGCAGCAGTATTTTCATGCGAATTCACTCCGGTGGCACCCGCAATAGCAGGCGGTTTAGGTTGCGCACCCGCCCGGCACATTGGCCCAAGGCAAGGCATAATACAACTCTAGGCCACGAATGGAGTGTGTCAAACGCCGAACAATCGAAATTATGGCCTTGGCCGCTTACCGGCTGTCGCGAATGACCGCATCGCGGAACATGAACATATCCAGCTTGATCAGCGGTCCTTGGATCGGCGATATCGCCTGATTGCGTTGGCGGCCCCAGGGCACCCCGTAGGCAATGCACTTGCCGGAGTTGACTTCCGCCACGTAACAGGTGGTCAGGGCCCATTGCGGGGCACCAGCCAGACGCCGGTAGGCATTATTGCCCGTGACCATGAGAAAGCGCGGGCTCTTTGTCGGATCGACTTGCATGTCTTCCAAAATGTTCGTTTCCAGAACGCTCAAAAAGGTGCCGGTCAGCGGGCTGACCACCGCGCATTTGAGGTTGCCGGTCAGGTAATCCAAGAAAAAGACTCCCTCGCTTTCTTCATCCACCGGACCCGTGGCAATGGCGAACTTTTCGCCCTGGGCCGTAGCCGTGGCGTGCAAGGGCGCTTGCGGCCACGAACCCGATAAAACCATCCCAATGACCACGCCGGCAATCAACCACAAAACGGGATTTTGTCTGGCTCTCGCGAACATGACGATGCCTCCTCTACCAATGGACCGCGACGTTCTCGCGTTTCGAAACAACGGCTCAATGCAAAAGTCTACAGGTGAAACAAGGGCCGACTTTTCCAGCCCGTTGCTCTGATATCAGTCCATCCTAACGCTGGCATGGTTATCACGCCATAGCGATGAATGCTAGCACTGGCTTGAGCGAAGGCAAGGTCCACCCGCCGGCTACCATTTGCAACTACAATTGCACGACAGCCTCAACCACGATGAACTCCTCTTTGTCGTCCCTCGCCAGGCGCGCGGCTGCCATGTCGGGATCGTGGTCCCATAGCGCCAGCCATTGCTGGTCCGCGATCAATCCCAGCATTTCTGGCTTGCGCCGTCGGGTCTCCAGGGGATACAGATCGTAGGACATGCCCCACAGTGACTTCATGTGGGCCGCCATGGGGCAGAGGTCGCCCAGATAGACTGCCCCCAAGCCGCCAGACTCCAAAAACAACGCCTGGTGCCATTGTGTATGGCCGCCCGTCACCACGGCCCGCAACCCGGGCAAAATCTCCGCATCGCCCTCGATTAACTCTAACTGGCCACTCTTGGAAAGCGGCAAGAGGTGCTCTTGCGGATACGCCGCCCGCAACTCGGCAATACCGCTGGTGGCCATTTCCCACTCGCCCCGCTGGGTGATGTAGCGGGCATTGGGAAAGGTCGTCACGAGTTCTCCCGCATCATCCCGACGTGTGCCTCCGCCGGCGTGGTCAAAATGCAAATGGCTCAGCACCACCACGTCAATCGCCTCAGGCGTTACACCAGCCGCTGCCAGACTGGCCAACAGCGGTTCACCCGCTTCCAACGCCCCGCGCTGCCGCTCTTTCTCCGTCGCCTTTCCGCCGTAGCCGGTGTCGATCAGCACGGTCTGCTGGCCATCGCACGCCAGCACGCAATTGGTGGCACTGCGAATGCGGTTGAACTCATCGGCCGGCTGCCGCTTTTGCCATAACATCTTGGGCACCACGCCAAACATGGTGCCGCCATCCAGCCGCAAGTTGCCGCCGCTGACGGTTGTCAATTGCCAATCGCCAATCCGCATCATGGCCGCACCAGTTTGGCGTTTTTGGCGGCCTTTTGGCAGCGGGGGCAAAAGAAGGTCGAGCGCTGGGCTTGCACGATCCGCACGATCTTGCCGCGCCGGCAGGTGGGGCAGGGTTCGTCCTCGCGGTCGTAGACGCAATGATGGTTCTGATAGCCGCCGGCCTGATTCAGGGCGTTGCGATAGGTGCCATCGGAAAGGGTCGAACCTTCATGCAAGATGGCCGTTTGCAGCACGTCCAGCATGGCCGCATGCAGCATAGGCCATTGTGCCGCCCGCAGCAGATTCGCCGGCCGCGCCGGGTGAATGCCGCATCGATGCAGAATCTCGGACGCATAAAGATTGCCGACACCGGCAACCGCGGACTGGTCGAGCAGGGCGACCTTGATGGCGCGCCGGCTGCCCCCCAGCCGGTCGCGCAATTCTTGCGAAGTGATCGAAAGGGCATCGGGACCAATGCGATGCAAACCGTAACGCTGCTCAAATTCATCGGGCGACACCAGCGATACCGAGCCCAGCCCGCGCCGGTCCCAGTAGAGCAATTCCCGCACGCCGCCGCCCTGCAAGACAATCCGCAGCCGCAAATGTTCCCGGTTAGGAGCGTCCGCCACCAGCACCAGCCCGGTCATTCGCGGCTCAAAGATCAGCCGATCGTGTGTCTCCAACTCCACGATCACCCGCTTGCCGACACGGCCCAACCCGACAATCGTGGCACCCACCGCCCGCTTGCGCATCCCTGGCAATGCCGGCCGCAAACCAATCGGCCGCAAGCCGCACTCGGTTGCCCGCACATCCCTAATGCGGCAACCGACCACCGCGGCAATCCCGCGGCGCATCGTTTCAACCTCCGGCAGTTCGGGCATGGGGAACTCCTTGGCGTGGTCCAGCAACTTCGAGTTTCCGCCCCTGCGCTGGCGTCATTCACTTTGCATGGCGGTCCGCAAATCGAGCCGGGCGGCTCGCTCGGCCGGTATCAAGGCGGCCGCGGTGACAATGATTAGGGCGCTAACGAAGCTGCCCAGCAGCAGCGCGGGACGGAACGAGAACTGCACGTAATGCCCCACCACGGCCGGCGAGCAAAGGTTCATCAAGAAGGAAATGCCGACGCCGGTCAATGTTCCCGGCAGCAGGCCCACAACTCCCATGATGACCGCCTGCGAGACGATCAATTTGCGGACCTGGCCGCGTGTCATGGCAACCGTCCGCAGCAGCCCCAACTCGCGGGTCTGCTCCAACACGTTCATCGTTAGGGTATTCACAATACCAAAAGCCGCGACGACAAAACCGAGCACCAGCAGCACGTACAGGCTTCCCGTGACGCCGTTGATCATGCCGTCAACAATTTCCTTAACGGTCACATTTGTCTGCAGCAACAGGCCCCATTCATCGCAGATATGGCTGATTTCCGCTTCGACCGCGGCGACCTTTTCAGGCTCCGCCGTTACCGCGAAGGCGTGTGCCCCCTCAACCTCAAAAGCCTTTCGCGCGACCGGTTCGTTAAGATGCAAGACAACCCCGCCAAAGGCATAGTCATTGGTCAATGCCGCGATGGTAAAAGACTGATCGCCATGCGGCGTGGGTA
Organism: Pirellulales bacterium; assembly: GCA_050247075.1. Lineage (GTDB taxonomy): Bacteria > Planctomycetota > Planctomycetia > Pirellulales > JBFWUW01 > JBFWUW01. Next base: position 41,641 of record JBFWUW010000010.1, on the reverse strand, counting down.
CATCCAGCGTATCGCCCGGTTTAAGGCCCAGCCGTTCCGACAGCACTGTGCTGACGACGACCTCGCCCGCCTCCATGCGGCGACGAGTTTCATCGGGATCGGCGTCGAGCAGATCCAACTTCAAGGGCTGGCTGGCATCGGTGGTGCTGGCGATTACCATCGCGGCCTCGCCCAGCACCTCAACCCTCACCAGGACCAAGGTGTCTACGTGGCGCACACCGTCGATGGCCCGCAGCTCATCGCCCAGATCCAGGGACATATCGGCGGTACCGCCGGTGGAGAAGTCGGGCAACATGGCCCGCACGAAAAAGTCGCCGACGAAAGTTCTGGTGTACCAGCGATGAATGTCCTGAATGCTGTCGAACGTGGCGTTGCTCATGCCAATTCCCGCCCCGATCGCCACGAACAGCACGCCCACGGTCAGGCCCGTGCGCAGCCGTTTGCGCAGCAATTGCAGGCGGGCCAGCCTTCCCTCGAACTTCAAGATCGGTGCTAGAATGGGCGTAAGCAGCCAAGACAACAACGGCAGAGCCAAGGGGGCCAGCAGAACCAGTCCCACCATGAAGACGGCCGACATCCAAGGTGCCACGAAGGGGGGCATTTTGCCGTAAATGGTCAGTACCAGCATGACGGTGGTGCCAATGGCGATGGCCACGCCGGCCGCCGACATCAGCCAATGGGGGCCCTCGCGGTCCTCGGCCGAAAGACCGCCCATGCCTTCCAGCGGTGAGACGCGGCTGGCTTTGCTGGCTGGAAAGTAAACGCCGGCCAGCGACACAATCAAGCCAAACGACACTCCCAACAAGCAGGGCAGCAACTCTAACCCCGGCCGGGGGAGCCGCGTGTTCATCAGCGAGCCCATGGCATCGGTCATGAATTGAGCGCCGATGACGCCCAACACAACGCCCAAGCCCGTGCCGATACCGCCCAGGATCAGGCCTTCGACCAGCATCATGCCAGAGATCTGGCCGCGCGTCGCACCGATCGCCCGCATGATCGACAACTGCCGCCGCCGCTCGCTGACGTTCATCAAGAACGTGTTGAAAATGATGAACAGCGCAATCACCAGCGCCAGGCCGGTGCCCAAATGCAGTCCTTGTTCGCTCTGTACCAGCGAGCTTTCGGCCAGATCGGTGCGGGCGGCCGGCTTTTGCAACCGCATGCCTGGCGGCAGAATCCTCAGCAACTCCGCGCGAACATAGGCCTCGTTCGCTCCCTTGGCCAGCACGATGTGCAGGGCGTCGATCTTTCCTCGATCATCGGCCAGGGCCTGGCTGGTGGCGAGTGTGAAGAAGATCGTTCCGCCCTGGCTGAACGCCGCAACCCCCTTGGGTGTTAGCAGGCCAACGACCTCTGTCTCGGCCAATTGCTTGCGTTTGCCCACGGGCAGTTTGATGATGTCGCCGACACCTACGTCGATATTCTTGGCGAAGTCCGCATCGAGCAGTACGCCGGCCCCGCCCTTGAACAACTCACCCGCCGCCAACTTGTATTCGCGCACGGCGGCATCCTTGGCCGGATCGATCCCCAGCAAGGTTACTTGCACCCTTTCGCGCATCAACCGCGGATTGTCGCGGTCGGGAATGTAAATGATCGTGGGGCGTTGCAAGACAGGGACCGCGGCTTCAATGCCGGGCAAGGCGGAGACCGTGGCTTCCAAACCCTCATCGAAAGCCCCACCGCCGTTGGCGACGATCTCCAACGCGGCCCGGCCCGCCATGGCGCGGTACATCTGGTCATAAGCCTGCCGCGTGGCGCTGGACGCCGTGGTGATGGAGACGACCGCCGCCACCCCCAGCACCACGCTTAGTAGTGTAAGAATGGCCCTTCCCGGCCGGCTGCGAACCTCGCGAATGGTAAACGTCCAACGAGTCATGCCAGCGAGTCTTGTGGTTGGGCGAAACTTGTCACTTTCGGATATCGAACGCGGTTTGTCGCCGTTGGAGACGGCTCGTACATGTAGTAGGCGATTCCATCGCCGATCTCCGCGATAGGAGCCGTCATCCTAGCCGAGAAGACCCCGCCGTGCGAGACGCCGCCAATTGGGGTCCCGGAAGTGTTGGCGGACTTCCGTAAGGTCCGCTGTTGAAGCCATTTGCGGCAATCGGTGGGCCTTTTCGACTGCAATTTATGGGCTTGTAGAGGCGGCCTTTCGATTTACGATGGAATGATCCCCGGTGGGCAGCCCGCGAAGGCCAGTTTCATGCAAGTCTTGATCGTACTGTCGGTGCTTGGTGCCTTGGCCGTGGCGGATAACGCCGTCCAGGAACCGGCCACACACGCGGTCACCAAAGGAGTGCTGGCACTCTTCGTATGCGCGCTGCCCATCCTGTGGGCGTGGGCTTGGACGCGGGTGGCTGTTCGAGATTTGCGACGCCCCGATGTTGACCGCGGCAGAGCGCTGAGCAAACAGCGCTGGGTGCGCAGGGCCCATCTCGTCTTGTGGCTGGCCGCCGCCGGATTTGTGCTGCTGGCGCTCGATTGGCCGCGAATTGTGCGCTTCAACATGGGCCTGGATGGCTGGGTGCTGATCGACGAACTGCTGGTCTCCCTGCCGGTGCTGGTGCCGCTAGTCTTGTCATGGGCGGCTTATCACGATGTTGATCGGGTCTTGCACGAAAGCGTTGCCGGGCCGAACCGCGATGGGCAACTCGCCGCGGATACGCTACTGCCGCCGCGTTGGAATTGCGTCGCCTTTCAGGCCCGCACGGTGATGGGCGTGGCCTTGGCCCCGCTGTTGCTTTTGTTGCTGACGCAAGACATAGCCCGGCTGCTAGCGCCCGGCTTTATGGCGGGTCCCGATGCTTGGATGGTCTTACTGCTGCCGCTGCTGATGCTGGTGGTTGGCTTTCCGGTCTTGTTGCGGCACGTTTGGCGGACCAGCCCCTTGCCGCCTGGGCCGCTGCGCACCAGGCTGGAAATGGCCGCCAGGCGGTTCAATTTGCACGTCCGCGAAATACTGGTATGGCGGACCAATGGGCTGTTGTTGAACGCGGCCGTGGCCGGCTTTGTGCCGGGCCTGCGGTACGTGTTCCTCACCGATTCCCTGCTGGAACAACTGAACGACGACGAGATTGAGGCTGTATTTGGGCATGAAGTGGGACACATCCGCCACCGCCACGTCTTTTTGCGGGCGCTGGTGTTGTTGGCGCCGATCTGCCTGTGGCCGTTGTTGCAAGGAAGCCTTGACCTTTTCGCCCCTTCGGCGGAAAGCCTTGGCGCGGCCCATTGGACCGCTGCCATCGCCGCCGGGCTGGCCCTGCTGTTTTTATTGGGGCTGTATATCGCCGCGGTTTTTGGTTATTGCTCACGGCGATTTGAACGCCAGGCCGATTTGTTTGGGTGCCGCGTTTCCTCGGCCGGGCAGGCTGGCCGCGATGCCAATGCCGCCGTTCCAGCAAGTGGCCTGTCACCGGCGGGCATTCAAACATTTATCGGCGCGCTGGAGAAACTGGCGCTGCTGAACGGGGTCAGCCGCCACGCGCCAAGCTGGCAACATGGCAGCATCGACATGCGGGTAGGATTCTTGGAGGGCGTAGAACACGATCCTACGCGCGAAAGGGGCTGCCATCGGCAGGTGCGCATCTTGGGCGGAGTGCTCGTCTCGGCCGTACTCGTGGGGCTGATTGCCCCGCTGTTGCTCAACGCGGTGCAGGCGGCCGGTTTCTGATGGCCGACTGGCGGAACTAAGCTTCCGAATTCAAAACGGAATGAGTCAGGTAACCCAAGATATCGCGAGCGGAGATCACGCCCACGACCTTTCCGTCGCGCATGATCGGCACATGGCGATAGCCCCCCAGGTCCATCTTGTGAACGGCAAACGCGATCTTGTCGTCCAGGTCGAGTGTTTCCGGCCCCTTGGTCATGTACTTTCGGATCGGTTCGCCGCCGAGCGCCTGCGCCTGGTCTCCTAGCCGAAACAGGACATCGCGCTCGCTAAAGATGCCCACAACCTTTTCCTGCTCGACAACGATCACGCAACCAACGGATTTGGCCACCAGCAGTTTCAAAACCTCGGCCACCGTGGCATCGGGCGAGACGACCAAGGGTGCTTTCGGCCCCAGGACATGGATGCGTTCTTTATGAATGCTGCGCTCGATGGCCGACTTGCCGCGGGGCTTGGTCAGGTGGGACAACGAAGCGCCGCACTTGTCGCAGTTGTCCGCGCCTTCGATCACCCGATCGTATCCGCATTGTGGGCAGGTTTTCATGCGACGGTCCAGGTATCGCCGGAGTTGAAGAGTTTCATCAGGTCGCCTTCGCCTTTGGCCTTCTTGGCGTCGGCGATCTGCTGGTTCAGCAGTTCCTCGTACCGCGGCCGGTCGACCGAGCGAAAGACACCAATCGGTTCCGGGAACTCCGGATTGCGGAACCGGCTCAGCAGATAGGCCAAGGAAGGTTCCGCGGCGGCTTCATCGTGGAACAACAGGTCATCCTCGCTGATGCCCTTGCCCAATTGCACGACCTCGGGCGTCATGCCGTTCAGGCGAATGCCCTTATCGCGGTTTTTGCCGAAGATCAGCGGCTTGCCATGTTCGAGTTCCAGAGTGGTGTCGGCCTTGGTGTCGCGGTTGGTGGCGTAGTCGAACGCGCCGTCGTTAAAGATATTGCAGTTCTGATAGACCTCGACAAACGACGTGCCGCGATGCTCGGCCGCCCTGCGCAAGACCATGCCCAGGTGCTTGATGTTCACATCGATGGAACGGGCCACGAAGGTCGCCTCGCAGCCGATGGCGATCGATAATGGGTGCAGGGGGTTGTCAATCGCCCCCATGGGCGTGCTCTTGGTGACTTTTCCCAAAGGAGAAGTCGGCGAGTACTGCCCCTTGGTCAGGCCATAAATGCGATTGTTGAACAGCACGATGTTCAAGTCCAGGTTGCGGCGAATGGCGTGCATTAAGTGGTTGCCGCCGATGCTCAATCCGTCGCCATCGCCGGTGATGACCCACACCGACAAGTCGGGCCGGCTGGCCTTCAACCCGGTAGCCACGGCGGGCGCACGGCCGTGGATGGAGTGAATGCCGTAGGTATTCATGTAGTAGGGGAACCGGCTGGAGCAGCCGATACCGCTGATAAACACGGTCTTTTCGCGTGGAATGCCCAAGGTGGGCAATACCTTCTTCATCTGGGCGAGAATCGAATAATCGCCGCAGCCGGGACACCAGCGGACATCCTGGTCGCTAGCAAAGTCACTTGCGGTCAAAACCGGCAGGGAAGCGTCAGTAGCCATATTGGTGTATCCAACGAGTATTTCAGGAAGGGCTGCAGCCGAAGGTTGAACACAACCCCGGACGCCAAAGCCTACAGCAGTTCTTTGATTTTGGACGTAATCTCGGTAATCACAAAGGGGCGGCCTTGGACTTTGTTCAGACCGATGGCATCGACCATGTACTGGGAGCGAATCAGCATCCTCAATTGGCCCAGGTTCCATTCGGGAATGAGCACTTTGTCGTAGCTCGCCAGAATGTCCCCCAAATTGCGCGGGAATGGATTCAGGTAGCGCAGGTGGCAGTGGGCCACGGCATGGCCATCCTTGGCGACTTCGCGAACGGCCGTCGCGCACGAACCGTAAGTGCCGCCCCACGACAAGACCAGCACCTTGCCCTTGGCGGGGCCGTCCACCTCTTGCAGAGGAATATCGAGCGCCACATTGGCCACCTTCTTGGCCCGCGTATCGATCATGTGCTGGTGGTTTTCCGGCTCATAATTGACATTGCCGGTGACATCCTGTTTTTCCAGCCCGCCAATGCGGTGCATCAGGCCGGGCGTTCCCGGAATGGCCCACGGACGCGACAACCGCTCATCACGGGCATACGGCATGAATCCGTGGCCGTTTTCAGGAGCGGACGGGTGCTTGACCTCAATGGGAGTCAGCGTTTCGGGACCGGGAATGCGCCACGGTTCCGACCCATTCGCCAGGTAACCATCCGACAACAAAATGACGGGTGTCATAAACCGCGTGGCGATCCGCCAGGCTTCACGGGCAACCTCGTAGCAGTCGCCCGGGCTGCGGGCCGCGATGACCGGCAGCGGGCACTCTCCGTTGCGGCCGCAGATGGCCTGCAACAGATCGGCTTGCTCGGTCTTGGTTGGCAGGCCAGTACTAGGGCCGCCGCGTTGAATGTTAATAATCAATAGGGGCAATTCGGCCATCACCGCCAGGCCAATCCCCTCTTGCTTGAGTGCGATTCCAGGACCGCTGGAGGTTGTAATGGCCATGGCACCGCCAAAGGCCGCGCCAATCGCCGAAGTCATGGCGGCGATTTCGTCTTCGGCCTGGAAAGTGCGGACGCCAAAAGTCTTGTGCTTGGCTAATTCGTGCAAAATATCGCTGGCGGGCGTAATGGGATAGCTCCCCAGGAACAACTCGCAATTGCTCTGCTTGGAAGCGGCGATCAGCCCCCAGGCCAAGGCCTGATTGCCCGAGATACTGCGGTACTTGCCCGCGGGCAGCGACGCCTTATCCACGCGAAACTGGCTAGCGAATGCGTCGGTGATTTCGCCATAGTTGTAACCAGCTTGCAGCGCGCGGCGGTTGGCCTCGGCCACGTCAGGCCGCTTGGCAAACTGCTGCTGGATGTACCTTAAGGTTGAGTCCAGCGGACGGTCGTACAGCCAAAACACCAGCCCCATGGCAAAAAAGTTTCGGCAGCGGTCCGCTTCCTTCGTGCCCAACCCCACCCCCTCAACCGCCAGACGGTTCAAGCGGGTGACCTCGACGGGAAACAACTGATACTTTTCCAAGCTGCCGTCTTCAAGTGGGTTGGCCTTGTAACCCGCCATTTTTAGGTCTTTTTCGTCGAAGGCGTTCTTGTCGACGATCAGGATGCCGCCGTTAACCAGATCGCGTACATTCGTGGCCAAGGCCGCCGGATTCATGGCGACCAAGGCGTCTACGTTGTCGCCTGGGGTAAAAATCTCTTTGCTGGCGAAATGGACTTGGAAGCCGCTAACCCCCGCCTTGGTACCGCGCGGAGCGCGAATTTCAGCCGGAAAGTCGGGGAACGTGGCGATATCGTTGCCGATCAGTGCCGAAGTATTGCCGAATTGCGTACCGGCAGTTTGCATGCCGTCGCCAGAATCGCCACAAAAGCGAACGGTAGCATCGGCAAGCTGGACGATCTGTTTTGATGGGCCTGAAGTGGTAGCCATATCGGTCTTCAATCTCCTCTTCTGCGGAAGAGTCTAGGCGGGTCGGCAGGCAGGCAAAGGCGGGGCAGGCGAAAAATCAGGCACCGTCGCGGTCCAACATGGTCGCTCGAGGGTCTGGTGGCAAATTGTAGACGGCTTGCGGAAAGTATTCGACAACGTAGCGCAAGATGGAAGCGACGTTGAACTTGCCGGTGGGCCGCCCAGCGGAATCGACAATCAGCAAGCGGCGATAACCGCCGCTGGACATTTTGCGAATGGCAGTAGCGACCGAATCGGTCATCAAGACCGTAGCCGGCTGGGTGGTCATCACCGAGTCGATGCGGGCATCGAGCGAATCGCCCCGGGCCAATATCTTTAGCACGTCGCGCTCGGTGAAAATGCCGGTCAAGATGCCATCCTTGCAAATGCAAAGGCTGCCGGCACGCTTATCGCGAAGAACGGCCAAGGCGTCGCGCACGGAGATGTCTGGCTCCACGCAAAGCGGAGCACTCGGCTTCAACCGCTCGACGGTCTCCGTCGTCAGGCTGAACTCTAAATCCACGGTTCGTACCTTGAATGGCCCAAATCCCAATGCCAAGGGACATGCCCGCGGCCAAGGGTGGGCACTTGGTCGAGAGATCGAGCCGGCATCGTACAAACGACACCGTTGGCAAGCCTTACCTAATGGTTGCCCGCCGTATAAATTGCCACGATCAGTCGTGCCCCATGAAGTTACCAACTGCCGCGCCCGGCAACAAGCCCCATAAATCTTTTGTCGGCCCCCTCAGTGCTATAATCGTTAATCGACTACAATTTCGGTCTACAATACCAGCCGCGGCACCAACATCGGCGATGGGCCGTGGGATGGCCTCCGCGGCCAACATTTTTGGCTCCAAAACGGGCCGTCGAGTTTGGCGAACCGAGGGAGAATACCTTTCAGCCCCACCTATCTCTGGACTAGACTACCTATAGGATAGACATGGGAGCGGTACGGAATTCTGGCCACGACTGAATGTTGCGGCGATCGGCGGCAAATGTTCTCGTTTGTCGGCACGGCCCTGGGTCGCTAGAATGCCCCGCTTCCCACCGGAATTGGCTGGCTGTTTTGCAAAGTCCTGCCATTTGTAGCGGTTGTGACGGGCTGGGATTAACCTGTTCGATAGGTTGGCGTTAACGGAGACTTGGCGGTGCAAATTAATATCTCGACCCGGCATGGGCACTTGAGCGAAGCCACTCGGGAGAAAATCTCGGCTAAGGTCGAAAAGCTCGCCCGGCTGTACGATCGCTTGACGGCCATTGACGTGCGAGTTGACTTGGAGCACGAAGATAAGCCCGGCGTGGACATTCGCGTGTCGGCGGAGCACAAGCACGACTTTCAGGCCACGGATACCTGTGAAAACTTGCTGGCGGCCGTGGATAATGCCATGCACAAGCTGGAACAACAATTGCGGAAGTACAAAGAGAAGGTTCAGGAACATCATCGCGGTTCGACCCATAAGGAAATTGTCCCACCGGATGAAGAATAGCCTTCTAACTTAAATTGCAACGAAGGGGAAAGGAGAAGCGTGCATGAAGTTTGCTGACTTCGTAATTCGCGACGCGGTTCGAGCCGATCTGAAGTCTCACGACAAAGAGGGCGTGATCCGAGAAATGGCGCAAGCCATCGCTGACGCGGGCAAGATATCCGCCAAGGAGTTCGACAGTATTGTTGGCCGAATCCTGGAGCGAGAGGAATTGGGCAGCACGGGAATCGGTCGCGGCGTGGCCGTGCCTCACACCAAGCACCCTAGCGTCGACCGCCTGGTCGGCACGGTAGCCGTGAGCGCGGAAGGGGTCGATTTCGACAGTCTGGATGGAGAAAAGGTGCAGTTGTTCTTTCTGCTGCTTTCTCCACCAGATCGGCCGGGCGACCATTTAAGAGCCCTGGAAAATGTTTCGCGCCAGTTGCGGGACGAAACATTCTGCCGATTCCTCAAGCAGGCCAAGACTCCTCAAGACATCTTGACCCTGCTGGACGAAGCCGATTCCAACCAGTTTGCTTGAGCGCCGGCCATAAAAAGGGCCGGCCGCAACATTGGCCTGCCCCGTGCGGTTTGCGGGCCGGCCATGAAGAAGCTGGTCCACGGCAAAATAGCACACCCAGGCAGCGACGATGAGCGAACCAATGGTCCGACGCAAAGTGGTGGTCACGAACGAGCAGGGCTTGCATGCCCGGCCGGCGGATATGTTCGTAAAGACCGCCCGGCGCTTTGCGTCGGTTGTCATGGTTTGCAAGAATCATGAGCGTGTTGACGGCAAGAGCATCCTTTCGATGCTCACCTTGGCGGCCGTCGAGGGGACCGAACTTTGGATCGAGGCCACCGGTCCCGATGCCGAGGCGACCGTCGAAGCCTTGAGCGAACTGTTTGCCAAGAATTTCAGCGAGGACGCCCCCCCGTCATCGACCGTCTGAGATTCCCCTGGCGGTCGAAGCCAACCGCAATCCGTGAGGTTGCCGATAATTAGCGAGACACCGTGGCCGTGCGACGACGAACATGAATCCAATGCTCAAGTTCACCGGAGTCGCGGTTTCCGCCGGCGTGGCCATCGGCGAGGCGCTGGTGTTGACGGGCGAGGGGTTTCGCATTCCTCGGCAATTTGTGTCACGCGATGCCGTCGATGCCGAGCTGCAGCGGCTGGATGCCGCTTTCCGTGCTTCGGCCCGGGAGATCACGGAGAACCGCGACAACATCGCCCAACAACTGGGGCCGAGGCTGGGTGCCATCTTCGATGCCCATTTGCAAATGTTGGACGATCCGGCGCTGCGATCCGAGATTGACCAGCACGTTCGCGAGCGGCGGAACTCGCCGGAATACGCCGTCAGCCAGGTCTTGCGGCGCTACGTCAAGGTGTTTCGCACGCTGCCAGACAAGCAGTTCGCGGCCCGGGCCGATGACATTCTCGATCTCGAAAAGCGCTTGATGCGCAACCTGTTGGGGCAAAAACGCGAGGAACTCTCGGAACTGACTTCGCCCGTGCTGGTGTTAGCGCACAACCTGACACCCAGTGAAACAGCCAGCCTGAATCGCCAGTTCGTGCTGGGCTTTGTCACCGAGATTGGCGGCGTGGGCAGCCATACCGCTATCGTGGCCCAAGGCATGGAGATTCCAGCCGTCGTGGGGGTTGGCTCCTTCTTGACCGACGTCTCGGGCGGAGACCAGGTGATTATCGATGGCAACGCCGGCCTGGTGATTGTCTGCCCCGACGAACCGACCCTGGAGCGCTACCGCCAGGAAGCCGAGTCCGACCGAACCTTGGCGGCCCGCCTGCAAAGCCTCCGCGACTTGCCGGCCGAGACCGCGGACGGCACTCGCATAGACCTGCTGGGAAACATCGAGTTTCCCCAAGAGGTAAAGCAATGTTGCGAACGCGGCAGCGATGGCATTGGCCTCTACCGCACGGAATTCCTCTACCTGGGGACCGACGAAGAGCCCACCGAGGAAACGCACTACAACGCCTACCGGCAGGTGATTGATGCCATGGGGGGCCGGCCCGTGGTCATTCGCACGCTCGACCTGGGCGCGGACAAGATGCGGCAGCTTCCCCAGCCCGAGGATGAACACAACCCCTGCTTGGGGCTGCGCAGCATCCGTATTTCGTTGCGCAATGTCCCCCTGTTTCGGACACAATTGCGGGCAATCCTGCGGGCCAGTGCCTCCGGCAATGTGCGGATCCTGTTTCCGCTGATTTCCACCCTGCACGAGCTGCGCCAGGCCAAAATGATCCTGGCCGACGTGATGGAGGACTTGGAGGAGAATAACGTGCCATTTAACCGGCAAATGCCGGTCGGAATGATGGTCGAGGTCCCGTCGGCGGTGATCCTGATTGACCAATTCGTGCCGGAAGTCGAGTTTATCAGTATCGGCACAAACGATCTGGTACAGTACACTTTGGCGGTGGACCGCGGCAACATGGAAGTCGCCGGACTGTACAATTCTTGCGATCCCGCGGTCCTGCGGATGATCAAGCTGGCCATCGACGCGGGCCGCTCGCGCGCGATCGGTGTCAATGTTTGCGGACAAATGAGCGGCAACCCTACGTACACCATGCTGCTGCTAGGCCTGGGACTGCGGCAGCTAAGCGTTACCCCAAGTGCCATCCCAGAGATCAAGAAAGTTTGTCGAAGTGTCACCCTGCCGCAATGCGAAGCGGTGGCCGCGCGCGTCATCAACATGGAGCACGCGCGTGACATTAAGCATTACCTCAAGGAGGAATTGAGAAAGGTCCTGCCCGAGCGGGCAGGGTAAGCAACCGTCTGGCTAGGGCCTGGGGACACCCCGGGTTCGGTCGCACAAACAAAACAGCCGATTTTTTTCTGAAACATCCCGTTCGGCCACGGCAGCCGGACGGGCGGAGCGAGCCAAATGGTCCGGCATCGAGTGCGCTTGCGATTTCGCAAAGAGGGGGATTTGCGATGGATTAGCCATCGCGATCTGGCCCGCACTCTGGAACGAATGTTCCGCCGGGCCGGGCTGCCGCTGAGCATGAGCGAGGGATTCCATCCCAAGCCGCGAATGAGCTTTCCCCTGGCCCTGGCGGTGGGCATCGCCGGCCTGGACGAAGTCATGGAGTTGGAGCTATCCGAAGAGCAATCCGCCGAGCAAGTCTTGGCGACGCTGCAATCGGTCGCTCCCTCTGGACTGTCGTTCACGTCGGCGGCTGTCATCCCGCCGGGCACGCGCAAGACCCAGGTTCAACAGGTCACTTACGAAACGCCCCTGCCGCCCGATCGCCGCGATCAGGCATCGGCGGCGATCACCTCGTGGTTGGCCGAACCGACCCACCTTGTCCGGCGAGCTTCGTCGGGCAACACGGTGGATGTGCGGTCCTATGTCGAGTCGCTGGCCGTCATTGACGGCACGCTGCGGTTCGACGTTCGTGTTTGTGGAGAAGGCAGCGCCAGGCCGCGTGAAGTGCTGGAGGCCGTCGGTTTGACGGACCTCGAACAGCACGGCCTGACACTGGCGCGAGTTCGCGTGGAGGTCTTGCCATGACCTGCCCAGCCCGGCTGCCCTGGGGGAGCACCCCCGCGGCCCATGTGCGCGCTCTAGCGCCCTGCCGAACAGGATTCCGCCATCATGAAGCAGGAGATGCTCATCAATGTTTCGCAACCGGAAGAGTCCCGGATTGCGATTGTTGAAAACGGAGTGCTTGAAGAGCTCTACATCGAGCGTACCAGCCAGGACAACTACGTCGGCAACATCTACAAGGGCCGCGTTGTCAACCTGGAACCCAGCATACAAGCCGCCTTTATCGACTTTGGCGTGGGCCGGAACGGCTTTCTGCACATCAGCGATATCGAGCCGCAGTACTTTCGCCAGGGCGGTTTCGACCCCGACCGCCCCATCGAAGGCTCCCGCTCGGGCCGCTTCGCCGATATCGAGATCGATGCCCCGGAGGAAAACGTCGCCGACGACGTGCCCGCGGAAATTGACGAAGAGCGGGAAGTTGCCCGCGTTCCGGCGGAAGCCGGGGCTGAATCGGTCGGCGAGTCCGCCGAAGGCCCCCCGCGCCGCAACGGTCCGCGCCGCCCCCAACAGCAGCGCCGCGAGCGGCCCGGTGCCCGGCCGCGGGTAAAGCCGCCCATCCAAGACATTCTGCGCCGCGGCGACGAAGTGCTGGTCCAGGTCATCAAAGAGGGAATCGGCACCAAGGGGCCGACCCTGTCTACTTATATCAGCATCCCTGGCCGGTATCTGGTGTTGATGCCTGCCTTGGGCCGCGTGGGTGTTTCCCGCAAGATCGAGGACGAAGACGCCCGCCGCAAACTGCGCGACATCATGCGCGAACTAAACCCGCCCAAGGGGCTGGGCTTTATTGTCCGCACGGCCGGCGTCGACCGGACCAAGAAAGAACTCTCCCGCGACCTGGCTTACTTGTTGCGGTTGTGGAAAGTCATCGTCCGCCGCGTGAAAAAGCACCCGGCGCCGATCGACATCTACGAAGAGAGCGACATGATCATCCGCACGATCCGCGACATCTTCACCGGCGACGTGGACAACATCTTCATCGACGAACCCAAGGCCTACGAGCGGGCCAAGGAATTCCTGCAGATCGTCATGCCTCGCTACGTCCACAAGCTGCAGCTTTACGAAGGCAAGGAACCCCTCTTCCACAAGCACAACCTGGATGAGGAAATCGGCAAGATGCACCAGCGCAAGGTGCCGCTCAAGGCCGGCGGCTCCATCGTCATCGACCAGACCGAGGCCCTGGTCGCCATCGACGTCAACAGCGGCAATTTCCGGGCGGATGACTCGGCCGAGGAGACCGCCTACCAGATGAACCTGCTGGCTGCCCGCGAGATTGCCCGCCAACTACGGTTGCGCGATCTGGGGGGTGTGATCGTCAACGACTTTATCGACATGCGCAAGGAACGCCATCGCCGCAATGTGGAACGGGCCTTGCACGATGCCGTCAAGCGCGACCGGGCACGCACCAAGATCTTACGGACCAGCCCGTTTGGGCTGATCGAGATGACGCGGCAGCGGATTCGCCCCAGTCTGAAACGGAGCGTGTTCAAGGAATGCTCCTCTTGCAATGCGACGGGTGTCGTCAAAACGGCCGAAAGCATGGCGATTGAGGTCATTCGGCTGTTAATCCTGGCCAGCCACGAGTCGGACGTGTCCAAGATCACGATTACGGTCGAGGACGAGGTCGCGGTCTATCTCAACAACCGCAAACGGCGGGAACTGGCCCGGATTGAGGACGAGGGCGATCTGGCGATCCAAATCGTTGGCCGCGAAGGAGTTTCGCCGGAACACCTGACGATCGAATGCGAGGATTCATCCGGCCGGGAAATGAAATTCCACCACTGGTCGGCCCTCGACTCGGAAAAGCCGGGGCGATAGACTAAGGGGCCTACAAGACTGTATTGAACGACACTTCGTTGCCATAAACCTCGGATTTCTCCCCATGTACGCCATTATTCGTGAAAGCGGCCGTCAACTTCGCGTCGAAGAGGGCCAGCTTGTCCAGATCGACTACCGCGATCTGGCCAAGGGAAGCCCCATCACCTTCGACAACGTCTTGGCCTGCGGTGCCGAGGGCAGCCTGCAAATCGGGCAGCCCTGCGTGGCGGGTGCCGCCGTGCAAGCCGAGGTGGTGGACATTGTCCAAGGCCCCAAGCTGGTCGTGCAAAAGATGCGACGCCGTAAGAACTCTCGCCGCAAGACGGGGCACCGCCAGATTTCGCTCCAGGTCAAAATCAATAAGATTGTCGTAGCCTGATGCGGCTTTATTATTCCGCCAAGACTACAATTTAATCCGCACTTTTAAACCGCGGTTGCCGCCCCCCAGGGGCCGGCAGCCGCGGTTTTTTACGAACGGCACTTTTTAAAAAAAGAGGCGATTCTCGATCGGCTTGGCGACGGCTAAAGAATGACGCTTTCCGTCGCCCTTGTCGTGCTACAAGAAATCGCTTTTTGGCCCACCCTTTGTCAGGTTCCGCCCGGCAGGCGGAACCTACTGTCGGGGCTATTTTGCCGGCACGGCGGCTTCACTGCCGGTCGAGATGTCTTCCGCCCCTTCGGAACGGAAGATCTCTTCGATGCGGTGCGCCTCACCCGAGTTGTGGGCGTGGACCGAAATCAAAATTCCGCCACCCTGCAGATGGCCTTCGTACTGCTTGGCTTCATACTCTGGAATGCCGATGCCAATCAGCGTGCCGGCCAGGCCGCCCACGGTGCCGCCCAGCGCTACGCCAGACAGCAGCCCCAAAATGGGTCCGGCGGCTATCAGCGGGCCGACACCCGGTATGGCCAAGGCACCGACGCCGGCCAGCCAGCCCAAGGCCCCGCCAAACACAGCACCGGTGCCGGCACCCGCGGCGGCTCCTTCAGGGGCTTTAGTCGAATTGACGTGGCCAAGTTCCCGCAGGCTGCCGCGATTGGGAACCAACACCGAGATATCGCTCCCTTTAAAACCGGCGGCGGTAAGGCGGTTGGCAATGGTAATGGCTTGCCCATCATTCTGGGCGATGCAATAGACGCAATGAGACATGGTAGGCTCTCCTCATGAAATAGTGTGAAACGCAGGCGAGCTCACCGACGATGGACTCGCCTTCCACGAACAACGCAAACTTCGTCAATTCTTGCCATGGATGATTACGGCGCGGCCGTGGGAACGTCGATCTGGTTATCGACGTTCTCTTCGCCCGCCACTTCGACGGCGATGGTGCCGATGATGTCGCGCTCACCGGCCGTCTTGACGGGACCGCGCAGCGTGACCTTTCCCCCTTCGGTGATGATCTTGACGTTGCGGGCGTTGACCGACAGATCGCTCTGTTTCAACACGCGCTTGCGGATCTCCGCGGTCCGCTTCACATCCTCGACGTCCTCGCTTTGATCGATGGGGGTCTTGAGTTTCTCGGCTGCGTCGCGCTTGTTGCTGGCGGCGTTGTCCGGGGCAGGGGCATTCGTCGTGGCAGGCGAATCGGCTGGGCGATTGGTGCCGTACCCTTCCATTTGTTCACAGCCGGCAAAGGCAACCGCCAGCAGCAGGGCACTCAAAGTTAGGTATTGCATGACTCAATCTCCAAATAGCAGAAGGTTGTAACTTGATTTCTAACGCGGCTGCTTTTCCGCCCGCAGCTCGTCGCCTACTCCATCGAACGGCGAGCGGCCGTAGCGGACAAATACGTATTCCGCCCAGCCGCGGTCGATCGTTTGCGGCCAGTCGGGCAAGGTAAAGGTGGCGGTCTCGTTGATGTTCTCGCGGGGAAGTTCCAACAACCAATCCTTTTGGCCCGGCGGCACGATGAAGGCACTCAGCGGCACCGGATGGAACGTATTGGTTCGCGAGTCGGGCGTTTCCAGCGCCACGTAAGCGATCGCGCCGGTGTCGGGGACAATCGCCAGATCGGCAATTCGTCCCAGCCGCTGGTTGTCTGGCGCGCGGACTTCCTGCTCGTTCAGCTTGTTCCACCATTTCAGGTCGTGCGGGTTCTCGGCGCTCGGGCGAGACCACAGCGGAACGCCATCATCACCACGCAGCCGCCAGGCCCGCCGGCCGCGGGCGATGCGGCTGGCCATAAAGGCCGGCTTGCCCGCGACGTCCACATCCGATCCTGTCACTTGGACCTTGTCGCCGCGCTGGAACCGGGCGTGCTGCCGCAGCAGGCTGCGAACCGGTCCCAGATGAACTTGCACGGTGCCGCTTTCGGTTTCCACGCGAATATTCGTACCGTCGGCCATGTCAGGCTGGGCCGGCCCGTCCGTGACTTCCACCACGTTGCCCACGATGGTCCGCACGGAGTCGGTGTTAAACAACCTTCCCAGCGGCCCGCGGGCTCCCCAGGTTGTTTCCATCAGGCGGATTTGGTCGGCCCGTGCTTTCAGGCCATACCGGGCGCGGATGGAATCCAGTTCTTGCCGCGAGATCGAAGTCGCCCGGTCGATAGCCTCCACGGCCTTTAGATCCGCCAGATCCGCCGCGAGCGTGAATCGCCGGGTAAGGCCGTCTTTGCTCTCGCCTTGCGAAGCGAGAACTTCCCAAGGTATTGGTTTGAGCCGCTCTTCATCTAGTTCCTGGTCGGGCGACTTGACCATCGCCAGTACAAGGCTGGCGTCATCCAGGTCCAGAACCAAAGCGCGGATGGCCCCTAGGTCTTCGCCCGTTTGCGACGAGACGGTGGCTCCGATCAAGCTCTGGGCCGGCCAAACGGGACCTACCGCTGCTTCGCCCGCGTCGTTCTTGTCGGCCAAGCCGAACGTTTCCTCTTGCGGCGCGTTGTCTTTTGGGTCGTCCTGGCCGTCTTGATCGGCCGCATGGGCCGCCAGAAATACCATCATCCCCAATAGCACGGCTAGGGCCGCCGCGTGGCACGTTACAACTCTCTGTCGCATGGCAAGTCTCCTGGACGGAACTTCGGAAAAGCGGCGAGACACGGATCGCCGGGCGTCTATGTCCAAGACAAGGCCAGATGCAACCGGCGTGCCGTTTCTAATCGGCTGATTTCAGGCCGAGTTAGGGTATGGCCTGAACGAAGGACGGCCAGCCTGAACCGTCCAGAACCAGCCAGGTCGCCGCTAGGGTGTGGGCCCGTTGGGTGGGTGGCCCCCTCCGTCGCCAGGCACGAATGCGTTGGTCGCAACAAACTTGGCGAAGAACAGGCCGATAACGCCGGCCATCGACAGACTGCCCCGGCATTAACACGGCCAGTAACGCGGCAGGGCTTAGGCAATTGGCACGCGAAGTGCTTTGCATCGAAACCTATTCCTTGCGGTCGATCCAACACTTCATACATGCGTTTAAGGAGAGCACCGATGAAAGTCGACAGCCTGCACGATCTGTTCATCCACGAATTGCGTGATATTTACAGCGCCGAAAAGCAGCTCTTGAAAGCGTTGCCCAAGATGGCCAAGGCCGCCAACTCAGCCAAGCTGCGTCAGGGTTTTGAGTCGCATTTGGCTCAAACCGAAAAGCAGGTAGAACGGTTGGAGACGATCTTCGAGCAATTGGAGGTCAGCTCCCGAGGCCCCAAATGCGCCGGCATGGAGGGGCTGATCGAGGAAGGCTCGGAGACGATCAAGACCGATGCCGACCCCGACGTCAAAGACGCCGCCTTGATTGCCGCCGCGCAGCGCGTGGAGCACTACGAGATCGCCGTGTACGGCACAATCTGCACGTTCGCCAAGCTGCTGGGCGAGTCCAAGGCCGGCAAGCTGTTATATGAATCGCTGCAAGAAGAAATCGGCACGGATGAGAAGCTGACCAAGCTGGCGGAATCCGAAATCAACGCCGCCGCCACGGTCGAATAAATCCCAATTTGAAAACAACTACCGGCGCGCGATTCGCAATTCGCCGCCCCCGATTTCCAGAAGTATGCTCGCGTGGCACGCGCTGTCGGTTGTCCCTGGACAACGAGTTGAGCGCCGCACTCAAACATCTGCTCTCTCTGGAAATCGTGGACGGTACGCGGATCGCGCGCCGCTTTTTTAACTGGCCGGTTCGGACTCGCGCGCCCGAATATCACGTCTCTGCTATTATCGGGGCGGGGTCAGCCCGGTTTCCTTTCACATTTTTCCCCAGGGCTCTTTGTGTCCACCGCCGTTTCCGAACCTCCCGCGAAGTCCGCTCCCCCGGCTGTCCGTCGTTTGCGCGTGCGGCACGGTAACTACTATCAATACGACCAGCCCATTTCCCGCAGCGTCCACCGGCTGCATCTCCGCCCAATCCACGACCGCAAGCAAACACTGGTATCGCATGGCTTGCAAGTCACGCCGGATGCCGCGCTGATTGAATACGAGGACGTCTTCGGCAACTGGACGACGCGGTTTGAAATGGCCTCGCCCTACTCACAACTGTCGATCGTGGCCGAATCGACGGTGGACCTGTTGGATGTCGATCCGTTCGCGTTTCTGCAATTGTCGGCGCGGCCCAAATTTCCGGTGCAATGGATGCCCTGGGAGTTCAACATGCTGGCACCGTACTTGTCACCCGTGGAGTTGCCCGAAACCCAGCTTCGCGAAATTCTGGACTTCAGCAAGAGTTTTGCCACGCGAAACCAGTTGGACGTGTACGAGACCTTGTTCGACATGAATCTGACATTGTTTCGGGAGTTTGCCTACACGCCCAAGAGCACCACGCTTAAGACAACCCCATTCGATGTGCTCACCGCCAAACAAGGCGTTTGCCAGGACTTCGCCAACCTGATGATTTGCATGGCCCGGCTGCTCCATCTGCCGGCCCGTTACGTGTGCGGGTATGTATTTACGGGCAATACCGGCGAGAACAAGGTGCAGTCGGACGCAACGCACGCCTGGGTGCAGATCTTTCTGCCAGACGTTGGGTGGAAAGACTTCGACCCGACCAATGGCGTGCTGCCCGCTACCGATCACGTGCGAATGGCGGTTGGCCGCCACTACCGTGACACAGCCCCCACCGCCGGCACGCTCTACTCGCCCGCGCAGGAACACCTAAGGCTAGATGTGGAAGTCACGCCGGTGGAATAGGTCCAGAGGCACCGGCGGTGTCGCACGATACCAGCACGGTTTCCCGTTACTGCGCACCCGCTTGCATCAGTTTGGCCTTGGTGGCTTCGATCCGTTCCGCGTCGTCCTGGGGGTCGTAGCGTTCCAGGGCCTTGCGCCAGGCGGTGATGGCTGCATCGGTTTGCTGTAGCGCGTTATGGGCGTCGCCCAGATGGTCCAGTACCACACCGTCGGTCTGCTTTTCGTCCTTGGCCGCCTTGAGGAGATGCGGCAGAGCCTCCTCGAATCGGCCCAGGCGGAACAGAACCCAGCCTAGCGTGTCCAGGTAGGCCTGGTTCTCCGGCTCGGCCGCCACGGCTTGTTGCGCCATCCGCAAGGCCCGCTCCAGATGCTTGCCTTGATCGGCCCACAGGTAGCCCAGATCGTTGAGCGCGGAGATATTGTCGGGATCTTCGTCCAGAATCCGCTCCAGCCACTCCTCGGCGGCGGGCAGGTTTTTTTGCAGCACGCATAGGTTAGACAGCGCCAACCGGGCCTCGCGCACCAACCGGCGAACTTCCTGCGACGAACCGCCCGCTTCGGCAAACTTGTCGATCAAGTCCTCGTAGGCCCGGGCCGCCTCACTGTATTGCTTGGCCCGATAGTGAATCCAGGCTAGCCGGCTGTGCAGCCGGGGGGACTCCGGCGAGGTCTTGATGGCCGAGTCGATGGCGGATAGCGCTTCGGCCGTTCTGTCCGCCATCGCCAAGGCACCCGACAGATAGTAGTGAAACACGGGATTATCGTCGGGCAGGGCTTTGCTATCAATCGCCTGCTGAAACACCTCGGCGGCCTCGGCCGATTTTTCGTCCAGCAGCAAGCCCACGCCCCAGCCCAAATACAACTCGGCCGCTTTGGCCGGCATCGACTCTATCGCCAGCCGGTAGTGTTCGCCCGCCACGGCGTAATCGTCAGCCGCCAGAGCCAACAGCGCGGTCGCCAGCCGCGGTCCGTAGTCGAATTCGTCCGGCTTGTCGGATCGCAACTGGGCCGATTGGGCCAGCAGGCGTTGCAACAGTTCCTTGTCCTTAGCCAATGCTTCGGCCTGTTCTCCCAGCGAAGCCAAATCGCCGCTATGCCCCACGAATTTCCCCAACACTTGCAACAACTTGGCATCGTCCTTGGCCTCTCGATACATGTCCACCAGCCGGGCCGCGGCGGGTGAGTCGGGGGCGTCCCGCAGCAGGTTCTCGTACAAGGCAATGGCCTGCTCTGCCTGGCCGGCTTGGCGATAGCGATCGGCCAGCAACAGCCCCAAGTTGGCATCGTCGGGCCTGGCCTTGTGAAGTTCCTCCAACCGGGGAATGTAATCCGCTTGCCGGTCGAGCTTTTCCAAGATCTGGCCAAGCAGTTCGTAGGGGCCCGCTCCCTCGACCGATTCATCCGACTCCAAATAGCTGGTCAGTTCCCCCAAGGCTTGCTCGGCTTCACCCTGCGCCAGATGGGCCCGCGCCAACTGGTAGTTCAAGAGCTGTTGCTTCTTGCCATCGTGGTAGGCCTTTTGAAAGGCTTCGATGGCGGGTTGCGGACGATTGGCCAGCAAGAAGACTTCGCCGAACAAAGCCCAAGTCTTGGATGGCGGATCGAGCAGCGCCTTGACCACGTCGCGGCTCAGGTTGTATTCGTCGGGCTTGTCGAGCGCGGCGGCCACTTCCGTCAGGGCGTCGGCCGCGGCGTTGGTATCTCCGGTCAAAAATAGCAGCCGGCCGATCTCGTTTTGCAACAAGATATAGCGGGCCGTGTGCTTATCCAGCGGTTCCGCCGCCAGCGACGTTTGCAACAGCTTCAGCGCGCCAGGCAGGTCGCCGCTATCAATCAACCCTTGGCTGAGCAGCTTAAGCTGCGGCGCGAAGGCGGGGTCGCGCTCAACCAGCCGCAGCGCATACGGCAAGACTTCCGTCACGCGGTCGTAATGCAAAATGCCCGCTTGCACCACTTGCCGCAGAATGGTCATGGAGTCGGGATCGAGCCGCAAAGCCCGTTCGTACAACCGTAGCGCCCGGCCGTACTTTTCTTGCTGCTCCAAGGTGCGGGCCGCGGCAAACAAGGCCCGCGCCTGCAACTGGTCTTCCTCGAGCGACGAGCGGGGCCGCGCGGGGACGAACGGCTCGGCCAGATCCTCAAACCGCGATGCCGCGGGCGATTCTGGCTGTTCCGGCGCGGCCGGTTCAGCGGCGCTGGCCATCAACGTCCGGCCAAACAGCAGAATGCCCATCCACGTCAGCCGCGATGCAACCTTTTCCACGACAGCCATCCCCCCAAGACCAGGAAATCCACCCTTGACGATTTGTTGCCTGTCTGCCGCCGTTACACCTTCAGTCTAACCCACCACCTGGCAACGGTCCACGATGCGCAACTCGCCCCAGACGTTTGAAGACAATGCATCCGCGTGTCATGGGCGCCCCGCCCATGCCGTCTCATGCAGATACTCGTTGCCTGGAAAAAGCAATCTACGGGCCACGGGCAAGATGCCCGTGCCACGACAGAAGGCCCGCGGATTGTCGCGGGCGGGCCAACCAGGCTGTGGCTGTGTTTTGAACTAATAAATATTAAAATATATATTTTAGTACTATTAATAAAACAGTACGTGCTCTATAATGGCCTGCGAGTAGCATTGCGCGCCGACGTGGCCTTTCCACGTCCGGTGGGCATGAAGCTCCCAAACCGCCCAGACATCGTCGTCCGCCTCGTGCTCGAACAGCATGGCCGTGGCGGGCGGTCGATCGGCCGAGTCACTGATTACGGCCACCGTTGCCGCCTAGTCGGCCTACTTGGCAGCGACATCTTTCTCGTCGCTCCCTCGACCGACCAGTACGTCCCACGGGGCCTGTTCATATTTCTTGAAACGCGGTTGCCACGCCGGGCGCTGCCGGTGCGCGCGGTCCTAGTCGCCAACCTCGACGGCGATTCGGGGCAATCGTTACGTACACCACACCCCCGTTGTTGGAACAGGTAACGCGGCCGCCCCCACGAAAATCCTCATGATTTCCAGGAAAACCTTGCATTTCTAACCTGCACCACTCCGTGAAATGGTGCAGGTTACTTGAAACAAGAAGCCTTCAACCCCAAAATCCGCACCCCTCTCCCGGTACTCCGGGAGAGGGGATGGGGGTGAGGGCGGCATTGTGCTCGACGATCCATGCCCATCAACCCCGCGAAAGAAGCAGTATCCGCTCGCGCATCCGGCCAGCAAAGCAGGAGCTTTGCGGCCACGTCTACCTGCACCACACCCCCGTGTTGGAACAGGTAACGCAGCCGCAATCGTAAAAAACCCCGCGATTTCCCGGAGAAGTGCGCCCTTTGTTACCTGCACCACTCGGTAAAGTGGTGCGGGTAACGTGGAACAAGAAGCGCCAGGCCCTCGAATCGGTGCCAATGGAACACGCATTGTCGCCGTCGGGAGACGGCTCCTACAAACGGGCTTCGTAGCGGCATTTCGCCCCATTTCTAAAGCGGTTGATAGCGCCGACAGCATTTCCAACATTGCTAAAGGCTACAGGATTTTGCTTTTTGTCGACAAGTGGCCTTGACCGTAAATCGGCCCGCCAGTATTTATCCCGCCTCTTCTACCTGATCTCGAATTTAACCGAAGCATTACCGCGCCGTGGCTGCGTACCCAAATGGGAATGTTGCCCGGCGGTGACCGCCAGAGTGCCATGCATCAAGTGGCCCCTGGATGTTGAGCACAAGGAAAAGACTGTTATTGGAGTCGCATGGAACCGGTGACTTGCCGCATTCGCGCCGCCTTGGCGGCTTGAATGCGGCCCGTCGGCGGCCTCCGTCGGCCGAAAACCCATACGTCGCTGGCGTGGAGCGGGAATTCCCCGCCGGCAGCGGATCGAATGCGAATCTCGAAAGGAGATCGTTTTGAACACGAATTTGCGATCCATCTTTGGTTCTGCCCTCTTGTGGACCGGCGTGCTCGCCACCACCGGATGGACTGCCGAACGCCCTGCTCCGGCGGCTAAGCGGACGGGCGGACTGTTCGAGGCGCTGCGGCCCAAGGCCAAGGCAGAAGCCGCGCCAGCCACCGACCCCTTCACCGCGGGCCGCTCCTCGGCCGGCCAGCCAGGCGCGACCGCGCCAAGCAACGGACCGATCACCGGTTCGGCGGCGCGGCCGCAGCCCGTGGGGCAGCCGATCGGCCAATCGGCCACTGGGACCGCTCCGGCGGGCGATCCGCGGCGCGAGTCGGACATGTTGATTATCAACGCCCGGCGTTCGCTGGCCGTGGGGGATGTCAACCGGGCCAAGGACCATCTGGCGAGGGCTCGCAGCCTCAACGTACCTTATCAACTGCTGGAGGATTCTCCGGCCAAGGTGGAGGAATTGTTGGGCAAGGTCGAACAGCTCAACATTCGCCGCGGCCAGGAAGCCGACAACGAAGCGTTACGGCGGGCAACCGCCTTGCTGTTGCTGGAACAGTCCGAAGGGTTGCTGCGGTGGCGCGATCTGGACAGTGCCGAGCGCCTAGCGCGGGACGCCGAGCGGTTGGCGGTTAACTTCAACCCGTTCGAGACCAAGCCGGCCGACTTGTTGGGCCGGATCGCCCAAATCCGCCGCGGCGACGAACCGCAAGCCGTCAACGGCGCGGGGGTAGCTAATGAACTAGCCGCCGCCGAAGGGCAGCCTGATGCGCCTCCGGCTTCGCTGGAGGAAGCCCGCGCCCGCGTGCTGCAATTGGTCGCCGCCGCCCGTCAGGCGCAAGCCGCCGGCGACTGGGACCAGACCGAGGCCTTGGCCCGCCAGGCGATGGCCTTGCGGGTTCCCGACTCGGCGTTTGCCGGCAATGAAGACCGCCCGGCACTTGTCTTGTTGGATGTCAAGCGTGCCCGCCAGGCAGCGGAGGCCGACAATGGCGGCCGCGCCACGCGGGCTTCGTACGATGCTCCGATCGGGCAGAATACGGGCCGCACGATTCAAGATCCCAACGTCCGTCCGGCAACAGTGACCGCGCCCAGCGAGGCCATGGGCCTGCTGTTGGAGGGTGAAGCTGCCTTGACGGCCCAAGATTTGGCCACGGCCAAGACGCGGTTCCGCCAGGCCGCCGCCATCCGCGGCGAACTGGACGCGGCCAGCCAAAAGCGGCTGGATAACCATTTGATCGCACTGGCTCAAACCCCCAGCGGTGGTTCGCCCGCGCTGGGCAATGCCGCGTCTCAGCTTTCGGTCGAGGAAAAGAAACTGCTGACCGACGTGGCCGACAAGGAGCGTGAGGCCAAGAGCCTGTTGGTTTCCGAGCCGAAGCGTTCGGTGGAGATGTTGAACGAGATTCGCGCGCAGTTGGAGGCCAGCACCGTTTCGGACGACGTCAAACGCCGCACCGAGACGCGTCTCAACCGGTCCATGGCCGATGCGGAGAAGTACATCCGCGACAATCGTGCCCGGATTGAACTCGACGACCGCAACAAGTCGGTCTTGGAAGAGATCGACCGCCAGCGCGACAACAAGATCGCGATTCAAGAAAAGCTGGCCAGAATCGTGGAAGAGTACAACAAGCTGATGGACGACCGGCGTTATCCGGAGGCTGAACTGTTGGCCAAGCAGGCCATGGAGATCGCGCCCGAGGAAGCCGTCTCGACGCAGTTGATGAAAGAATGTCGCCTGATCCGCAATTTTCAGAACGCCGCGGCGATTCGCGATCAGAAGGAGCAGGGTTTCGTCATGACGCTGGAGCAAGTCGACAAGTCGTCGATTCCGTTTTCCGACGATACCAAGATGGAGTTCCCCAAGGATTGGAAAGACATCACGACTCGCCGCGGCAAGCTGGCCGGAGAGGGCCGCCGCAAGTCGGCCAAGGAGATTGAGATTGAGCAAAAGCTGCGGACGCCGGTCGATGTGAAGTACGAGAGCCAGCCCCTCTCCACCGTGATCAGTTCGCTGGGGACGCTGGCGGGCATCAACGTCCACCTCAACCAGGCCGGCCTGGCCGAGGAAGGGGTCAGTTCGGACACGCCCGTCACCATCAATCTCAGCCAAGAGATCTCGCTGAAGAGCGCCTTGAATTTGATCCTCAAGCCGTTGCGGCTGGATTACGTCATCAAGGACGAAGTGCTGCAGATCACCAGCGAGCAGCTCCGCCACGGCGAAACCTACCCGGTGACGTACAACGTGGCCGATCTGGTGATTCCGATTCCTAACTTCGTGCCGAACAACCGCATGGGCCTGTCGGGAGCGTTGAAAGACGCTTACAACACGCTGGGCTACGGCGGACAATCGAGCTTGGGCGCTACGCAGGCACCGTTAGCGGTGGCCGCCACGCGGGACGGCGGTTCCAGCTCTTCGGTGAATCCGTCGGTACTGGCCAGCTTGGCCGGAACCTCCACCGGCCCCGGCACCGATGGCCCTTCCGGCGGTCCGGGCGGGTTGGGCGGCGTGCCTCAGCCCGACTTCGACAGCTTGATTGAGCTGATTACCTCGACGATCGAACCCCAGTCGTGGGACGAAGTCGGCGGGCCGGGTACGATTGAGGAATTCCGATTGAACCTGAGCCTGGTGATCAGCCAGACGCAGGACGTTCACGAACAGATCGTGGACCTGCTGCAACAGTTGCGTCGGCTGCAAGACTTGCAAGTCGCCATCGAAGTGCGGTTCATCACGCTCAGCGACAACTTCTTCGAGCGGATCGGTATTTCGTTCGACTTCGACATCAACTCCAACGTCGATCGTCCGTTTCAGGTCTTCGGACGCTACGACCCGAACGACTCGACCTCGTATACGCCGTTTCCCTTTAACACCAACGGCGGCGTGCCGCGCGACGTGATCGATCGCGATCTGAATCGTAGCAACAGCGCCCTGGTGGGTATGTCTCTGCCGAACGTGTTTAGCGCGGACTTGGACATTCCGGTGAGGACGGGGGGCAGCTTTACCTCGGCCGTGCCGCAGTTCGGCGGATTCGACGCGGCCACGGCGGCCAGCACCGGCTTTGCCATCCTCAGCGATATCGAAGCTTACTTCTTTGTGCAGGCTGCCCAGGGAGACCGCCGTAGCAACGTGCTGCAAGCTCCCAAGGTGACGCTGTTCAACGGCCAGTCCGCCACGATCAGCGACCAGTCGTTCAGCCCCTTCGTGATCAGCGTGATCCCGGTGGTCGGCGACTTTGCCGCCGCCCAACAGCCGGTGATCTTGGTGCTACCGGAAGGGACCAATCTGACGGTGCAGGCGGTGGTCTCCAGCGACCGGCGGTTTGTCCGTCTGACGGTGGTGCCGTACTTCAGCAACATCGAAAAGGTCGATACCTTTACCTTCACCGGATCGCGGACCACCAGCGTCAGCAGTGGTTCGGAAGGGCCTGACGATGCCACCTCGGGCCGCAATGCCGAGGCTTCGGAGACGGTAGCGGGCACCACGGTGCAGTTGCCGACCTTGGCCGTGGTGACCGTGACAACCACGGTGAGCGTGCCCGACGGCGGCACGGTGCTGCTAGGTGGCATCAAACGCCTCCGCGAGGGCCGCACCGAGTTTGGCGTGCCGTTCTTGAACAAGATACCGTACGTCAAACGGTTGTTCTCCAACGTCGGTATCGGCCGCGAGACCTCCAGCCTGATGCTGATGGTCACGCCGCGGATCATCATCCAGGAAGAGGAAGAGCAACTGCTGGGCATCAACCCCACGCAGCCGTAACCTCTTGCTGGTTCAACAAGTCCCCCCTGCTGCCGCGTGCGGATCAAGGTGATCCGCACGCGGTTTTTGTGCGCGCGGGGTGTGCCGCTGGCTACAATGGCATTGCTCCACCGTGGTGCGCAAGCCACGACCAAGCCAACATGGTGGCGATTTCCGTTTGCGCGGCCGTGGGCCGCCATGTCACTGGCTTGTACCGACCGAGGAAAATTGCATGACCCATGCCTGGCACGACGTTACACCCGGCGAAGACCTGCCGAGCGAGTTCATGGCCGTGATTGAGATACCGATGGGATCGAGCGTCAAGTACGAGCTCGACAAGAAGACTGGCCTGCTGCGGCTCGACCGGGTGTTGCATTCGGCCGTATTCTATCCGGCCAACTACGGATTTATTCCCCAGACCTACGCCGAGGACGACGACCCCTTGGACGTGCTGGTGCTGTGCCAAGAGCCGCTGGCCCCGTTGACGTTGGCCCGTGCCCGCACGATCGGCGTTATGACCATGATCGACTGCGGCAAGAAGGACCACAAAGTGCTGGCCGTGGCCGTGGACGACCCGGAGTACGCGGGCTATCGCGAAGCCAGCGAACTGCCCAGCCATCGTCTGCATATGTTGCGGCGGTTCTTTCTGGACTACACCATCCTGGAAGGCAAGAGCGTGGAGGTCGATGAATTCCAGCCGGTGGCCGCCACGCTGCCAGTGATCCAAGACGCGCTACAGCGCTACAGCGAGCTGCGCCGCCGCGGCTTTCGCACGTAGGGGGGACAGCCAGGATGAAACGCATGATCGAGAAACATGGCACGATTCTTAGATCGATTGGTGCAACTCATAGCGCCTTCGCGGCTTTGCGCCTTTGCGCAAGACATCTTCGCGCAACCCGCTTGCCAGCTTCATCGTCGGCTATTCACAACCGTTCTCACCTTTCGCGTTATGGAATGGCACTTGTCGCCGCCTGGCTGATCCTAGGCACCGCTGCTGGGTTGGCCGCGGAACCGGCTACCGCACCCACGTTTTCTCCCCACGCGATCGAGTTTTTTGAGCTGCAAGTACGTCCCACTCTGGCCACGCATTGCCAGCCTTGCCACGGTGCCAAGAAGCAAGAACTGGGCCTGCGGCTCGATTCGCGTGCCGCCGTGCTGCAAGGGGGCGATTCTGGCCCGGTCGTCGTGCTCGGCAAGCCTGAAGAGAGCCGCTTGTTGCATGCGGTTCGGTACAACGACCCCGATCTGCAAATGCCGCCCGAAGGCAAGCTCTCCCCCACGGCCATCGCCGCCTTGCGGAACTGGATTGAACTTGGCTTGCCTTGGCCGGAGTCGGACGATGATGCGCCATCGAACGACCACAATGCCCGGTTGCGGCATTGGGCCTTTCAACCGCTAGCCTTGCCCGAGGAGCCGCCCCTTGCCGCGGCGGATTGGGTGCGGACGCCCGTCGATGCCTTCGTGTTGGAACAACTGCAACAGGCGGGGCTTTCGCCATCGCCGCCGGCGGACCGCCGCACGTTGATTCGCCGTTTGTCGTACGATTTGACCGGGCTGCCGCCGACGCCCGCGGAGGTTGCGGAGTTTTTGGCAGACAGCGAGGACCATGCCGTTGATCGTTTGGTGGACCACCTGTTGGCATCGCCCCAGTATGGCGAGCGTTGGGGCCGGCATTGGCTCGACGTGGCCCGCTATGCAGACAGCAAGGGCTACAAGTTTTTCGGCAGCAACCAGTCTTACGGCTATACCTACCGCGACTGGGTTATTCGGGCGTTTAATGACGATCTGCCTTACGACCAGTTTGTGCTGCGCCAATTGGCCGCCGACCAGTTGCCCTTGGACGAGGATAACCGCGATCTGGCGGCGCTCGGTTTCCTGACGATCGGGCGGCGTTTTCTGGAGGATCAACACGACATTATCGACGACCGCATCGATGTTGTCTCGCGCGGGTTGTTGGGCCTGACGGTGGCTTGCGCCCGCTGCCACGACCACAAGTTCGATCCCATTCCGACCGCCGACTACTACTCGTTGTATGGCGTGTTTGCCGCTTCGGTTGAACGGACCCAAACGCTGCGCAAGGTCGATCAACAATCCGAGGCTGACAAGACTTACGACCAAGAGCTGGCCCGCCGCCAGGGCGAACTGGACCAATACCTGCGAACCCAGCACACCCAACTGCTGCAAGACTTTCGCGGCCAGACCGCTGCCTATTTGCTGGCCGGCCAGAAAGCCTTGGCGTTGCCGAGCATGGATAAGTTCATGTTCGTCGAAGTGCCGGGCCAACCAAGCCAATTGGTGATCGAGCGTTGGCGTTCGCACCTCGACCGCACGCACCGTTCGCGCGATCGGGTGTTCGCCGCCTGGCACGCCTTTGCCGCCTTGCCCGAGGCTGAATTTGCCGCGCAGGCCAGTTCGTTGGCGGAAAAAATCTCCGCAAACGCCCCTCAGGAGACGAATCCACCAGAAGAATCCGACGAGGCCGCCGCTAGCCCGCATCATCCCAGCGTGGCCGCGCTGTTCACCACGCCGCCCGCGTCGCTGGAGGAAGTTGCCCAGCGCTACGGTACGCTGCTGGCGAATGTGGAGCGGCAGTGGAGTCAAACCCTGGCCGCGGCGCGCGAGGCTGGCCAGCCCGAGCCGCGCCGACTGGCCGATGACGATGCGGAAGAACTTCGCCGCGTGTTGTATGGGCCGCATGCGCCGCCCGACGTTCCCGCTAGCGACGTGGAATTTCTGGTCGGCCGTCCGGGCCAGGCGGAGATTGGCAAACTGCGGGCCAAGATCGACGAGTGGGACGCCCAGGCACCCGCCGGCTTTCAGCGGGCCATGATTCTGCGGGAATCGTTCGACCTGGCCAAATACGATCCGCACATCTTCGTTCGCGGCCGGCCCAACAACCTGGGCGCAGCCGTGCCACGGCGGTTCCTGGAAGCCCTGTCCGGTCCCCAGCGGCAACCGTTTACCAATGGCGGCGGACGGTTGGAACTGGCGCAGGCCATCGCCAGCCGCGACAACCCGTTGACGGCGCGGGTGCTGGTCAATCGGGTCTGGGCGCAACATTTTGGCAGCGGGCTGGTTTCCACGCCGAGTGACTTCGGCCTGCGCAGCGATCCCCCCAGCCACCCGCGATTGCTCGATTGGCTAGCCCGCCGGTTCATGGAACAAGGCTGGTCGCTGAAACAACTTCACCGCACGATCGTACTGTCGGCCGCCTACCGGCAAGCCAGTGACGACCGGCCCGATGCGCGGCGGATCGACCCCGAGAATCGCCTGTTATGGCGCATGAACCGCCGCCGGCTCGATTTTGAGGCCACCCGCGACACGTTATTGGCGGCGGGCGGAGACCTGGATGGCACGCTGGGGGGCTTTGCCGTGTCGATAGTCACGCGGCCTTTCAGTCGCCGCCGCACGGTGTATGGCTTTATCGATCGCCAGGAGCTGCCCGGCCTGTTTCGCTCGTTCGATTTTGCCAATCCCGACGCGCACAGCCCGCAACGTTTCTCGACGACGGTGCCGCAGCAAGCGTTGTTTCTGATGAATAGCCCCTTTGTGCAGGAACAGGCGGCGCGACTGGCCAACCGGCCTACGGTCGCGGAGCATTCTGACCCTGCATCACGAATCGGGGCGATGTATGCTTTGCTGTTTGGCCGAGCGCCATCCCCCGACGAACTAGCGCTGGGACTCCGCTTTGTCGATGGCAACGATGCGGCCCATGACGAAGGCTCAACCGCGTCCGCCTGGCAGTACGGATATGGCGCACTCGATGCCGCAACAGGCCGTGTGGCGGGCTTTACGCCCTTTACGCACTTCACGGGCCAGCGCTGGCAAGGGGGGCCGGCTTTGCCCGATCCAACCGTTGGCTGGTCTTTTTTGGAAGCTCAAGGAGGTCATCCGGGCGATTCAGCACACCTGGCGATCCGCCGTTGGACCAGTCCAGTCGCCGGCACGGTCTCTATTGGCGGCGTGCTGAAACATGCGGAAGAGCAAAGCGATGGCATTCAATGCCGCATTATCTCCGGCCGCGCGGGCGAGGTTGGCGCATGGAAGGTCTACAACCAGCAAGTAGAGGCCGCCGTTGAGCAGGTAGAAGTGCAGCCTGGCGATACGGTTGACTTTGTCGTGGAGTCACTAGCCACCTTGACCAACGACCAGCACACCTGGACGCCGGTCATACAGGTACGTTCCGCTCCCGATGGCAATGCTTGGAACGCTTCCGCCGATTTTTCCGGCCCGCGGCCAGACGTATGGCAAGTTTTTGCCCAAGCGCTGCTGATGTCGAACGAACTGGTCTATGTAGACTAACCCTGGATCGGCTGACGACGAAAACCGCTTCGGGAGTTGTTTTCCCTTGAAAGCGCGGTAGCGCTTCAATTACCGTTGTAGTGTAGTATTTCACGATGGGGCGCAGGATGAACGACAGCACCAGGAAGCGGAAACCGTTGTTATGGGTCGCATAGGCACGGCGTTCAGGGCTTTTTTTGGCGCGCTAGGCAGCAGCGAGGTTGCCTCCCGGATCGACGCGGCATTGGCCGGAACGGCCTTGCCCGGCCCCGCTTTGGCGGATGTGCCTAAGCCGGCGGAAAAGCCCGCCGCCCCCGCTCCGCCGGCGCGCAGTGACGCCATCAGTTTGTTGGCTGCACTGCAGCGAGAGGCTCGCTTCATCGACTTTATCCAAGAACCGCTGGGCGATTGCGATGACGCCATGATTGGCGTGGTTGCCCGCGATGTTCACCGCGACTGCCGCAAGGCCATCGAGCGCTGGTTTTCCCTGCTGCCGGCTTTGCAACAAGCCGAGGGTTCGCAGGTGGAGGTGCCGCCCGGTTTTGATGCCGCCCGATTCCGCCTGACGGGCAACGTCACCGGCCAGCCTCCGTTTACGGGCGAACTGGTCCATCATGGCTGGCAGGCCACGCGCTGCGAACTCCCCACCTGGACCGGCGGCCACGATGCCGTCATGATTGTGGCCCCGGTGGAAGTAGAATTGAAGTAAGGGCGGCGCACGGCAACTTTTGATAAGCGTCAAGAATCCTCCAACGGACTGGACCGCCTGATGGGCAAACGAAAGTCATCTTCCGGCCAGGATGGCGAACCCGCGCCGCGCTATGTCGTGGGCATCGACCTGGGAACGACCAACAGCGCGCTGGCCTATGTGCCATTAGCGGCCGATGGGCCAGCGGCCGAACTCTTGCCTCTGCCTCAGTTGGTGGCGGCTAGTGCCATCGAGAACAGTCCGCTGCTGCCGTCGTTCCTCTATCTGGCCACGCCAGAAGAATCCGCGTCGGGCACGCTCGATCTGCCCTGGCGCAAAAAGCCGCGAGAAGCCGTGGGTGGTTACGCCCGGCGGCAATCGGCCGATGTACCCGCGCGAACGGTCAGTTCGGCCAAGAGCTGGCTGTGCCATAGCGGCGTCGACCGGCATGCCGCCATCTTGCCCTGGAATGCACCGGCCGATGTGGAGAAAGTCTCACCCGTCGCGGCCACGCAACGA
Organism: Pirellulales bacterium; assembly: GCA_050247075.1. Lineage (GTDB taxonomy): Bacteria > Planctomycetota > Planctomycetia > Pirellulales > JBFWUW01 > JBFWUW01. Next base: position 9,412 of record JBFWUW010000010.1, on the reverse strand, counting down.
TATCTGGAACATCTGGCCGCCGCGTGGCAGCAATCCTTTGCCGATGCGCCGTTGGCCGAACAAGCAGTGGTACTGACCGTGCCGGCATCGTTCGATGCGGCCGCGCGCGAGCTCACTCGCGAGGCAGCCATTGCGGCTGGATTGCCCGACAACCTGGTGCTGCTGGAAGAGCCGCAAGCGGCGCTGTACGCCTGGCTGGGAGACGCCGGCGACCAATGGCGGAAGCAGCTCAAGGTGGGGGACACGCTGTTGGTTTGCGACGTGGGCGGGGGCACGACCGACTTCACGCTGATTCGCGTGGCCGAGGACCAAGGCGAACTAACGCTCGAACGCGTGGCCGTCGGCAACCATGTGCTGGTTGGCGGCGACAACATGGATCTGGCGTTGGCCCACGCCGTGGCGAGTAAGTTCGGCGAGAAAGGCGTGCAGCTCGATCCCTGGCAATCGGTGGCGTTGTGGCATTCGTGCCGCGCGGCTAAGGAAGTCTTGTTGGCCGAGTCCGGTCCCAAGAAGCATCCCGTGACGGTGTTAGGACGCGGCAGCAAGATGATCCGCGGTACGATCTCGGTCGAGGTCGAACGCGAGCCGGCATCCGCCATGCTGCTGGATGGTTTCTTTCCCCTGTGTGCCGCCGACGAGCGGCCGGCCAAACGCCGCGCGTCGGGCTTCCAAGAAATTGGCTTGCCGTTTGAAACCGACGCGGCGGTGACGCGGCATCTGGCGGGCTTTCTGGCGGCGCATGGCAGCGACGGCGCACCGGTGCGGCCCACGCACGTCTTGTTCAATGGCGGCGTGTTCAAGTCGGAATTGTTCCGCGACCGGCTGCTGGCCGCGCTGGCCTCTTGGACTGGCAAGAAAGAGACGCCCCCCCGGCCCTTGGCCGGCACGCACGACCTGGACCATGCCGTGGCCCGCGGCGCGGCTCTGTACGGCTGGGCCAAGCAACGCGGCGGCGTGCGTATCCGCGGCGGCGCGGCCCGCGGTTATTATGTCGGCATTGAAACGGCGGGCCTGGCCATTCCCGGCGCGGCTCGACCGTTGCGGGCGCTGTGCGTGGTCCCCTTTGGCATGGAGGAAGGAACCGAGTGCGACGTCCCCAGCGGCGAGATCGGGCTGGTCGTGGGCGAGCCGGCGCAGTTCCGCTTCTTCAGCTCGGGCGTGCGCAAGCAAGACCAGCCCGGCGAATTGTTGGCCTCGTGGCCGCCCGATGAATTGGCCGAGACCGACTCGTTGGAAGCCACGTTGCCGGCCAGCGCGGAGTTTCCAGAGGGATACGTGCCGGTCCGTTTTCGTTCGCGGATCACCGAGCTGGGGATGTTCGAACTGTGGTGCGTCAGCGCCACTGCCGAGCAGCAATGGAAGCTGGAGTTCAGCGTTCGCGAGGAGACGGAGTAAGGCCCTTGGCTGCCGATTGACGCGATGTCCGCACCCCTCGAAACCGAACAACTCCCCAGCCGCTTTGTCGTAGGCATCGACCTGGGCACCACCAACTCGGCGGTGGCCTTTGTCGATACCGCGCAACAACCGGTTCGCGTGCAAAACTTTGCCATACCGCAACTGGTCGCCCCCAGCCAGATTGAAGCCCGCGATACGCTCCCCTCGTTCCACTTTGAACCGACCGCGGCCGAACGGTCGGGCGGAGCCTACACGCTCCCCTGGACCTCCGCCGACTGCGGCCACATCGTCGGCTTTTTGGCCCGCGACCAGGGTGAGACGACGCCGGGCCGGCTGGTTTCATCGGCCAAAAGCTGGCTCTGCCACGGCGGAGTTGACCGCATGGCCGACCTGCTGCCGTGGCATGGCTCGCCAGACGTGCAACGGCTATCGCCAGTTGAGGCCAGCGGCCGCTATTTGCTGCACCTCCGCCAGGCTTGGAACCATCGCCATCCCGACAATCCCTTGGAACTGCAAGATGTCGTGCTGACGCTGCCCGCTTCGTTCGACGAAGTGGCCCGCGAGCTAACCGTCAAAGCGGCGGCGCGGGCCGGCTTGCCCAGGGTGGTGTTGGTCGAAGAGCCGCAAGCCGCCTTCTATGCCTGGATCGACGCGCACGGCGATGACTGGGAACAAACGGTCAGGCCGGGCCAGAAGATACTCATCTGCGATGTCGGCGGCGGCACGACCGACTTCACCCTGATCCGCGTCCGCCGCGGCGAAGGGGAAAACGTACGGTTCCACCGGGTGGCCGTGGGCGAACATCTGATCCTGGGAGGCGACAACCTCGATCTGGCGTTGGCCCATCATGTCGAGCGGCGCGTGGCCGGCGATGGCAAACTGGCCCCGCGGCAATGGAGCATGTTGGTGCAAAGCTGCCGCCGCGTGAAGGAGACATTGCTAGGCGAACAGCCGCCGCCTCGCCTCAAGCTGAATATCGCCGGTTCGGGCGCAAAGCTGGTCGGAGGGTCGCTGCAAGTCGAACTGGCCCGCGACGAGGTCGCCCAAGTGCTGGTCGAAGGTTTTCTGCCGCGCGTGGGGCTGACGGACAAGCCGGCCGCCCGCCGTAGCGGGTTTCAAGAGTTCGGCTTGCCCTATGCCGCCGACGCGGCCATCACCCGCTACCTGGCGGCGTTTCTGACGGCGCATCGCCACGCGGGCGACACGCCAGACGATACTCCGGCCAGCCATGATCCGGCCCGGCCCGACATCGTGCTCTTCAACGGCGGCTTCTTTGAGTCTGGGCAGTTGCGCTCGCGGTTGCTGGAGGTCCTCTGCTCGTGGTTTCCCGGCCAGTCAACCAATGCGTGGCAGCCGTTGGTGCTAGACAACCAACGGCTCGATCTGGCGGTGGCCCGCGGCGCGGCTTATTACGGCATGGTGCGGCGTGGCATTGGCGTGCGGATCTCGGCCGGACTGGCGCGAAGCTATTACATTGGCGTGGAGTCGGACGAGGCCCAGCCGTCGGCCGTCTGCCTGGCTCCGGCGGGCGTGGAGGAAGGGGCCACGGTCGATCTGCCCGACCGCACGTTTGAACTGCTGATCCGCCAGCCGGTGGAGTTTCCGCTGTACGTTTCCAGCACGCGCTTGACCGATGCGGCTGGCGCGGTGGTGCCGTTCGACCGCGACCAAATGTCTCCGCTGCCGCCGATTCGTACGGTGTTGCAAGCAGGCAAAAAAGGGGCCGCCGCCGAATCGTTGCGCGTCCGCCTGCATACCCGGCTGACCGAGATCGGCACGCTGGATGTGTGGTGCGGCGAGGCCCAAGGCGACCGCACCTGGCGGCTGCAGTTCGATGTCCGCTCGGCCACGCAGACCGACCGCGCGGGGCACCAGGGGGCGGCCGAAGCCGAAGGCTTTGTGGATGAAGCGACGTACCAGGCATGCGTGGAACTGTTAAAAAAGGTCTTAGCTAGCGGTGCCGCGGCGCCGCGCGAGTTGGCCGAAGGGCTGGTCAAGTCCCTGGAAAAAACCATCGGGCAGCGCCGCGGCGAGTGGCCCTCGTCACTGTTGCGGCGAATGTGGGATGTACTGCTGGAACTAGAAGCGGGCCGCCGCCGCGGTGATGTCTTCGAGGCCCGCTGGCTCTATCTGGTCGGCTTTTGCCTGCGGCCGGGTTACGGGCTGGCGGTCGATGATTGGCGCGTGGCGCAGACCTGGCGGCTGTTTCAGGGCAAGAGAGTGCTGCATGCTGGCCCCATGTGCCGCGTGGAGTGGCTCATCCTGTGGCGGCGTATCGCCGGCGGGCTGGCGGCCGGCCAACAGCGGGCCTTGGCCGATCCGCTGCTGGCTAATCTGCGGGCCGCGCTGGGTGCCAAGACTAATCGCGGCGGCGCGGCGGGCGTTGGCTCGCACGAGCAGTCGGAGATATGGCGTCTGCTGGGCTCTTTCGAACTGCTGCCGATTGCGGCCAAGGTGGAGCTGGGCGACTTGCTGGCCGGCCGCATCGACCGTGAGAAGGCCGCCGCCGTACGCGACGCAATGATCTGGACCTTGGGCCGCTTGGGCGCGAGAGAACCGCTTTACGGGCCGCTGAATGTCGTGGTCCCGGCCGAAGCCGCCGGGCGCTGGCTGGAAGAGCTGCTCGGCCCGCGCGAGACTGACCCCGTGCGGCAACTGGCAGTGATGCAATTGGCCCGGCGGACGGGCGACCGCTACCGCGACCTGGGCGACAAGCCGCGAGACCGCGCGGCCGCCTGGCTGGAAAACACCCAGGCCTCGGCCCACTACCAAGAACTGGTCCGCAGCGGCGGCCATCTGGAAGCCGCCGAAACCGGCCTGGTCTTCGGCGAATCCCTGCCGCGCGGCCTGCGCCTGGCACCTGGCTAAAAGCTTGGGCCGAGGCAAATCGCGGCTCGCATGGAAGGTAGGGAAGGGGCGGGCAACACGCAAGAAAAGTTCCGGCGGATTCTTATTCGTTGGATTCGTTCGATTCGTGGTTCTTTTCCTGGCAACGCCGTCCGGCATGGCATTCGGTCGCCGTCAGAGACGGCTCCGACATGACGGTCGGCGATGGAATCGCCTCCTACAACTAGGAAGCTGCCAGCAGGGCTAGCGGTTCCGGCCGACACTGCCCTATCGCGCGGGGTGGGGGCAAGCTAAAATTGGGTTGAGGCTGCCGCTGCGCGGTGATTTTTCCACTTGCCCTAACCGTTGTCGAGAACAGATGTTGCGCTATTGGACCGCCGGCGAGTCGCACGGCAAGGCCCTGCTGGCCTTGGTGGATGGCTTTCCCGCAGGTGTCAAACTCGATCTCGATGTCATCAACGTCGAACTGCGGCGGCGGCAGGGGGGCTACGGACGGGGTGGGCGACAACGCATTGAGACCGACACGGTCGATATTCAAAGCGGCATTTGGCAGGGCCAAACCTTGGGCAGCCCCATCGCCCTGCAGGTCATCAACAAAGACTACAAACTGGAACGGCTGGGTGACCTCGACCGGCCCCGCCCCGGCCACGGCGATTTGACCGGTTCGGTGAAGTATCTCGGTTCCATCCGCGGCGTGCTGGAGCGTGCCAGCGCGCGAGAGACCACCGTGCGCGTGGCGGCCGGCGCGTTGGCCCGGCAGTTGCTTTCGGCCTTTGACATTGAAGCGCTAGGCTACGTGGTTGAGTTGGGGGGCATTGGACTGGAATCTTCGCCCGGTACGCTGGCCGAGTTGCGGAAGATTCGCGATGCCAGCGAGCTTTACTCGCTCGATCCGGCCCGCGACCCGGAGGTGATGGCCCTGATCGACCAATGCGGCAAGGATGGCGACACGCTAGGCGGCGTGGTGGAGGTCCGCGTGGAAGGTCTGCCGTTTGGCTTGGGGACGCACGCTCAGTGGGACCGCAAGCTGGATGGCAAACTGGCGCAGGCTGTCATGGCGGTGCAAGCCATTAAAGGGGTGGAGATTGGCTTGGGGTTTGAAGCGGCCCGCCGCCGCGGTTCGCAAGTCCACGACCCGATCCAGTTTGATGCCAGCCAGCGCGAGACGGCCAACCTGGGCTTCACGCGGCCCACCAACAATGCCGGCGGGCTGGAAGCCGGCATGACCAACGGCCAGCCGCTGGTGATTCGGGCCGCCAAGAAGCCGATCAGCACGCTGCGTAAGCCGCTGGAGTCGATCAATCTCTCCAGCAAACAGCCCGAGTCGGCCAACTACGAACGCAGCGACGTGTGCGCCGTCTCGGCCGCCAGCGTGATCGTGGAAAACGTCGTCGCCTTCGAGCTGACCGCCGCCCTGATCGACAAATTCGGCGGCGACAGCCTGGAGGAAATGCAGGCGCGGTACCGGCTGTTTTTGGAGATGGCGAGGAAGCGATAGGCGAAAGGCAGAAGGATGAGGTATGAGGTATGAAAAGCTGATGGCTGACAGCTTCTCCGCTGACTGCTTTTGACTGAACACTAAGCACTAAACACTTATACTCTGGAACACGGATGTTCCGTTCCCCCTCCTCGGTCCGCCGCCTAGCGTGCCGCGCCAGCTTTTTGCTGCTATGCGTGTTGCCGACGTTGGGCGTGGGCGCGTGGATAGTGGTTTGGCGGCTTCCCTCGCATCGCAGGGATTACGAGCGGGCGATTGGCTACGAGTTGGGGCTGGAAGTTCGCCTGGAAGAGGCGGCACATCCGCGGCCTGGCTTGACGGTCTTGAAAGGGTTGCGGGCGACCGAGCAAGAGACGGGGCAGGTGGTGTTGCAAGCGGACGAGATCAAGGCGGCTAGCAACGGCGTGGGCCTGGTGGTGGTGGCGGCTGGTGCCAAGATTGATGCCGCGGCGCTGGCCGAGGTATGGCAAGCCGCGGAACGCGCGCTGTCGCGGCGGCCGGCGGAACCATCCAGCCCCGTGCGTATTCTGGCCAACGAACTCTTCCTGCAATGGCCCGACCGGCAGGTGGCGCTGTCCAGCGTGGTGGGACGTATCGAAACGCTCGACGCCGGCCCGCAAGCTTCGATGGAGTGGCGCACTGCTGAAACCAGTACCGTGCAATCGCCGCGGATTACGTTGTTTCGCGACCGGCAAGGGGGCCTGCCGCGGGCGGGCTTTGAACTCGATACCGGCGACGCTCCGCTCGATCTGTCGCTGCTGTCGCCGGCCGTGCCGGTGGAAGAGTGGATTGGCCCGCGCGCCAGGTTCCACGGATACGTCTGGGCGCGGCGGGGCGAGCATGGCTGGAACGGGCTGCTGCGGGGAGAGTTGGCCGATATCGACCTGGCGACACTGGTGGCCAACCACGTTCCGCACGACCTGCGCGGGTCGGCCCGCGTGCAAGTTTATGAGGCCCAGTTTCGCGAGAGCCGCCTGGTGGATGCCGCCGGGCTGATCGAGGGCGGGCCAGGTTTTGTCAGCCAGTCGTTTCTGCAAGCCATCGCCGACAGCCTGCAAATGAGCACGCGGGCACGCGACGGCGAGTTTCCGCGGGCCATTCTGCCGTTCGACCTGTTGGCGGCGGAGTTTTCCCTGGGGGCGGAAGGGCTGAGCCTGACGGGCCGTTGCCACGATCAACCGGCGGGAACCGTGATTGCCGATGGCCGCAAGTCAATGCTCGACGAGCCGGCTAGCCAGCCGCAGCCCATCGCGGGCCTGGCCAAACTGTTCGCCACGCCCAACGACCCGGTGGTGCCGCTCAACCCGTACGCGCGGGGCCTGCTCGATCTGCTGCCTGGGCAGCCGGTTCGAGAGCAGCGCCGCACGGCGGACCGCTTTCAACGGGACGAAAATTCCGATCCGCCCCGGCTCGACGACGAGCGGCCTTAACGCCTGTAGGAGGCGATTCCATCGCCGATCAACCCCGCGGGAACCGTCTCTCACGGCGGCCATCGGCGATGGAATCGCCTCCTACATTTTGTCCTGCGAAAATCACTTCGTGGGCAACAGCGCGGCCAGTTCCGGGTGGGGACGGGCGATGATGTCGGCCATGATCAGCTTGCCACCCAGACGTTCGACGACTTGCTTGCCGCTGGCGATGGCCGCTTGCACCGCCGCCACGTCTCCCTTGACGATGATGGTGATGTAGGCCGCGCCGATTTTTTCCTTGCCCAAAATGGTCACGCTGGCGCTCTTGAGCATTTCGTCGGCGGCGTGCAAGGCAGCCACCAGCCCTTGGGTTTCCAACAATCCAATCGCGTCTGACATGGCTTTCATTTCCTGTTGGGGTATACGCGCGTCGTACAGGCCCAACAACGGGCTGAACGCCGGCTTGCTTTGAACCAGAACCATTGTTTCATCGAGCGGGGCGGGCAACACCGACAGAATCGCCGAGCTACCCATTTGTCTTGCCAGTTCCAGGCCGGTCTCGCCCGCCGCGCGGACATCGGCCACGGAACCGAACAACTTAATGCACTGCATGGGCGAGTCGCTGCTCTCCACGCCCAGCACCGTCACGCCGGCAGCCTTGGCGCAGCGGTCGACCACCAGCAACGCCGGAGTGAGGTTGGCAACTTCTAGCAATGCCAGACTGGCGTTTGGATTTTGGATTTGTAGTTTTGGATTTTCGATTGAAACAGACATTGCAAGCACCGCCACGGAAAAGGCCACTCAAAAACGAAGCACCCAACAATCAAAAATCAAAAATGTCCCCCGCCTCGTTTTTTCAGTTCCGCTACCACCGTCTCCACGATGCGGCTGACTTGAGAACTTGACACGCCAGGTTCGGGAATGGGGCAGCCGCCGACCGGTTGGCTGGTGTATCCGTACTCGCTGAGCAGGCATTGCAGCGCATCGCTGAGCAGGGCGATATCGATGCGCTGGCTGGCCGCCAGTGGCTGCCGGCCGTTGCCAGGGCTGAAGCCGCGCAGCTTGAGCGCCGCGCGAAAGCCCTCCGGAAAGTCGGCCGAGTACAGCGCCTTGTCGAACAGCGACAGTATCTTGTATTGCAGCTCGCGGGCTTCGTCGATGCGGTGGGCCATCGTCAGGTCGTACAGCTTGCGGGTGACCTCGGGCACAATGCCGCTAGTGGCGTTGGTGCCGCCGTCGCAGCCAATCAACAGCATGGGCATTAAGGCGGCGTCCCAGCCGGTGAGAAAGCTGAAGTCGGGCCGGATCGGCCGCACCGCTTGGATCATGCGGATCATGTGCGGCAGGTCGCCCGATGAATCCTTGATGGCCACCACCTTGGGGCATTCCTCGGCCAGCCGCCGCACCGTCGGCACGTCAATCGGCGAGGCAAACATCGGAATGTTGTACAGCGTGACATCAATCGGCGTGTTGTCGCCAATCTCCTTGAAGTACGCATACACGGCCGGCGGGCTGAGCTTGTAATAAAACGGCGAGACAATCGCCACCGCCCGCACGCCCAGCGAGTGGTAGTATTCGCACGCCTTGAGGGTCTCGCGGACGTTGGCCTCGGCCGCGCCGGCCAAAATGGGGACGCGGCCCGCCGCCTGGTCGGCCATGATGGCGATAATCGTGCGGCGTTCCTCCGGGGTGAAGCGGGTGAACTCACCCGTCGAACCGTTGGGGTACAGCCCATGCACGCCGCCGTCGATCAGCCAGTCGGTATAACGCCGCAGTTCGCGCTCGTGGATGTCTCCCCGTTCATTCAAGGGGACGATATTGGGGCAGTAAATGCCTTGCAGGCGGGCAGGGTTGGTCATGGAGGCAAGTTGGCGGGAAGGCGGTAAGGTGCGCGTTGTAAGTCCTTATTATCATAGCTCGAAGTGCGCCGCATCGCAGGGGGTAAAATGCGATGAATATGGCGATTGAGGAGACTTTGCGGGCTGCGGAATGTGGCGGCAAGGGTGGTTCATGCCTCGTGGTTGCCCTCGATACGCATGGCTCCCTCGGCCGGTCGGTCCGCTAGATTGCGCCCGGCAGGAGAAAGGTACGCGGATTTCCCTGGGGGACGCATAGACATTCTGGTCAAGAAATGGTTGTCCCCACGATCGCGCCTTCCTGGCGGCTCGAATGCCCTGATAAGAATATCAATATCCAATCACAAGAATGCCTTTTAGTGGCAGTATCAGACAAGGCCATCGCGCACTCTGCGTAGAATAGGCTG
>JBFWUW010000009.1:0-129637 GCA_050247075.1 Pirellulales bacterium | reverse complement strand
CGCGGCAACGGACTCGGTGGTGAAGCGGACATTGGCCAGTGCGCGTTCGGTCAGCGTGCGATCGGTTTCGACAAGTTGATGTTCAATCCAGACCCACGCCAGCCCATAGGCCAGCAGCGCCACCAATAACAGGGCCGCCGAGAGCGTGGGAACGCGCGGGTTTTTGCGGCACCAACGCCACAGGCGCTCGCCGCGAGAAATGGGCCGTGCCAGGATTTCGTCGCCTGCCAGAAAGCGGCGCAGTTCGGCGGCCAGATCTTCGGCCGAGGCATATCGCCGGGCAGGATCTTTCTCCAGACACTTCAGACAGATCGTTTCCAAATCGCGCGATATGGTGGCATTTAGTCGGCGCGGGCTGGGGGGCTCAGTGTGAATGGCGTGCTGCGTTAAAGCCACCACGTTGCCGCGAAAAGGAAGAAAATCGGTCAGCAACTCAAACAACATTACGCCCACCGCGTAAACGTCGGTGCGGTGATCGGCCAGGTGGGCATCGCCGCGAGCCTGCTCGGGAGACATGTAGGCTGGCGTGCCGAGAATCTCTCCCTGCATGTTGATCTCGACTTCCTCATGCACGCGCTTGGCCAGACCGAAGTCGGCAATGTGCGGCTGCCCCTGGGCATCGACAAGGATGTTTCCCGGCTTGAGATCGCGATGCACGATACCCGCCCGATGGGCGAAGTGTAGCGCGTCGCAGACGGTGGCCAGCAACTGGGCCGTTTCTCTTTGGGCCAAATGCTTCTGATTCTTAAACGCCTCCAGCGAGACACCATCCACCAGGTCGCTCACGATATAAACGTTGTCACCATCACGGCTGATCTCATGCACACTGACAATGTGCGGATGCCTCAGCCTGGCGGCGACGCGGGCCTCGTGCAGAAATTCCTCGACCTGGCTGGGATCCAATTGCCCCCGCCGCGGTATTTTCAGGGCGACGGTGCGATCCAACTGCACGTCGCGGGCCTTCCAGACCGTGCCAAAGCTACCCATCCCCAGACGTTGCAGCAATTCAAAATGTGCAATCCGGGTGACCGGCTGCTGATCCTTCAATTCCGGATCATCGCCCGCCAGGCTGAAACGACCGCGACAGGCCGTGCAAGCCAGATCGTCGAGCGGTTGATCGGCAAGAATCGCCAGCGGTTCGTGGCACAAAGGGCAGCGAATGTGCAGCGAGCGCGACTGGCGAGTCGCTGATTGCCGCGGGGGCGGGTAGTCGGCCGTTTCGTCCACCTTCGGTTCGGTGTGGTGGGAAGCCGGCTGCTGCCATTGCTCTCTAGCGCGCGCGATAACTTCCAACTTGCGCAGTTCTACGGTCAACTTAGGCAATAGATGAGGAAATTCCTGGCAGAGAGCGTCATCCGAGACTTGCTCTCCGCGGTTCCTGCGCAGCAGAACTTGATCGACAACGCGCTGAATCTCCGTGTCGAGGTCAGGTTGGCTGGAAGCAGCCTGTTCATCGCTCATGGCGTTTACTTGGTTTTGAGCCACCGCGAAGCCCGACCCATCGCAATCAGCAATTCTTGTTTGCCGCGATGCACCAATCCACGGATGGCATCGGGAGTTCGTCCTAGGGCCGTGGCTGTTTCCTCCAACGACTTGCCTTCGAGCAACCGCATTTGAATCGCCGCGCGCTGATCCGTCGACAGCGAGTCCAAGGCAGCTTGTAAGGCTTGCAGCGCCTCGCCCCGGGCCACGACACTGCCAGGAGAACTGTCGCCGGTTGCGATCCAATCCCACAGCGAGGAGATGCTGCCATCGGCACAGACGGCATCTTCCACGCGCTGCAATTCGCCGCCACGTTTCTGACAATCGTGCTGTTTGATGGCGTCATGCAGCCGATTCTCGGCGATTCGCGTCAACCAATCGCCAAAGGTTGCATCAGACCGCTGTTCAAAACGGCTGATGTCGCGGAACGCCTGAAAAAAAGTGAGCTGCAAAATGTCCTCGACGGCTAGCGTCGACCTCAAACGTGGCGGCAGTTTGCCGCCGATCCGCCGCGCCAAGTCGTCGTAGTGAGCCAGTAGCAGCCGCTCTAACGCAACACGGTCGCCTGCCACCGCCAAGTCAACCAGTCCGGGCCCGAAAGTCTGGTGGAGGTTCATGTGGCCAACGATCCCTCGCGAATACGCTGCTGGCGTGGCTCTTGATTTGTCGTTAGTCGTGTTGGTCAAGTTTAGTTTTGGAGGGTCTAGGACGGCCAGCCGCCAGGACTACCCGTTTTCCCTGCAATCCCTAACGCAAGCTTTGACAAAGCACCGGGCTTACTCTACCGCCTGAAACGCAGTCCGTTTTATTCCTGGGGCGTTTTTCGTGTTGTATGCCCTTCCTCAGTAAGACCTTGCGTCTCAATCGTACCATCGAGTTAGACGCCGGCCAAGGTTTTCGTGAGCGCCGCGACCTCCGACGTCGCTGATGTAGGTGGAGAGTGTTGAATCAGATTCCTTTCCCTAGGAGGGCTATCATGAACGCTTCGCAACAAGGGCTTCTCGAACGGCTGCTTGCTTTTCAATTTGACGAGCCTGGCACGCTGTTACCCTTCTCACGGCGACTGGCCCGCGAAAATGGTTGGAGCGCCGAATATGCCGAGCGAGTGATTGGGGAGTACAAGAGATTCTTGTACCTGGCAGTGGAAGCCGGGCATGTGGTCTCCCCTTCCGAGCAGGTAGATCAGGCCTGGCATCTGCACTTAACGTACACCCGTTCGTATTGGGACAACCTATGCGGCAATATACTTGGACGGCCATTGCATCACGGGCCGACCAAGGGAGGGGCTGCCGAGCAAGCCAGGTTCGTCGATCTTTACAACCAGACGTTGGAGAGCTATCGACAGTGTTTCGATTGCGAACCGCCGGGCGATATCTGGTCGCATGCAGAGCAGCGGTTCGGCGAAGACTTGCAGCAAGTAAACGTAAATACCGCGCGGTATTGGATTGTGCCCAAGCCGCGCCTGCCATTTTGGCCGCGGGTGCCATCGCAAGGGAAGTCGCTGTTTGCACTCGGGCTGGCGGGCTTGCCCGTGGCGTTGGCCTGGAACCCGCTTGACCTAAAAGGCCCTCAATTTCTGGCGGTCTATTTCGCGGTGGCGATTGCGGCAGCGCTGCTGGCCTTGCTCACCCGCATCTTGCTTGCTCCCCAGGCAGAAGATTTGGAGACTCAAGCTCCTCTCGATCCTTACGAAGTGGCTTGCCTGGCCGCCGGCTGCGAGCGTACCGTGCATGCCGCCTTTGCGGCGATGATACAAGCCGGTACGCTACGACTGGAGACGGAAGATAGCAAGACGTTGGGAGTCTTCACAAAGTCGTCCACCAGGATTTGCCAAGGCAAGCCGTTGCCAAGCGAAGCACCGCGCCTGGAACGGGCCTTGAGCCAGGCAGCCTTGCCAGCCAAGAACTTCGCTCCGTTGGGCGCGACCGGACTTCCGATTGCGCGCGAGATCGAGGCCAGTCTGAAATCGCGTGGCCTCCTGCAAACGGGACCGCTGCCCGGGCGCCACATGCTGGCCAGCCTGATCATGTTCTCGCCGTTGTTGTTGGGACTGGCCAAGATCTCGGTGGGGTTGGAACGCGGCCGACCAGTGGGCATTCTGATTTTTGCCTGCCTGGCGACGGGCGCGGCGGCCTTGGGGTTTTTAATGGCCAAGGGGCGATTGTCGGCCACCGGAGAAGCCATGCTGAAGTCCGTACGGGCAATACAATCGCGGCCGACCAAGTCCACGGTGACGGGCCTGTCACCCGCACAGCTTGCAACGGCGGTCGGACTGTTCGGCGTCGGCACACTGGCCTTTGGGCCGTTGGCCAACGTACATGCCATGCTGCCGCGAGCCTGTGGGGGTGGTGACTTGTCGTCCAGCGGCGGCGGTTGCGGAACGAGCGGAAGTGGTTGTGGGGGAGGTTGTGGCGGCGGTTGTGGCGGCGGTTGTGGCGGCTGTGGAGGTTAGCTCAGACGCAATTCTGGTTTAACTCTGCCAAGCCGGTCGCTAGTAGTAGGCGTATTTGCAGGTATGAGATCATCCCTGCTGCGAATCACAACATTCTGGACTTTTTGCGCGAGTTCTCGCCACCTCCACCGCCGGGAAACGGACCTGCTGACAAATCATGAGTCGCGGTGGCCGATGCGCGCACTGCGACCGCGTGGGGTCCAGTTCATGGAACGACGCTTTCGGTAGGCATTTTCGGGGTGAAGCAACGTATGAACGCGCTGAAACTCGACCGATGTGAGTGGACAAAACCACCCCACCAGGCGGCGGGCAAGACTGCATTGGACGGCTGCCACGGAGAATCGGTGCGGCGAGTTGGCGGCTGCGAGCCAGGAGTTTCTGGCCGTTCGGAAATGGTAGTACTTCAACAGCCCGCTAGGGGCGGCGGTTGGCTGAGGTGAAGGTTGGCTGGCGTCTGACTTGCGGGAAGGCCCAGCGGCGTTGCATTCCAACCGTGCAGACAACCACAACCTTTGGGAGGTTGGTGCGCGAGTTCTCGCAACTTACGGTACGTCAGCGTGCCTCAGCAGCGACCGTCACTGTAACTCGACAATCCGCACTCCGCCCGCCGGTACGGTGATTTCCACGCTCGACCCTCGTTTATCCGCGGTCACCGGCAGGGTGGTGTCGTCGAACCATTCCTGGGCCTGGCTCCACTTTTGCTCGGAGTGCAGTGTGACCGCGCGGTGCTGCGCGTAGTCGGTCGGCAGGACGCCGTGTTGCGGTTTGTTGCAGCCAGCCGGATTCAGCAAAGTCACAATCCAGCCCTTGTCGGTCCGATTCAGCAGCCATTCCACTTCGCCGCTGACCTCGACCGGCAAAAGCCCCTGCCGCGCGTTGGCCAGCAGCAACGCTACCGCCGGCGTGGCTGATTGATCGATGCCCAATCCCAGCGGAATCGACAGGAAAACCAGCCGGCCTTGGCCGCGTTGGTACACGGCGGCGACCGTGTCGCCGTTGGTTGCTTTCAAGAGCGGGTTACCTTCTTTCAGCGGCTGGTAACGATATCGCTGGCTGGCTACCAGTTTGTTGGCAGGCACCCATTGGAATGCGGTATCTTCCGCGGTTGCGCCAGCGTCGGGCAGTTTGAGCGCGGCCACGCCTGGGCCACGGAGTTGCTCGGCGCAGGCGATCAACGTGCCGCCACTCTCCAGGTAGGCGGCCAGTTTTTGGCCCCATTCCTCCGACAGGCTGACCTCGCCGTTCAGCACGACGACCGGGTAGTTGTCGAGGATGTCGGTGCGCTTGGGAGCTGTAACCAGCACATCGAATACGTCTCCAAAAACGCCGGGCAGAAAGACGGGGCTGACACCAGTGCTAATCCGTGCGTCTTTCGGTCCGTACGGATGATAGGCCACCTGAAACCACTCCTGCAGCATCCGCGCGTGGCGATTGCGGCCAAGCACGCCCGGATTGGCGGCGTTGTCCAGTTCAAAGTAGCCGGGATGATTGGGATTGGCGTCCCAGCCGTGGGCCTGGTCAAGAAGAAACGCGATGGGAGTAAACGGCGCGCCGCGGTCGGGATGCTGCCGGGTCAGATTGAGAAACTGCTCGACGAGTCGGCCCTTGGGCGATAGCTGAATGGCTTTCCGCGGGGTCGCCCCGCCAGCCGGACGCCAGAACTCGTCAAACCCCTGTTCGTGATAGAACATTCCGGAGCCGGAGAAATACTGATGCCAGATATCAAACTTGTACCAAGTCATGCCCGCTCCGGCCCAGACATCGTACCAGTTGTCGTACACGTACTTGGGGGCGGAATACTCGCCTCGCTCGCCAAATTGGGTGTGGGCGTCGCCTAGACCGGCCGAGCGATAGGTGGCCGTGACTCCGCCAAACTGCCGGGCGGCGCCGCGCAGGAACGCCAACCGCATCGGCACGGCCGGTGCCGCGGCGTGGCTTTCGTAACCGACGGTATCGGCACCCCATTCAAAACAGGCATGGGCAAACATGGTCATGCCGACCGATTGGCAGGGAACAATCAGACGATAGGGGCGTTCGGGAGCTTGTCCCCAGACCAGCTTCTCGCGTTCGGCAATGCCGGTAGCGTATTTCTCCGACAAGATGCGGAACACGTCGGCGCGCGATTGGACGGGCTTCATCGCCTCCAGCAGTCCGGCTCGACTGAACGTGGGGTCGTCCTGGAAATAGCCCAGACTCTCGCCAGCAATGTTGCCAACGTAGCGGTCTTGATACTTCGGCCAGGCGGCCTTGGCCTCGGCCGACAGCGGCTTGGGCGGAAAATAGTTCTGCATGTTGCCCCACATGCGGTTGGGGTTGGCATCGAGCCAGGCGGCAAAGGCGGGGTTGGCGAGAATTTCTGGACCGGAATGATGGAACGCCGGCGCAACCCGCGGGTCGGAGAAGATCGGCACGTCAATCTTGCCGCCGTAGGCCGCGCGGAAGTCCGCGAGAATGACTGGGTCGGTCTGGTAAGGCACCAGCATCCGATTGGCATCCTGCGATGCCAGGTCTACTTCCCACTGGTCGGGATTCATGTTCCAGAGATAGACGAAACCCTTGTCGCGCGGGGTGCGAATCTTCCAGGCGGACGGAACCGTGGCTTCCGCGCGGCGGGCGGCCAGCGGCGAGGGAGCCACCTGGGGATTGTCGCGCAGATCGTCGAGAACCTTCCAGACCGGTTTCGCGGGCTTGTCTTTGTGCAAGGGGCGGTAGCTGCTATCCGTGGTCAGGCAGATGGCGTCGATCTGACGATGGCCAGGCTGGGCGGCCAGTGCCAAGAGCGTCAAGGTCGCCGGTCCTTTTGCAAGCTTGACCGGGCGATTGTCCCAGCCGAAGGCCCACTTCCAGTACAGCTTCAACTCGTCGTTTTCGTCCACGACCGGCTTCTGGCCGTATTCCAGTTGTTGGGCCGCGGTCCCCGCTTGTTCCAGGCGAACGCCAAACGTTTCGGTCTGCCCGCGCCAGTCGCGGTAACGAACCCAGAGTTGCCACACGCCGGCCTCGGTCACTTCAAAATTCGCCATGGCGGAGGCCGTGGCGTCGTCCGGCCCGCAGGCAATGCTCAGCCATTCGCTTTCGCCCCCTTGGGTCCATTCGGGAGCGATACCCGGACCCGACAGTGCCCAATGACCGGCGGTCTTTTGGTCCATGTCCGGGAAACAGTAGCCGTGTACGCCTCGGAGATTCTCAGCTTCGATCCAAATCGATTCGGCGGCTGCGATTCTACAAAACGCGAACGAAGCTAACCCGGCGGCAACAAACAGTTCTCGAAGTATGCTTTTCTTGATGATGGCAATATCTCCTGTTTTTATGCATTGTACTCTCCTTCGACGAGCCGATCATGTATTTCGACCGTCCGACGCAAGGTCGAGAGTAGTATGAGGTGGTGCTGATTCCACGGACAAGGGAGATCCTTAAGATCGGTCCAATCTTAAGAATCGCGAACAGCAGCCAGCCTTGGAGGTATGTGCAAACCGAGAACGCGGTCTTGCGGGAGTATCACGGCAAGAAGCGGATCTTGCTGTGCCACAACCAGCGACGCCAACTGGCCGCGCGGGGCAAAGTTCTGGGGCACAAGATCATTGAGCCGGGACTGGAAGTTGGCCAGGCCGACGGGAGGGTCATCTGCCGCGAGCGCCTCGGCGGGCTGTTGAAGTACTACCATCGCCGAGGATTCGGTACGAAATAACTTCCCCCTTTGGCTCCCTCTCCCGGTACTCCGGGAGCGGGTTGGGGGAAGTGGCGAAATGGACGCCATCAGCCGGCCCTCACCCCGGCCCTCTCCCAAAGAGAGAGGGAGTTCGCATGAGGAAGTTATTTCGTATCGGATCCCGAACGGCCAGAAACTCCTGGCTCGCAGCCGCCAACTCACCGCGCCGATTGCCCGTGGCAACCGTCCAATGCAGTCTTGCCTGCCTGGTAGGGTAGGGTGGTTTTTCCCACTCACATCGGTCGAGTTTCAGCACACGTTCATATGTTGACTCACCCAGAATATACCGACTGAAAGCATCGTTCCATTGATTTGACCCCACGGCAGCGGGCCGACATATGGCTGAAGTGGCGAGAACTCGCGCAAAAACTACAGAATGTCGTGAGAAATAGCTGTGGTACTTCTCACGGCTTTGCGGGGCGTTCGGCGAGGTACTCGCGGACGGCGGCGGCCAGGTTATAGCCGACGGCGCGATAGCCGTCGCTCGTGGAGTTCTGGTAGTTCCAGATCGTCTCCAGGCAGAGGCTGACGGTGTGAGAGTTGCCGTGCATCGCGACCCAGTTGGCGCTGATGTTTCGCCATAGCGGGTGATAGCTGGGACCGGTCACCTTGGGATTGTTGCTCATGGGAATCAGCGGCTTGATTTTACTGATGCGAGCGTAGGCCAGCTCGATGAAGCGGTCCCGCGGGGCGATCATGGTTTCTGGCAGCAGATCGTTGGACAGGATGTAGAAGAACGTCGGATCACCCGGCGCGGGGTTGTGCAGGTCGAGGAACACGTCCATGCGACCGGCGTCGATCAGGTCGGCCACTCGGTTCCGAGCCGCGATCGTTTCACTCCAATGCGGCTGATCGGACCAATCGCGGTTGTGATCGTGTGGGATTGCATCCTTGCCGCCATTGCCGGTGGCGGCGTTGTCGACGTCCATGATCGGGACGATGAAGACCTCGGCATGTTGACGAAGCCACGCCGCATCGGCGTTGTCGCCCAAAATCCACTCGGCGAAGCCCTGAGCCACCCAGCTTGAACCGCTCTCCCAAGCATGTTGCCGCGCCTGCACCCAGACGCCGAAGCGTTGTTCCTCGGTCCTCTCGCCCTCTTGCACTTGCAGCATCGGGACGGCGCGGCCGCCGCGCGAACGGCACAACTCGGTGGCCTTGGCGTGTGGCGACTTTTCGCTAATCGCCTGGATGAACTTCGCGGCGGTGCTGGGCGTGTAGGGGGGGCCCCAGGCGACGAACATCGATTTGGCCGTCGGTTGGAGCGTGTAGATCATCCACTCGTCTTGCCGCTTTCCGTCGTCGGTGTGCCGCCAAGATTCGCCATCGTTCGAGAAGGTCGCTTGAATCGGCATCGCCCAAGCTGATGCGAGCGGCTTTCCGAGTGCCGCACCCGGTGTCTCAACCGTAGCGTTCGAGCCGCGCAGCTTCAAGGTGACCGTTTCTCCTGGAGTGATCCCGTCTACTCGAAAGTACCACCAGCACGGCCAACCTCGAACCGGATCGCCGCCCGGCACGAAACGAATGCTCCGCGTGGCGTCGTCGATTTCGACGTCGCGCACCGACGCCCCTTCAAAGCTGGATACCACCGTTAGCGGCTCGACGGCATGGAGAGAGGCCTGCGCCGCGATGAATATCGAGAGCAACGCGAGAACTTGCTTCATCGGTCGGTTGTCCTGGGGAATCGTCCGGTGGCGGTTCAATGCGACGTTACGGCAATTCGCCGCTGAGATGATTCCGGTTGTTGCGCAGAACGGGCGGGTCGGGCGGCTCCCAACCTCGGGGCGAGTTGACGACGACGACCGGTTTACCGGTGTTATCGTGGATCCGCAGGTTGTCGGCGACGACGCCGTTCGTCGATCTTCGCCAGCAGTGGATGGCCTGGCCGCCGCTCTTGATGACATTGCCGATCACCTCGTACCCGTCGAGGTTGAAGTTCGGCTCGATCGCCGTCGAGGCGGTCTCCATGTAGTTCTGGTGGCAGCGGACGTTGCGGATTCGGCCGCGAAAGGAGGGATGGCCAAACAGATAACCGCTGCCGTGGGGATTGATGGTCCGCGTGCGCCGCACGGTAATGTCTTCCGCGTCAAAGGACTCGCCGGGTTCGGTCTTGCCGCCCGGCAGAAAGCCGCCGGTGTGCTCGCCGTAAGCCATTACCGAACGCATCGTGTCGGCCATGGTGATGTCCTCGATGAGAACCTGGCGCACGCGGCCGTGAATGAGCACGCACGCATTGATGTTCTTCACCAGGCCGCTCGGCAGGGCGTTTTGCGAGGCGTTGAGGTCGATGGTCCCCTGGCCGACGATTCGCACGTTCTCGATGTATTCCGGCTGCCGGCCGTGCCCAATCCGGATACCGTAGGCCTCCGGCCCATCGTAGGAAACGAACCAGAGGCTGCGAAGGCTGTGTCCCGTCCCACTGCCGAAGCGAACCTTCACGCCATGACTGAGTTCCTGCCAACCGCCGCTGATCGGTACATTCTTGTGCGGTGTGTCGAAAATCTTGCCGTCGCCCCAGGCAAACGTGTCGGGCTGGCCCGCTGCTCCCACGCCATCGATGACGATGGTGTAGATCGTGCTTCCATAAGCCTCCGGGCCATCGACCGCCGGCCGGGCCAAATCAAAATTCCCGCCGATCTCCAGGTCGTCAAGCTGTTTGGCGGCATCTTGGTCGGTCGTGATCTCTCCTTCGGGATCGAGCCGCGTGACGCCCGGCGCAAGCTTTAGCGTTGCTCCTTCCCGCAACTCAATCTCGACGGGCTTATCGACATACAAGATGGACCGATGCTTCCCCAACGCATGTTGATGCAAGCCCGGCAGCAACACCACCCGATCACCAGGAGCCGCGTGATCGAGTACTTCCTGGGGAGAATCACCCGGACGAACCATGTGCTCGGCGGCGTGGATCGCTCCCAGCGGAGCCAGAATCAGGGCGGTGAGAAATGTCAGGGCGGGTTTCATTCGCCTACTCCCGAGCGAACCGAATCGAGAACAAATCCGCGCCGCCCCCTTCGACCCACGGCTGCAGGGGTTGGCCGAAGACACGCCCTGGTCAAAAAAACGACAAGCCTCAAAAGAGCTTCATGAGGGGGTGGCCCTCCTCAAGCAGGTTGTAGGGCCGGTTCTGGATGTCATGGGCCGTGAGGTCGTGGATGCCCATGGCGTGGTAGACGGTTTTGGTAATGTCGGCGGGGGTTACGGGGTTATTGGCGGGATATTCGCCCAGGCGGTCGCTCGATCCGTAGGACTGGCCGCCGCGTAGGCCGCCGCCCGCCAGCACATCGGTCAGACAGTGGGTCCAGTGATCGCGGCCGGCACCCCCCACGCCCCCGGAGCGCGGGTCGCCGATCTTAGGCGTTCGCCCCATCTCACTCGTGACGAGCAGCAACGTTTCATCGAGCAGCCCCCGGTTCGCCAGATCTTCAATCAGCGCCGAGAAGCCACGGTCAAATTCCGGCAACAGGTCATCTTTCAGGCAGTTGAAGTTGTTGCCGTGCGTATCCCAGCCGCCGGCGCTGGCGCATTTCTTGGCGATCTTTTTATCTTCGTTCTCTTTCCAGAACACCGTTACGAACGGCACACCCGCCTCGACCAGCCGCCGGGCCAGCAACAGGCTCATGCCATTCACCGTTTCGCCGTATCGCGCGCGCACGGTTTCGGGTTCGCGTGAGACATCGAAGGCCTCCGTGGCGCGGGAGGACATCAACAAAGTCAATGCCCGGTCCTGATGCTTTTGCCAGGTGCGCGCGGTTGCGAAGTGGTCGAATTCGCGATGGGCCTTGTCAACTTCTTGCAACAGCGAGTGCCGCCGCGTCAGGCGATCGGTCGTTATGTTGCCTTCCAGGACGAGTGCCGGGGCCTGGAACTTCAAAGGCTCCTCGTTGCTACCTTGCAGGTATAGCGGATCGTGTTCAACACCGAGCCGCGCGCCAAACTGTCCAGGCCGCGTGTAAGGGGCTTTGCTCGGCATGTGCGGCAGCGTGATCGCGTTGGGCAGGTACTCATGCGCGGGGCGCTTGGCGGCCACCACCGAACCCATGTAGGGCCAATCGTCCGCGAATGGCGTCCGATTATTGCCGAGTGTCTGAAACGATTGATCCGCCGCATGGCCGGTCAGATTGTAGTAGTAGCCAGCATGATGGTCATTGGTGTTTACCTTGCCGCTGACGCTGTGGACCAGCGCCAGATGATGCGCCTGTCTGGCCACCAGCGGCAGATGTTCGCACACCCGCACTCCCGGAGCGGAGGTCGCGATGGAATGGAAGGGTCCGCGGTATTCCAACGGCGCGTCGGGCTTCAGATCCCACATATCCAAGTGAGATGCGCCGCCGCACAGAAAGAACAAAATGGTTGATTTCGCGGTCGCTCGGCCGGCCGGCGGACTTTCGCCGCCGGCAGCGCGGCCTGGATGCCCAAACGAGAGTCCCGCGAACCCCAAACTGGAAGCCACAAGAAATTGTCGTCGCTGCATCGGCACGGCTCCTGTTTCAACTACGCGGACTTTCATCATCATGGACCAGAGTACTCCCGATGGCAACGCCATCCCGTGCGACGGCGGAGTAAATCATGGATCTCGCCCCGCGAAATTCCAGTATTTCTATACTGGGAAAGTGCGGTTATGCTATTAGTACCCTCCTCTGGTCCGTTGCCCTCCCTGGCCAGACTGTGTCCCGCCGCTTTCCCGCCTCCTGTTCGCCTGCCGAGCCGAGTGAATGGAACGAGCTGTTTTTTCAATGATCGTGATGGTCTTCGTCGGTATGGCGGCCCGCTCCGCGGCTGGTGACGACGCTCCCGATTTTGCGCGGGTGGGCCGGCCATTTCTGGAAGCGCATTGCCTGTCATGCCACGGCGAGCAGGATGCCAAAGCCGAGTTGTCGCTAGCGGAGTTTCGCGATCCGCTGTCGGTCGTTCGTAAGCGGAAGGTATGGGACAATGTGCTGAAGATGGTCCAGGCAGGCGAGATGCCTCCGCGGGACCAGCCCCGGCCCGCGGTGGCCGAGACCGAAGCGTTCATCGCGCATGTGAGGAGTGTATTCGACTACGCGGATCGGCACGCCCAACCCGACCCAGGGCGCGTCACCATGCGCCGCCTCAACCGCGTCGAGTACAAGAATACGGTTCGCGATTTGCTCGGCGTCGATTTCAATCCGACGGAAGGCTTTCCGGCGGACGACGTTGGGCACGGCTTCGACAATATCGGCGATGTGCTGACGTTATCGCCGTTGCTGATGGAACGCTATCTCGACGCGGCCGAGATGATTGCCGACCGCGTCATCGTGGTGAATCCGCCGCCCCCCTCTCGCCGCTACCTGTCGGGCAAGTATTTGCAGCCCAACAATGCCGAAACATCGCAAGCGCGGTTTCGCGTGCTCGATCCGACTTCCAGCGAAGCGGTGCATTCGGGGCCGTTTACCGCGGGTGGCGACTATCTGAAGTTTTCGGCGGACGCCGATTTAATCTTCCGGGCCTCGCTGTATGCCGAGACCAGCGGCACGGCGCCGGTCAAGGTCGCCTTGTTTATCACCGGTCAGGAACTCAAGGATGTCTCCTCCGAGGCGGAAATTTCTCAATTGCTAACCGCCGACTCGCCCAAGCTCAAGGGCGCCAAGATCTTGAAGATCTTCGAGATCACGGGGCGCGATCCCGCCAGCACGCAGGAGATTGAGTTTCTCATCAGCAAAATCGGCGGCATACAAAATGCCGGCATCGCGGTCGTCAAACCGCCGGAAGGCCAACCGCCGCCGAAACTACATATCGAACACTTGTGGAGCGAGGGGCCGCTGGAAACGCGCCCCAAGTCGCATCAGATGATCCTGGCTTGCACGCCTGGCCAATCGACCGCCGAGCGGACTCGCGAAGTATTGACCCGGCTGCTACGGAGGGCCTATCGCCGGCCCGCGACCGAGGCGGAGTTGGCCCGAGTGACAAAGTTGGTGGACGATGCCCAGGCAGCCGGCGAGAAGTGGGAAGCCGGGATGCAGCAAGCGATCGCCGCCATGCTTTGCTCGCCGAAGTTTTTGTTTCGTGTCGAGTTGGACGACCATCCGCAAGGCGCCGGGCCGCAACTGCTGGATGAATTTCAGTTAGCGTCGCGGCTGTCGTACTTCTTGTGGACGACGATGCCCGACGACGCGCTGTTGGATCTTGCCGCGCAAAGCCAGTTGACGGCCAACATCGACGCCCAGGCGCGGCGAATGCTGGACGACCCCAGGTCGGTGGAATTCGTGAGGAATTTTGCCCTGCAGTGGCTGCAAGTGCAAAGGCTCGAGCGATTGACGCCAGACGCCCAACTGTTCCCGGCGTTCAACGAGCGGCTGAGGATGGCGATGCTCCAGGAGACCGAACTTTTCTTTGCATCGGTGATGCGCGAGGACCGGAGCATTTTCGACCTGCTCGACGCGAACTACACATTCTTGAACGAACCGCTGGCCCGGCACTACGGTATCGCCGACACCAACGGCAATTGGTCGGGCAAGCCGGCTGAGCAGCCGGCGGGCGAACCGATCACCGGCGAGGAGTTTCGCCGCGTCACGTTGCAAGGCCGCGAACGCGGCGGCCTGCTCACCCAAGCCAGCATCCTCACGGTAACATCGAACCCGACGCGGACTTCACCCGTCAAGCGCGGCCGCTGGGTGTTGGAGCAGATCTTAGGAGAGCCTCCCCCTCCGCCGCCCCCCAACGTGCCCGAGCTTCCCACGGACGAGAAGGCGATTGCCGGCGGCTCGCTCAAGCAACGGATGGAAGTGCATCGTCAGAACCCGAGCTGCGCGAATTGCCACGCCAAGATGGACCCGATCGGGTTTGCCTTGGAGAATTTTGACGCCGTCGGGCAGTTTCGCGCCAAGGACGGGGCGTTCGATGTCGATCCGTCGGGCCAGTTTGCCGATGGAACCAAATTTGCCGGTCCCGGTGACTTGAAGTCGATCTTGTTGGCGAAGAAGGATTTGTTTGCCCGTTCGTTGACGGAGAAAATGCTGACCTACGCGCTCGGCCGTGGCATGGAATATTATGATAGGCCGACCACCGAGCGGATCTTGGCGAAGTTGGCCGCCGGCGACTACAAGTTTTCTGTTCTCGTAACCGAGGTAGTTAAGAGCGAGCCTTTCCGGCAGCGGCGCGGATCAGCCACGGCCGAGCCATGAACCGTTTTCCCGACTGGCATGCCCCGCGAACCTTTTAGGAACACCACCGATGAGTCGATCCCGGCAACTTTCCCGACGAACCGTGCTGCGTGGCTTGGGTGTGACCATGTCGCTTCCCTGGTTGGAAGCGATGGGACCGTTAAACGCCTGGGCCGATGCGCCGTCTCCCGAGAAGGCCGCGCCGAACCGGATGGCATTCATTTATGCCCCCAACGGCAAAAATATGGCCGATTGGACGCCTCAGCAGGAAGGCGCGAACTTTGAGCTGCCCGAACTGCTGTCTCCCCTCGCTAACGTCCGCGACAAATTCCTCGTCCTGACCGGCCTGACCGCCGATAAGGCTCGTGCGAACGGCGACGGCGGCGGCGACCACGCCCGGGCGCTGGCGGCGTTTTTGACCGGTGCGCAGCCGCGCAAGACAGACGGCACCGATATTCGCGCGGGCATTTCGGTGGACCAGGTCGCCGCCTCGCGGGTTGGGCACCAGACGCGGCTGCCGTCGCTGGAGATCGGCTGCGAACATGGTGCCATGGCCGGCAATTGCGACTCCGGCTATAGCTGCCTGTATTCTTCGACGATGTCATGGCGCTCCGCGACGCAACCGCTGCCCAAGGAAGTCGATCCTAAACTGGCGTTCGAGCGGCTGTTTGGATCATCGTCCAATTCCCAAAGCGCCCAGCGAAACGCCCGGCGAAAGAGCATCCTCGACTTCGTCCGTGAGGATTCGCGGGATCTGTCGGGCAAACTGGGAGCAAAGGATGTCGGCAAGCTCGATGAGTATTTCGCGGCGATCCGCGATATTGAACTGCGGATCGAGCGGGCCGAGAAGCTGCCGCCGATTCAGACCCCCGACTATCCTGCTCCGACCGGCATTCCCGCCGCCTACGATGAACACATACGCCTGATGGCCGACCTGACGGTGCTGGCCTTCCAGGCGGATGTCACCCGCGTATTGACCTTAGTGCTGGCGAACGAAGGGAGCAACAAGCCGTACCCGTTCATCGACGTGCCGGAAGGGCACCACGACCTGTCGCACCACGGCAACGACGAGGCGAAGAAGGCCAAGATCCGCAAGATCAACCTGTTCCACATGAAGCATCTGGCCTACCTCTTGGAAAAGCTCGACCAAACGCCCGAGGGAGACGGCACGCTGCTCGATCACGCGATGATTGCCTACGGCAGCGGCAACTCCGACGGCAACGCCCACAACCACGACGATCTGCCGATTCTGCTGGCTGGTGGCGGCTGCGGCCTGCTCCAGGGGGGCCGGCACATCCGCTATCCCAAAGAGACGCCGCTCAACAACCTCTGGCTGGCGATGCTCCGCCGGATGGAAATCAACGTCACGGAACTCGGCGACAGCACCCACGAACTGGGGCAACTTTCGGGCTAGGTCGTCCTTTTGCGGATGTGCCGAGAAAGAATCGCTGACGCGGCGCGGCGGATGGCGCGGCCTACCTCGACTTCAAGCCGGCCGTATTCACCGCGATGACTCGGTACCGGTGCGACTTGCCGGCTACCGCCGTGGTGTCGGTGAACCGCATCTCCACCAGCGGCTGCGTGGGCGTATCGCTGTAGGAGAGATTTTGGAAGATCGGGCGGCCAAAGGGGTTCTTGCCGTGCTCCGGAACGTTGGCCAGAAACTCTCCATCGCGCTCAATGATGAAGCTGGCCAGGCCGCTTTCAAGGTCGGCCTCGGTGGACCAGGTCAGCACGTTGCCCGCAACGTGCAGGTCTGTTGGGGCGGGTGGAGGCGTGGAGTCGGCCACGGCGGAATCTTTAACGTATTGCATCCAAGCAACCGCCACCGACTCGTTCGGCAGCCAAACGGAGTTTTCCAGGGCACCGTCGAACTTCGATGCGGGCACGGGAGCAACGACATTCGCATCATCGCCATTCAGTGGCGCAACCCAGCTCTCTTCGGTTGACATTGGCCTCAGCGGTTCTCCGCGCTTTTCGGGCAGACGCGCCGTCAGACAGGCATCAAACCAGGGCATTGCCAGATAGCGTTGGTTGCCACAGTCATGGCTCGAAAGAGGATCAACAGACACGCCGACGAGTCCGCCTTTGGTCCGTAGCGATTGAAAGAAGACTTTGACTCCCGGCCAAACTCCGGCAAACCGCCCCGCTTTGTCCGTAACGCCCTCTTGGGTGCCAAGATTGCACATCACCGGCACATGGCAGGCCGCGTCTGGAATGACGTACGGCGCGGGCCTGCCTTCGACGGCCGCAAGCGGCGGCACTCCCGAACGCAGCCACGCCGCGGCCACTCGCTCTGGGTGCAGTAATGCCATTCCACCTGCCCAGTGTCCCCCACCGCTATGCCCCCAGATGGCCCACGGCACGGTGGCCAATTCCGGATGTCCTGACTCGGTCCCCAACTCGATCAGAGACTTCTGAAACGCCACATCCGAACCGTTCCGCGGATCGCACCACAATTGACAGTCGGCCTTTTCCGGCTGCTCATACGACGGTCCCATCAAGGCGCAGCCGTGCTTTTTGGCCAGGGCCTGCCAGTGCAAATCAAACGCGCCGGTCTGCCCCGATTTGCAAGAACCCTCGCCACAGCCATGTTGATGCACAATCAGCCCGCGCAATGCCTTATCCCCAGGCGGAATCCAGACCGTGTAGCTCACGGGATAAATCAGTTCGCCCGGATTCGACGAGCCTGCGTACCGCACTCGATAGTACGGCGGATCGGCCGGCAAGACGATTTCGTACGGCGGCTCCTGGGCAGAGACCGAAGCAACCAGCACGACAGACAGCAGAGCGAATTGACGCATTGAAATCACCACCGCTTGAATTTCTAGGATTGGCCGTCTCCCTGCCATCCAGAACAATTCAGGGCGGGCCAGCGACAACCACATACGGCCCCTTGGCGAATCGTACTCGAACTACCCGGTCAAACATCCTGCGCGGATACGGCTGTCGCGGAAACAACTCACACGCGGTCCAACGTCCCGGTGACACCGCCGAACGAGTCGGTTTCCACGCCAAGCCGTTGCAGGACGGTGACGAAGAGCTGTGACAGCGGGAGTTCTTCCACTTCCATTTTGCCTTGCCAGCCCGCATCGGTAATAATTCCCGCGCCAGCCTGATTGTCCTCATTGCCTTTGCCGAACTTGAGGTACCGGCCATTCTGGAAGCCGAGATTCCCGCCGCCAGCGGAAATAATCGGGTAGTTGCGCGAGAGGTGGAAGCTGCTGGATGCTGATCCATGCATGGCAAACGTGTTATCCAGCATGTTTCCGTGGCCAGTCGGTTCCTGGGTGTCCTTTAGTTTTTGCACGAAACGGCCGAATTCCTCTGCCTGGTAGCGGTTGTAGGTTCCCAGGTTCTTCCAGCCGTCCGGCTCTTTGACGGCATGCGTCAGGCCATGTGCGCCCCCCAGCCCAACGGCCAGGGATAATAGGTCGTGCGGACCTTCGCCGTTTTCCCGGCCCAGTTGAAACGTCACCGCGCGCGTGGAGTCACTCAAGAACGACAGATAGATCAATTCATACATCGTCTGAAAATAGAGCCGGGCTTCCTTGGGTTCCGCCTCCAGATGCAGATTCCGCGTATCGACCGTCGGCACTGGCGTGTCGATCCATCTCTGGGCTTTCGCCAGTTTGATTTCCGTATCGCGAACGGCGTCAAGGTATTGCTGGAGCTTCTCCTGATCGTGCCGGGACAGCCGTCCTTTCAGCGACCGAGTATTGGAGATGAGAAGATCCAGGGCACTTTTGCTTCTCGCCAGTTTCGCGGCGGACTCCCGGCCGCTGGTGACAAACAGCATGTCGAAGATTTGCTTGGGCCTGTTCATGGCTGGAATCGGCCGGCCTTCACTATTGAAGGACTGCGTCTGAGCGCCGCGAGGACCGCCAACCCCGCCATTGGTCGACAACACCAGGGAAGCGTGGCGAGTGAATTCACCCGCATGCGCCGCATAGGCCTGGTCGAGAGAAATCGAATTCTTGTACGGCCCTTCGCCCCCCGTCGCCGCGCCCGTCAGATATTGATCGGCATTGGAATGGCCATGCACGGTTCGGACGGCGGGGTGCGACAAACCGGAGTAAATCGTGATGTCGCCCCGCAAAGGCTCGAGCACATCAAGCACTTTGGTCAACGTGAAATCCTTCTCGCCACCTCGGGGAAACCAGCTCCAATCCTCCCAGGCAGGGTCTGATTTCAGCGGCAGGCCGACGCCATCCGGATGGTAGACGCTAAGAAAACGCCGCGGGGTGGCATCTGGGCCGGGACTATCGGCCGCGAATGACTCCAACCAGGGCAAGGCCAGCGCGACTCCGGCGCCATGCAAGAAGTTTCTACGGCTCAAGGCCAGTGCTTGGTCATTCATCGGCGGTTCTCGACACTTCGTGGTTGTGGGACGCGGCCCGTTTGTGATGGAACAGCACCAAACTCTGGCCAGCGGCAGACAAGTGTCTGCCTACTGTAGCTGAAGTCGGGCGAGTTCCGCTACAAGAAATCGCCCATCCGTCCGTCTCGTCACTTGGCATGAAAAATCTCGCTGTTGACGATCAAGTGGACGAGATCACCCAAGCGGTCTCCATTCTTTCGGAACTGGACAGCCAGGCTGTCCACATCCGCATGATCGCTGAACGACAACGGCCGGCCAAGGGCATAAGCGGCCATCTTATGCACCATGGCTCGGGTAAACTGGTCTTGCCGGTCAGCCAGCAGGTATCGTTTCAAGCCTTCCATCCCCGCCAGTTCCTGCTTGTTGAACAGTTCTGAAGTCGCATCGACGGGCGCGTCCTTGATTCTCGTCCGATAAGATCCCAGGGCGTCGTAGTTTTCGAAAGCGATTCCCCAGGGGTCGATTTTCGCATGACACGAGATGCAGGCCGGTTTGTTTCGGTGATCCGCGATCCGTTCCTTGAGCGTCATTTTCAGGATGTTCGGATCGGTCAGATCGACTTGCGGGACATTCGGCGGCGGCGGCGGCGGTGGATCCTGAAGGATGCGTTTGAGCATCCATACGCCTCGTTTGAGCGGATGAGAGTCCTGGCCATCGGAGTTCATCGTTAAGACCGCGGCGGCGGTCAGAATTCCGCCCCGATTGGCCTCGGGCGTGATCGAAACTCGGCGGAAATGAGGGCCGTACACGCCCGCAATGCCATAGTGTCCGGCCAGGCGTTCGTTGACCAGGGCGTAATCCGCATGGATGAAATCCAGGACACTGCTGTTCTGCTTCAAGACTTCGTCGAAAAAGGCGATCGGTTCTTCTTGCATGGCTTGCAGCAGCGCGTCGTCCTTGACATGCGTCGCACTATTCAAGCCATCCAAGCCCAGCCACTGCTGAACAAAGTTTTGCGAGAAGCGCCGCGAACGCGGGTCGGCCAACATGCGTGTGACCTGGGCCTTCAACACGGCGGGCTCTTGCAGCGTTCCTTGCTCAGCCAGCCTCAGTAATTCCTCGTCAGGAATACTCGACCAAAGGAAAAACGATAGCCGGCTGGCCAGTTCCGTCGCGCTGATCCGGCCTGGACCCTCCGCATCGGCATTCGATGTCTGTTGCGTCAGGTAGAGAAATTCCGGAGTTGCCAGGGTGGCAGCCAACACTTCCACCATCGCATCTTCCAAGGTCGGAAATTCCTTACGGTACTCCGCAAACAGGGCCATGAACGGATCGACTTCTGGCGCCGTCACTGGCCGACGCCAGACACGTCTCAGAAAGCGATCCAGCACTTCCCGCGCATAGAGGGCCTCATCGGCCTTGCGCGGGCTGTCGATAAAAATATCCGTATGGGTCTTGGGCGGCCACTGCTCATGGAAGGGCGCGCTGACTTCGATGTAGTCGATCAGAACCTGCAGCGGTTGCGGGTTGTGGTGTGCATTCGAGATATTCTGAATGGATAAGAACTCATCCCGCCTGGGAAAGGTTGTTTCCAGCTTTCGGAATGGATTGCGCTGAATGTCAGCCAGCGGAATATCGAAGTGGATGAACTCGGGATGGTCGGCTGACGCCGTAACCGGAATATCCCACTCACTAATCACCTGGGAGAAATTGGCGTTGTTGCTGGTGTGGGCGCTGAAGACCAGGCGGATGCTGGCGTACTCATCGGGATGCATGCTGCTGCGTCCGACGCGCATCCGCACGCGCATTGTCCCTTCATCGGGAAGAAAGCGGTCCAGATCGAGCTTCAATTCATGAGATCGCGGCAGGGCCATCACCACCGCGGAAACAGCAGGCGTCTGCCCGGCGCTGGCGTCGGGCGTGGGCAGCCACTTTCCGCCGGAGAAGAGCAGCCCTTGGCCCGTGTCGCGATCGAATAAATGGGGCTGCCGGCTCTTGTTGTCGTTCTTTGCGTCTGCCTTATCGAAGACTTCCGCGCTGCCGGCCACCGCTTTGGCCATCTCATCCCGCATGGACATGATGTAAGTCACGGGCTGCGGACGCTCGCCGCTCACCGTGGCCCGTTTCAGGGCTTTCAGGCCAATCTCTCGATACGTTTCAAACTGCATGGTCGACATCTGCAGCAGTTCGGAACTGTTTTTGAAACCATCCTCCGAGGCCGTTTCCGGGGGCAGGCTGTCGGCCAGGGCATAAGGCAAACCCAACAGATCCTGCAAGGCGTAGTTGTATTCGTACCGCGCCATCCGCCGGAAGGACGAATAGCTCTCTTCGTGATGCCGCGTACGCGACGCTGTTTGCAGCTCCTGATTCAGCCATTCGATGATCGTCCGCAGTTCCGCGTCGGCCAGCGAAACCTCCGCATCTTCCGGCGGCATTTCTCCCTTGCTCAACACATTGCGCACCTCCAGCCAGCGCTGCACGTCACCACCCTGCAACAAATCGGGATCGAGCGTGTCGATGCGTATCTGCCGCTCCGCCAAATCGGGACCGTGGCAACCGACGCAAGCCTTGGCCAGCGCCGGCTTCACATGTTGCTCAAAGTCCGCCAGATTGGCCCGCGGCAGGCCCGCGGGGTCGTGCGGGGCCTGTTGTGCCACCGCAGCCAGCAAGGACGACCTGGCCCGTCCCACCTCGCGGGCCGTGGACAAAGGGGGGAGTTCGCTGGCCTGCCGTTGGTGGGAAGAAGTCTGGGAACCGTCGGGGTCGGCGGCGTGCGATGCAGCCGATACGAAGAGCAACACCGTGGCCATCCAGCCCCAGGCGCTGATGCGGTTCCAGGTCTGGGCCGCGTCTTGTCGCATGTTGGTCTCCCTGAATGGCCCCATAAATCTGTCCGCTCCCCCGGTCCCGGGTGAGTTGCCAGTCGCCACGTTTCCAGCCCCGCCAAAGTACTTGTCGATAGCCGGACGCTTACACATCCAATGCTAATTTGGTGGACACTTGTTGGGGGGGCCCCAAGGCGGGTTGTTCCGCTGGTCGCGGGCTAGGCGCTAGCCTTGCATTAAGCCTCCGCCAGCCAAGCCACGAGTACATGCACTGTACATTAAGTTTACCCCGTGTGGTCACAATTCTCGAGCCAAGACTTGAGCGATGGATTCGGCCACCACTGACGGCCGACGGATTCCGATTCGAGGTAATCGACGATGCGCTAGCGTGTTGGTTCCGCTATTGTACCTTAGCTGGACAGCTCATTCGCGGATCAAGCCGGCAAAGCAGGACCTTTGCGGCTACCGTCGGCGGTATATTTCGCCAGGGCTTCCCTGTTATCCACGGTCGCCGGGGGCCGCCGCTGGGAGCAGTCCGTTCGGGTGGATACGTTGGCGGTTCTCCACTGTACGGCTGCGCCACAAGCGGTAAACTGCACGTTCGTTAAGATGGGGCCACATTCTTGGCCGGGCGTCCCGCCGGTGCGGGCCGCGGCAATCAGTCCCCAGCAACCCGCGGGCTACAACGAGCGAACATGGAATCATCCGCACATTATGTCCTGGAAGCGTTGGATGTCCGCCGCGTGTTTGGCACCGGTGAGGCTAAAGTGGAGGCCTTGCGGGGCGTGACGGTGCATGTCAGCGAGGGTGAACTGCTGGCCATTATGGGCAAGTCGGGTTCCGGCAAGAGCACGCTGCTGCACATCCTGGGGGGCGTCGATACGCCGTCCGAGGGCAAAGTGCTGTTCAACCACCGCGATCTGGCCACCCTCAGCGACGACGACCGTACGATCATCCGCCGCCGCGAGATCGGCTTTATCTTTCAGTCGTTTAACCTGCTCCCCACGCTTACAGCCGAGGAAAACGTCTCGCTGCCGCTGCTGTTGGACAATGTCGATGCCAAGACGGCCCAAGAGCGGGCCATGGAAGCCTTGCACCAAGTCCGCATGGAAAAGCGCAGCACGCATATCCCCAGCGAAATGTCGGGGGGTGAACAACAGCGGGTGGCGATTGCCCGGGCATTGGTGATCAACCCCAAGATCTTGCTGGCGGACGAGCCGACCGGCAATCTGGACAGTGCGAATGGCGAACTGGTGATGGACTTGCTGCGGAGCCTGGTCGACACACACCGCCAGACGATTGTGATGATTACGCACGATCATGAAATCGCCCGACAGGCTGACCGCGTCATTCATATCGGCGACGGCCTTATCCGCAGCGAGGAAGAACCGCGCCAGGAAGTGGGTGAAGTGCTGGTGCGGGAGCGCAAACGATGAAGCTGTGGCGGTTCACGCTTCGCCAGATCAAAAGCCGGCCCGGCCGTGCCACGTTGACGTTGCTTAGCATTGTGCTGGGCGTGGCCGCCGTGGTGGCTGTTTCCATCGCCACGGCCGCCACGCGCCAGGCGTACAACGGCATGTTTATGGCTTTGGCTGGAAGGGCCGACCTGGAGGTCGTCGGCTTGGCGGGTGAGTCGTTCCCCGAGGGCGAGGTACTTTCCTGGCTATCGCAAGTGCCAGGCGTGCAAGCGGTCACTCCCGTCGTGCAGAAGCAGACCGTGATTTACCTGTCGAACATGGAGCGGTTTGGCACCAGCGTGATGGGGATAGACCCTCAATCCAGCCAGCAATTTCGCGACTTCAAGCTGGTCGATGGCTCATTCTTTGGCGATGGGCCCAGTCTGGTGCTGGAGCACGGCTTTGCCCGCGGGCTGCAATTAAAGGTCGGCGACAAAGTCGAGATCATCGGCCGCGACAAGCGGAGCCAACAAAAATCGCAGCGTTATGAAGTCCCCGTGGCCGGCCTGTTTGAGTCGCGCGAGGCGGCATCTTTGGCCCAAGGGGGCATGGTGCTAATGTCGCTATCCAGCGCCCGAGAGATTCTATACTCCGACGTTCATCGAGCGCCGCAACCCGTCACCGCCATACAGATTATTTTGGACAAGGGTGCCGATCGCGACCAGATTCAAGCGACCATCGCCGCCCGACTGGAGGAACTGAATCGAGAAGGGACCGAACGCCAGCAACAAGCGGCATTGGTGCCAGATGAACCGGTCGACGATGAATCGGCCAACGTGGAAAAACTGGACGGACTGCATGTGGAATTGAGCGTGCGTCCGCCAATTGCCCGCACGCAACAGGCGGAGATGACCCAGCAGCAGACCGAAATGGGCTTGCGGCTGGCGACCGCGTTGTCGCTGGTGGTGGCCGTATTCATCATCCTCAACACCTTTTTGATGAACGTCAGCGAGCGCCGCCGGCAACTGGGCATCATGCGGGCCATTGGTGCCACGCGCAAGCAAGTCATGCGGATGTTGGTCCAGGAAGGCTTGGCAATGGGTGTTGCCGGAACAATCATCGGAACCGGCGTGGGCCTGTGTGGGGCCTACTTTTTGACGAAGGCCATGACCCAACTGGGGCGGGCCGCGGTGCCACCGCTCGATTTGACGTGGTCTCCTTTTGCCCTGGGTGCGGCGTTTGGTATGGGCATTTCGTTCGCCGGCACCTATTTGCCAGCGCGGCGGGCGGGCAAGCTTTCTCCCCTGGAAGGCATGGCCGCGATGGCTCCGGAAGACCGCGACGGCTTCCCCATCATCTACACCATTCTTGGCGCGGGAATTGTCGTGGTGACGCTGGGCATTCTTACCGGTTGCATCATGGGCTGGCTGCCGATGTATTTGGCCATTGGCAGCGCCGTGACGCTATTGATTGGCCTGGTGCTGCTGCTCCCCAAGACGATTGGTACGTTGGCCAGCGTAGCCGCCGCCGTGCTCAAGCCTCTGTTGGGGGTCGAGGGCCGGCTGGCACATCGGCAGATTCTGCGGCGGCGGACCCGCACCTCATTGACGATCGGCGTGTTGTTTGTGGCGATCAGCACGGGCATTGGCCTGGCCGGTACGCTGGTCGATAACGTCCGCGAGATCCAAGACTGGTACCACCGCACCGTGGTGGGAGATTTCTTCGTGCGGGCCATGTTGCCCAACAACGCGCCCGGCAGCGTCCCCGATATTCCGCCGGAGACCGAAGCCGAGATCGCCGCCATACCCGGCGTGGAAATGGTCGAGACCATGCGCTGGGTCAAGACCGATGCCCGCCACAACACCATCAAGCCGGGTGAAACCGAGCCGGCCACCGAACAGGTCACGGTCATCATTCGCGACTTCAAAAGCCCCGACCATGTCAGCCTGGCGCTGGTCGATGGCACTACGGAGGAAGTCCGCGCGGGCCTGATGCGCGGAGAGGCCGTGATCGGCACCGTAGTGGCGCAAAACATGTCGTTGTCGCGCGGCGACAAGATTCGGGTAGACACACCCAGTGGTGAGCAGCAATTTGTGATTGTCGGTACCACCAACGAATACAACTACGGCGGGTTGGCCATTTATCTGGAACGCAAGACCGCCGCGCCCTTCTTTGGCGATACGGGCGTCAGTGCCTTTATTGTCAGCGTGGCAGACGGGGCCGAGAAACAGGTCGGTTCCCACTTGCAGAATTTGTGCATTGAGCAGGGGTGGCTGCTGAACTCGTTTGACGATATCGCCCGATTGATCGAAGGGCTGATGGCCGGGGTCATCGGCTGTTTGTGGGGACTGCTGTTTTTGGGTTTCGTCGTGGCCGCCTTTGGCATTGTCAACACGTTGACCATGAACGTGTTGGAGCAAACCCGCGAATTGGGCCTGTTGCGGATTGTCGCCATGACGCAGGGGCAGGTCCGCAAGATGATTTTGGGCCAGGCCGCTAT
Organism: Pirellulales bacterium; assembly: GCA_050247075.1. GTDB lineage: Bacteria > Planctomycetota > Planctomycetia > Pirellulales > JBFWUW01 > JBFWUW01. Next base: position 103,830 of record JBFWUW010000009.1, on the reverse strand, counting down.
CATGGGCTTTTTGGGGCTGGTCCCCGGCATCGTGACGGGCGTGGGCATTGCCTGGCTGGTCAACAAGGCCTCGATGCCTGGCACGGGCCACCCTATCCAGTTTGAGTTTCATCCGGTGATGATGGCCGTGTCGTTTGCCGCGGCATTTTTGATTGTGGTGCTGGCGGCCTGGGCACCCGCCGAGCGCGCAGCCCGGCTGGAATTGGTGCGCGCGTTGCAATACGAATAGCCACGGGCGGAACCGCGACTCGACTTCGATATGCCTGGTCCCCCCTTGGATTCGCCCGCCGACGCTTGGAACGTGCTGCCCGCGGCGCTGCGTGCCCGCATTGAAGGCCAATTGGCGGCTGACGAAACGGTTGTCGCCTGGTTTGAGCCCAACCTCGATTCTGATCTGCGGTTTGCCCGCGGCCTGGTGGTTCTTTCCAGCCAGCATCTGTTTTCCATCGGTCCCCCTTCGGAATGCGCGGCCGACGACGTACCAGAACAGCCCGCCGAACAAGAGCTGGAACGCTTTTCCCTGCCGCCAGAGGCTGCACTGCAACTGTCTGACCGGGCAGGCATTGGCACGCTGGAACTGACGGGGCCCAACGGACGCATTGCCTGTTGGAGATACACCGTCGATCGCGCGCCGGCGGTTCGACGCCTGGTCGAACGGTTGGACGACTTACGGGCCGGGCAGCGGTTGGACCTGAATGACGATATTGGCGAACCGCTCGACGAGGTGGAAGCTCCGCCGAGGGCCGGGGCGCTGCTGCGGCTGGTCGGCTTCGCCCGCAACCGGTCTGGGCTGATTTTCCTGGGCCTGTTGTTGACCTTCGCTACCACGGCCGCCGGGCTGGTGCCGCCGTATTTGACGATGCCGTTGCTGGACGATGTGCTGATTCCGCACCAGAACGAGGTCGAGGCGATCAAGCAGCGGCCCGACTTGGATGCCGCGGCCAAGTCCGAGGAGCTGTTCAAGCTGCGTCAAGATTCGGGCAACCGGCTGCGGTTGGTGCTGTTGTACCTGTCGGGCTTGCTGGCCGCGGCCGTGGCGGCCTGGCTGTTGGGCTGGGCGCAAGGGGTGGTGATGGCCTGGGTCAGCGAGCGAATCAGCGCCGATCTGCGCAACCGCACCTATGGCCACCTGCAACAACTTTCGCTGGAATACTTCGGCGGAAAACGGACCGGCGACCTGATCGCCCGCATCAGTACCGATACCGACCGGATTTGCAGTTTTATTTCGGACAGCGTGGTCGATTTTTCCACCGACTGCCTGATGATTATCGGTACGGCGGTGATTTTGGCGGTGATCGACTGGCGGCTGGCGATTGCCTGCGTCGTGCCATTTCCCGTGATTGGTTGGATGGTCTATTACATGCGCGGGCGGCTGACGACCGGCTTTCGGCGCGGCGGCCGGGCCTGGTCGGAAATGACCAGCGTGCTGGCAGACACCATCCCCGGCATGCGCGTGGTCAAGGCGTTTGCCCAAGAACGCCGCGAGATCGGCCGCTTTGGCCGGGCCAACGACCGCGTGGTGGAAGCCAACGACCGCGTGAATACGGTATGGGCCTTCTTCTGGCCGATGGTGGTGTTTCTCAATCAACTGGGCCTGCTGGTGATTTGGGCCTTTGGGGCCTGGCAGGTCTTCAACACACAGATTACCGTCGGCGTGCTCTCGGCTTTCTTGGCGTACATCGGCCGCTTCTATACGCGGCTAGAGTCAATGAGCCGGATGTTTTCCGTCACGCAACGGGCGGCCGCCAGCGCGCAGCGGATCTTTGAAATTCTGGACCGCGATCCCACCGTACCCGAACCGGCCAACCCCATTCCCACGGGCGAAATAAAAGGCCGCATTGAACTGTGCGATGTCGCGTTTCGGTACGGCAACCGGCTGGTCGTGGATGGCTTCAACCTGACGATTGAGCCAGGGGAGATGATCGGCCTGGTCGGCTCCAGCGGGGCGGGCAAGAGCACCTTGGTGAACTTGGTCTGCCGATTTTACGATGTCAGCAGCGGTTCGGTCATGGTCGATGGCCACGACGTCCGCCAATACGGCATCGCCGACTATCGCCGGCATATTGGCATTGTGCTGCAAGACCCCTTTTTGTTCTTTGGCACCATCGCCGAAAACATCTGCTACGGAAGGCCTGAAGCCACCCGGCAAGAGGTCATCGACGCCGCCCGTGCCGCGCGGGCGCACGAGTTTATCTTGCGGCTGCCCGACGGCTACGACAGCCTCGTGGGGGAGCGCGGGCAGATGCTCTCCGGGGGCGAGCGTCAACGTATATCCATCGCCCGCGCCTTGTTGATCGACCCTAGCATCTTGATCTTGGATGAAGCCACCAGTTCGGTCGATACCGAGACCGAGCGCGACATCCAGGCCGCGCTAGATAACCTTATCCGCGGCCGCACGACGATTGCCGTGGCGCACCGGTTGAGCACCCTGCGCAAGGCCGACCGGCTGATTGTCATGTCGCGCGGTCGGATCGCCGAGGAGGGCCGCCACGACGAACTGCTGGAGCGCCAGGGGATGTATGCCCGGCTGCATCGGGCCCAGATCGAACTGGCCCACGGAGCCGACTAATGCCCGCCCCTTCACCCAATGGCCAGCCGACGTTTGAACTGAGCCACGACTCGTTTGGACGGCTGGTGCTGGCCGCCGCCGACGGCCAAACGCATGTCGGGGTAGAGCCCGTCCGCTGCTTTCCTCTATCGGACCGCGAACATTACATCGCCCTGTGCGATTCGCACGGCCGCGAACTGGCGCTCATCGCCGATGTGGCCGATCTGCCCCCCGCCACGCGCGAGTTTCTGCTGCAAGACTTGGCGCGCCGCGAGTTTTCTCCACGTATCTCGCGCATCACCAGCCGCGTCACCGCCGCCGATTGGTCGGAGTGGCAGGTGGAAACCGACCGCGGGCCAACGCGGCTGCGGATCAAGAGCGAGGACGACGTGCGCCGGTTGGATGCCGACCGCGTGCTCGTCATCGACGCGCAAGGCATCCGCTACCTGGTGGAAAACACTCGCCAGCTTGACGGCGCCAGCCGGGCCATTTTGGACCATTACCTGTAGCAGCCGTGGCCACCCGTCACACGCATCGCACGGCTTGCCAATCGGCCGCGGACTTATCCGCCGATGGTGCCACCAGCAGCACGATCCGCCCGTCGCGGCAATTGGGCCGCAACCGCTTGCCGACGTCGACCGTGCCGCTCGTCACGATGCAGCCCAGTTCGCTGCCGGCTTGGTCGAATTGGCGTATCTCCAGCCCGCGGGCCAGCAACAGCGAGGCATCGACCGGCCCCGTCAGATCGTCGGGCCAATCGCCCCACCGCACCACGCGGCCATCGCGGCCAGCCGCGATCAGGCCCACCGCGGCCAAAGCGCCAATCACGCCTCCGTGGGTGCCGCCCAAGCCTTCCAAATAGATGGCATGGCGGTCGGCCAACCGCAGGGCTTCTTGTTGATCGACGATTTCTTGTTGGCAGCGCCGGCCCCAGTCGGTGATCTCCGCGGGCACCTGTTCCGCCACGCACAAGCCCGGGTCGCTGCCTGGCAAATACCACTCCGCCATGCCTTCCCGCAGTTCGGCGGCCAGTGCGGCCACGGTTGGCGGGGAGTTTGCCGGCAATGGCTCAAACAACAGCGAAGCCGAGCCGTTCTTGCTGGTGTACGGAACACGCGGGTCGTACAGCAGTTGATGCCGTGTGATCTGGCGGCAGATCAGGCGGTTTCGGAGACGCTCGGCCAGGGCTTTGGCAAGCTGATTGGTGCCGGGCGACTCCAGAGTATCCGTATCGTCGATGCCGACGTAGATCATGCGATTGGCCCGCCTAGGCCTGAGGAGGGATCTCGCCGGCGGAATTGAAACCAGACCAAGGCCGATAACAAACCGGCTGCCAGCCCGCACAGCGGATAGCTTAGTACGGCACGAGGCCACCAGTTGGCCCAAGGGCCGCCGCTCCCTTCCAGGGCAAAATACTTAGGGACGGCGCGGATCGCCAAGGCGATTAAATTCGAGGCCAGGCCGCCGCAGGCAAGGCCCAGGTAGACCCGGCCGCTTTCGCGCGTCAACGCCAAAGCGGCGTCCAGCATCGGCCCGGTCAGGCACAAGCTGGTGGTAGCCCCCAGGCCAGGTCCGTCGATGCCGGCCGCTTCAAAGCCCAAGGCCGTGGCCAATGCCCCCAGGCCCATTACGCAGCCCGACACGCGGCGAGGAACCAGTGCCAGGCCAAACGCCATGGGAAAAACCGACCGGATAATGGCGTGGCCGGGCAGCCGCAGGTTCAAACTCCAAAAGTTCGTCGCGAATGCCGCCACCGCGCCAATCAACAACAATGCTCCCCATTCCGCGGCGGCCATGCCGGCACCGGGCCGCGACAGGCTGGGCAATCGCGTTTGCGACATCAGGCCAGGATGGGGTGAGAACATGGGGAAAGGATGAAGGATGAAACGAACGACGTCTTGCTTTGTCGCCCACGAGTTCAAATGGCACAAAAATGCTATTTGGCGGGTATTATAAGAGGTAGCCGCCTGCGGACAAGGTCTCGGCGAATTTGCCTAATAGGTTGCCGCGATTACACTTGCGGATAAGGTATAGTTGTCTGACTCGCGAACGAACTCCTCATTTTTGCCGCTTCTGCTCTATCCGAGGGAACTTTTGCCCCGCGGCGCTCGACAAAGGTGCGTCCGAGAACAGAGGTCGCCGTGAAATTCGCCCTATCCCCAAGCGCTCTCGCGCATAAACTTCCCGATCGGAATTGGTTCTCATGAAACGCTGCATTCTTCTGGTGGCCTCAATGGCGATGGCTTGGACCAGCATTCGTGTTCCTTCGGCGCGGGCCGGTGAGATTGGGTTTATCGAACAGTTCGCGCTGGCCGCGGACCGGGAGGCCGCGCTCAAACAGCTTATCCCCGGCACCGAGGACTTTTACTACTTCCACTGCCTGCATTACCTCAACTTACAACAGTGGGAAAAAGTCGATGCCATGCACAAAGCCTGGGTCGACCGCTACCAGTACACTCCCCGGGCGATTGAGATTCAGAACCGACAGGCTCTGTTGATGTACCCCAACGACCCGCAACGGGCGTTGACGTTGATTCGGCAGCGGCTGAACTTGCAGTTCAACCATCAACGCGAGCTGCTCAATCAAAAGCCCAATCTTCCGACCACGCTTGATCCGGCCTTGCTGGACATGGCCCGCCTGACGGAAAACGCCTTCGGCCGCTATCCCAACACGGTTCAGGGCTTTGAGAACGCCGCGCTCGACCGCTTGGCGCAAATGCAGCTCAACCCCGACCAGCGGCGGCACTTGCTAAGCCGGCTGACGCGGCCCGACCATAAGAACATGGCGCAGTTGGTCGTGGATGACCTCAACCACGCCAATAGCGGCGGTTTTGGCCAATGGGAAATCCACCGCCAACTGTTGCTGGCCCAACTGGATGAATGCCTCAAGCTCAAGCCAGACTTGCGGAACCAGGGCAACTTTGTCAACGCTTACATTGCCAAGCTACACCCCACGCCCGACCAGAATTGGCGGCAAGATCCCCAAGCGCTGGCGGCTTATCTCGATCGGCTGTGGTCGTTTGTCTCGACATTGGCCCCTGTCCACAACTCGCTCAAGGCGCATGTGCTGTACCACCGGTTGGCGTACGACCGCTCGCGGGGCGAGTTCAACGCCGAGCGGTTCTTGGAGTATCTGCAATTGCCGCGGATTGCGCCATACATGCTGGAAAAATACCTGCAGCACCCCGACCGGGTGAACGTGCGGGCGCAATTGGCCGTCGATTACTCGCCGGTTACGCTGTTGCCGCCGGTCAACGACGATGAGCCGCTAGTCCGTAGCTTCTTGCTGCACTTCTTCGTAAAGGCCGAGAATTACCAGGCTTACCAGGCTTACGTCAACGACAGCTATCTGAAGCATCTGTTTGCCGAGGCCAAGATCGTGGGGGGCCTGGGCGATCCGGAAAAATGGTACTCGTTGCTGCCGCCGGCCACGTACCAGGCGCTCAAGGAACGGATCGACCTGGACTTTGCCCCCACCAACAAGATTGAATACGGCGTGGACGACGCCGTGGGGCTGGACCTGGACGTTAAGAACGTGCCGACGTTGATCGTCAAGGTATTTGAGATCAACACGCAAAACTTCTACCGCCAAAACCTGCGCGAGATCAGCACCGATATCAACCTGGATGGCCTGGTGGCCAACCACGAGCAGACCTTTAAATACGACGAACCGCCGCTGCGCCGCGTCCGCCGGCACTTTAATTTTCCGCGGATCAAGGATCGCGGGGTGTATGTGGTCGATTTCATCGGCAACGGCATGAGCAGCCGGGCCTTGGTCCGCAAGGGCCAATTCAAGTACCTGGTCCGTACCAGTTCGGCCGGGCAGATTTTCAATATCTTGGACGAAGGCAACCAGCCGCTTCCCCAGGCCACGCTGTGGCTGGCCGGCACGCTGTACACGCCCGACAAGAGTGGCGAAATCACCGTTCCCTTTAGCAACCAGCCGGGCCGGCAGCCTATTGTGCTCTCGCACGGCGGCTACGCCACGTTGACCTCGTTCAACCAGGAGGCCGAGAGTTACCAGCTCAGGGCCGCCATGTACGTCGATCGCGAAGAGTTGATCCAACGCCGAACGGCCCACTTGCTGATCCGTAGCGAACTGGCCCTGAATGGCCTGCCGATCTCCATCAAGGCGCTGCAAGACATCCGCCTGACGATCACCTCCACCGACCTGGATGGCGTGCAGACCACCAAGGAAGTCGCCGATTTTCCGCTGTTTGAGGATCGCGACGCGGTCCATCCTTTTCAGGTGCCACAGCGATTAGCCACGATCAGCTTCACGTTGCGGGCCAAGGTGCAAAACCACAGTCAGAATCAAAAGGTTGATGTCGCCGCGCAACAGTCGTTCGGCCTGAACGAGATTGATCGTACCGACAAGTTCGAGGACTTGCATTTCTCGCGCGTGGGCAACGACTACGTGATCGATGTGTACGGCAAGACGGGCGAGGCCCAGCCCGACCGCCCGGTGCAATTGGCATTCAAGCTGCGCGATTACACGGAACTGGTCCATGCCACGTTGCAGACCGATGCCGTTGGCCGCGTGACGTTGGGGCCGCTGCCGGGCGTGTTGCTGGTAACGGCCACCGGTCCCCAAGGGACGGCGCATACTTGGCCGCTGCGACACGACGAGCACAGCGCGCCGCGCTCCCTGCACGCGGAAGCGGGGCAGCCCGTTTTCGTGCCGTTCATGAGCCTGGCGGACGAGCCCGTTACGGCCGAGGTCTCGCTATTGGAAGTTCGCGGCAATACGTTCGTGGCGGACTATGTAGGTAATGTGACGGTCGAAAACGGCATGTTGCGCATTGAGAAACTGCCGCCGGGCGATTACTCGCTGCTGCTCAAGGACCGCAACGTTCAGATTCATTTGCGGTTGAGCCAAGGCGTCCGCCAAAAGGGCGTGCTGTTGGGCGATTTCCGCCAGTTGGAATTGAACCAGCAGCGGCCCTTGCAGCTAGAACGGGTCAATATCGAAGAGAAGACGATCCGCGCGCATGTGCGAAACGCCGGCAAGTTTACGCGGGTGCATGTCTTTGGCACGCGATTTCAGCCGGCCTATTCGGCCTATTTCAGCCTCGCCAGCATTGCCGCGCCAGAGCCTTGGTCGCGCTCACAGACCCGAAGCGAGTCGGTCTATATCGCCGGCCGAAATATCGGCGATGAATACCGCTACATCATTGACCGTAAGTTCGCTCGCAAGTTTCCAGGCAACATGCTCGACCGTCCCAGCTTGTTGCTGAATCCGTGGGCGGTGCGTGGTACGGAGACTGCCCAGCAAGACGCCCAAGCGGGCGATATGTTTGCTCCCAAGGGAGAGGCCGCCGCATTGGCGGACAGCGACCGCAAGTCGGGTGGTGAAGGGGTGGCCGCACTGGCTGACTTCGCCAATCTCGATTTTCTGGCCGAAAGTTCGCTGGTCTTGGCCAACCTGATCCCCGACGAAGATGGCTTTGTGGAATTGCAGCGCGATGCGCTGGGTGCCCATCAAGAAGTGTTGTTCGTGGCGGTCGATCCGCAAAGCACGGCCAGCCGTGTGGTGGCCCTGCCACGGGCCGAGACTGCGCACCTGGACTTGCGGCTGCACAAGGGGCTCGATCCCGACCAGCATTACACGCAACAAAAGCAGATCAAGTACCTGGCGACGGGCGGGGAACTTCTGCTGCGGGACATCGCTAGCTCGCGATTTGAAGCCTACGACCATTTGGGGCGGGTTTATGCCCTGCTCGCCACGCTCAACGCCGACCCGACCTTTGTCGAGTTTGGCTTTTTGCTCAACTGGCCCAATCTCAAGCCAGAGGAGAAGCGGGAGCAATACTCCAAGTACGCCTGCCACGAATTGAGTTTCTTTCTTTACAAGAAAGATCCGGCCTTCTTTGCCGAGGTCGTCAAGCCTTACCTGGCCAACAAGCGGGCCAAGACGTTCCTCGACCACTGGCTGCTGGAGAACGATCTTCAGGAATATTCGCGGCCTTGGAATTTTCAGCAGTTGAACACGTTTGAGCGCGCCTTGCTGGGACAGCGCCTGGCGGAGGATGGTTCTTCCACGTCGCGGTTTATTCGCGAGCAATACGAACTGCTGCCGCCGCAGATTGACCGTTTCAACCACTTGTTTGGCACGGCTCTCCAAAGCAGTTCGCTCGACCTGGGCGACGCGCTGGGAATTCAAGAGCAGCTCAAGCAACTTCGCGCTGATGCCAACGGCCAAGACATGTTGATGTATCGCAATGACGCCAAAGGTGCCGCCGATGGCCGGCTGGCCGGCAGGGCCGCTGCGCCCGGCGCCCCGCCGCCAGCCCCCAGTGCCGCCGCCAGGCCGGGTAAACCGAGCGAGGCTTTGGGTGAAAATCGCCGTGGTTTGCAGAAAAAGGCCACGCGCGAACAATCCGCCTCGAAGCGCGATCGGGCCGAGAAAGCCAAGGATGCCGCCAGTGACGAAGCCGAGGAGATGGACCGCCTTGAAGAGAACGCCGACTTCTATTTCGAGGACGCCAGCGGCAAACTGCCGGAGGTCCAGCAGTATTACCGCAAGCTCGACAAGACGATGGAGTGGGCCGAGAACAATTACTACCACCTGCTCAACGAGCAGATGAACGAAAGTCTGATTCCGGTCAGCGCCTTCTGGAATGACTTTGCCGCCAGAGATCCCTCCCAGCCGTTCTACTCGCGGAACATGGCCGAGGCAGGCCGCAACGTTCACGAAATGTTGCTGGCGCTGGCAGTCCTCGATTTGCCCTTTACGGCCGAGGAACACAAGACGGCCTTCGACGGCCCGCAAATGGCCTTTACGGCGGGCAGCCCAACGATTGTCTACTACGAAGAGATTCAACCGGCGCAGCCGGGCGAACAAGCTCCGCTGTTAATCGGGCAAAACTTCTTCCGCCACGGCGACCGACACCAACAGGTCAACAACGAAACGGTCGACAAGTTCGTGACGCGGGAGTTTTTAACCGATGTGGTTTACGGTGCGCACATTGTCGTCACCAATCCCACTTCCACCCCACGCAAGATCGACGTGCTGTTGCAGATTCCGGTCGGCTCGCTGCCGCTGCTAAACGGCCAGGCCACCAAGAGCGTACACCTCGATTTGCAGCCCTATCAGACCCACACGTTGGAGTACTTTTTCTACTTCCCCGCTGCCGGCAGCTTCGCGCATTATCCGGTGCAAGCGGCGTCGCAGGGCGAGGTGTTGGCCTTTGCCAGCCCGTTTACCTTCAACGTGGTGGTCGAACCGACCATCATCGACAAGGATTCGTGGGATTACATTTCGCAGCATGGTTCGCCGGAAGACGTGACCGCCTTCTTGGAGAAGCACAACCTGCAGCGGCTGAACCTGGACCGCATTGCCTTCCGCATGCAGGACAAGGCGTTCTTTGAGAAAACGATTGGCTTGCTGGCCGCCCGGCACGTTTACAACCACACGCTCTACTCTTACGGCGTGTCGCATAACGAGCCGGCCGCGATTCGGCAGTTCTTGCAGTATGCCGATGGTTTCGTGCAGCAGTGCGGGGAGGATCTGCGCAGCCCGCTGTTGGTGATTGATCCCGTGGTCCGCAAGACCTACGAGCACTTGGACTACAAGCCGTTGGTCAATGCCCGCGTGGGGCAATTGGGCCGCTCGCGGCAGATACTCAACGACCGCTTTTTCGACCAATACCATCGTCTGTTGAAAATCCTCGGCTACCACTACGAGTTTGACGACCAGGACTTGATGGCGGTGACGTACTACATGCTGTTGCAAGACCGGGTCGAGGAGGGCTTGGAATTCTTCGCCCGCGTGAATCCCGACAAGCTTGAGACGAGGATGCAGTACGACTATTGCGCGGCCTACCTGAACTTTTACCGTTCACAGCCAGACGCCGCCCGCGAGATTGCCGCCCGCTACGCCAACCATCCAGTCGATAGGTGGAAGAACACCTTCCAGGCCGTGCTGAACCAGGTTGACGAAATCACCCGGCCCGACGTGCTGGTCGCCGATGCCGAGGACCGCAACCAGGTGCAAACGGGCCAGGCCGCCAAGGCGGCCACGTTTGATTTCACGGTGGAGTCCCGCAAGATCAAGGTCAACTACCAGAACCTGACAAAGGTCAAGGTCAACTATTACCTGATGGATATCGAATTGCTGTTTAGCCGCAACCCGTTCGTGCAGCAGACGGCCCAGCAGTTTTCGTACATTCAGCCCAACGCCAGCGACGTGGTGGAACTGCCGGCCAAACAGGCCGAGTTGGAATTTGCCCTGCCGGAACAATTTCATCGCAGCAATGTGCTGGTGGAAATTACCGGAGCGGGCGAAACCAAGACCCAAGCCTACTATGCCAACGGGCTCAACACCCAAGTCATCGAGAACTACGGTCAGGTCCGCGTGACGCAAGGCAAGGAGAGCGCTCCTCTGTCCAAGGTCTACGTTAAGGTCTATGCCCGCATGAACGACGGCTCGGTGCGGTTCTACAAGGATGGTTACACCGATCTCCGCGGCCGGTTTGACTACACCTCGCTGAACACCAACGAACTGGAGATCGTCAACCGGTTCTCACTGCTGGTACTGAGCGAGGAACACGGCGCCATCGTCCGCGAAGCCAACCCGCCTAAGAGGTAGGCGGGCGCAAAAAAAATGCCCCCGGAAAGGTTGGGTCCCAGGGGGGCAAGGACACCAACTGTTTCCGGGAGCGATTGGACTCTCTCGGCTGATTTAAAACGCCATCCTTGGCTTAAGCGAACTGGAACATCTTGTTCCACGCTAGTGTTTTAGTTAGCCGGACAAATCCCTCGGTAAACACATCACCACAGTTCTGTGGAAGAGGTGGCCGTCAGCCTCCTTGCCGACGGTTCGCTCTTTGGTCCGCAGAAACGCTCGGGAGCGTTCCCCGATGCAGACCCACCCACGCGGGTATCCACAAAAACCAACGCTGCGCTTATTTGGCCAGCCACCGTGCAATTGCATTGCCCGATGGCCAGTGTGGCTTCGATGAGGCGGGGAGAATACGGAAACGGGCCTGTAGGGTCAAGGCCGCTCTGAGAAAGAATTTTGACGTGGTGCTAGCAGCGCGGCTGCTTCCAGCCCGCCGCTTCCTCGCCGTCTAGCCGCAGCGTCAGGCACTTGGCGCTGCCCCCCGCTTTGACAAACTCATCCAGCGGCGTCTCGCGCGGCAGATAGCCGATTTTGCGCAGCGAATCGTGCAGTGCCGGACAGCCGGAATTGGTCACAACGGTCTTGCCGACCACCACCGCGTTGCAGGCAAACCGCCGGGCTTCGGACTCTTCCACTTCAATCAGCCTGGGGACATGCGCCTGCACGGCCCGCTGGGCGTAATCGTCAAAGGCGGGGGGAAACCAAATCGCCTCTTGCGGCGAGAGGGGGCAAAAGCAGGTGTCGAGGTGGTAGTAGTAGCTGTTGACGAGTTCCAGTGGCAGCACCCGGCACCCTAATAACTCGCCAATCTGTTGATGGCCGCGGGCGTCGCTGCGTATGCGATAGCCGGCAAACAGGGTATCACCGCAAAACAGTGCATCGCCCGCCCCTTCAAAGAAGACATCCTCGGGCACTTCGCGAATCTCAAACCCGTACTCGGCCAGCCAGGCGGCGTCGTAGGCGGTTTCTCCTTGCCGCTGACGGGGACGAAAGCGGGCCAAAACGGCTGTCTGGCGATAAATCAATGCCGCATTGGCCGTAAAGACCAGGTCGGGCAGGCCCGCCACCGCTGTCATGGCGGAGACTTTGGCCCCAGCCTCCTCTAGTGCCCCTCGCAACGCCACCCATTGTGTTTGGGCCACCTCACGGTCAGCCTGCCGCTCACGGCTCATCCAAGGATTGATCTCGTATTCAATCCCATAGAAATCCGGCGGACACATGAGAATGTGAGGAAGCATGAGGAAAGGCAGAAGGATGAGGTATTGAGGTATGAGCACCGAACACCGAACACTATTTCCCCTTCTCCAACACCTCAATCTCTTGCACTAACGCTCGCAAGAATGGCTCGACATCCGTTACCAGCCCTACCGTTTGGAAGGAGCCGCGGTCGTTGAGCTTGATGACGGTCGAGGGGTTGATATCGACGCAGACGACGTGCACCCAGGCTGGCAACAGGTTGCCCACGGCGATGGAGTGCAAAGTCGTGGCGATCATCAGGCAGAAGGTGACATCGTGGATCTTGGCGCGCATTTGCCGCTGGGCGTCGAGCGTGTCGGTAATGACTTCTGGCAACGGGCCATCGTCGCGGATGCTGCCCGCCAGCAGAAAATCGACATCGTTCTTGACGCATTCGTACATGATGCCGGCGGTGAGTTGGCCGGCGTCGATCGCCTGGCGAATGCCTCCCAGTCGGCGGATGCGGTTGATCGCCCGCAGGTGATGCTCGTGCCCGGCCTCGACGGGCAGGCCGTGGTCCATCCGCACGCCCAGGCTGGTGCCAAACAGCGACTGCTCGATATCGTGGGTGGCCAGCGCGTTGCCGGCAAACAGCACATTGATGTATCCCAGGCGGATCAACCGCGACAAGTGCTCAACACTGCCGGTATGCACAATCGCCGGCCCGCCCACCAGCAGGGTCTTTCCGGCGGCGTGTTTGGCCCGGTAAAGTTCGCGGGCCACCTCGCGAATGGCCACGCCTTTGGGCTTTTCGGTGGAGACCGCGCTGGCCATGAACTCAAACCCGTGCCGATCGGAATCACGTTCTTGGGGAAAGACGCGCACGCCCGCGTGCCCTACTACCAATGTGTCGCCCAGCCGCACGTCGGTCATGGCCAGGCAGCGGGCCGTGTTGTTGGTGCCGTCGATGACGATTCCGCAGTCCATTTCCTGTCCGGCGACTTCCACCCATTGGCCCGCCAGTCGAACCTCGGTGCGCTGATTGGTGGTGCTGTAAAAGCCTTCCGGAAACGCACCGGCGATATCGGCCTCAACCAGGCGGGCATCGCTCTGGGCGGTGGGTGTCGCGCCGTGGTCGGCAATCTGCGCCAGAATCTCACTCAGCGTGGCCGGGTCGGCGGCTTGCACTTCAATCAAGGCGTGGCTGGCATCGTGCCGGCCCTGGCCGATGGCAATCCGTTTGATGTTGAATGATCCGCCGTGGCTGGTGATCAGATCCAAGATCTTGGGCAAGATCAGGCTGTCAATGATATGGCCGCGAACTTCAATCTCTTCAACGGCCTGCGGCAAACGTGAGGAGTCGAGCATGGGGCAAGGCGAAAGGATGAAGGCGAAAAGATGAGGGCCGTCAGCAATGCACTAAAAGCTGAACTCTGGCACGGCCAACTCCATTCCATTCTAAGGGATTCCCCATTTTTGAGTACTTTGTCGGGTGCGGCGGAGGGCAGCGCGGCCGACGTAACTCCGGAAATTGACTCGACTTCCCAATCATTTGGCGAAGCGCTATACTGCATGGGCTAGTGGCCATTCAATCGCTGGCCGGCGGTTGGCAACGCCAGGCAACCTGTTTGCGGTCGATCCGCCAGGCGAACTGTTCGCCCGACGTGGCGGCTTCCCGCGATTCATTTCTCCTTGCACGAAGATTCGATGAGCGACAATCAACCCGCCAAAAACTGGGATGCCTTGGCCGAATTACTGGGGGCCGAGATCAAGCCCGCTGTTCCGCCTCCCCAGCCCGCCGCAGCCGTGAAACCCGCTCCTCGCAAGGACAAGCCCGTCGCCAAGCCGGCCAGCACTCCCGGCTGGAACGACTTGGCGTCGGAACTGGGGATTGAAGTTCCCGCGACGCCCCCCCCATTGCCGGCCGCTTCCATTCCACCCCCATTGCCGGCATCCGCGGCTTCGCCGCCCGCCGCTAGCGCTCCACCCGCGGACCCGGTTTCTGCTCCTTCCGACGTACCGCCGCGGGAACGCCCTCCTCGTCGCGATCGGGACGAGCCACGAGGCGGCTCGCGCCCGCCTGCCCATGGAAGGTCCGGCAGTGGTCGTTCGGGCAGCGGCGATGGAGGCCGAGGCCGTGGTGAAGGTGGACGTGGACGGGGAGACGGTGGCCGCGGCCGCCAGCCTCCGCCGCAGCGTCAGGACCGGCGCGACGACCGCCCAGTTGCCGCCGAACCAATCGGCGACGGGTTCGACTTCGAGGACGATTTGGAAATCGCGCCGGCGGGGCTGGACCGCAACTACGATTTGCTGCCCGAAGACGAGGCAGCGGAAGGATCGGAAGGCACGCTTTCCGCTCGCGAGACGGACGGCGAACGTGACAGCGGTACCGCGGAAGGGGGCAAAGAAGGGGGTGAACGCCGCGGCCGGCGTCGTCGCCGGCGACGTGGACGACGCACTCGCGAGGAGTCCAAGACCGATCTGGCCAGCGAATCGGTCGCTGCCTCGACCGCGGGGGCACAAATCGCGGAGGATGATGAGGGGGTGGAGTTTGATTCCGACCGCGCGGCCGCGGGGGTGGATGTTGAGGGAGCCGAACGTACCTCGACCGACGGACCAGACAGCGGCGAAGCCCGCAAACCCCGTCGCCGCCGCCGGCGTCGTCGCGGGGGCCGCAAGGAAGGGACGGAATCGTCCACCGGTGGCCGGACAGCCAGTGACGGCACGCGGCACGATCTTTCGGCGGACAATGCGGAACGTGCCCGGCCAACAAGTAGCGACGACGATGACGATTCCGACGAGGAAGGCTTGGCCGCCGATAGCCGCGTCCAGGACGACGAACAAGACCACGATGACAAGAGCCTTCACAAGTCGATCACGACCTGGCAAGAGGCCGTGGGAATGATCGTGGCGGCCAACATGGAGTCGCGGGCACGCAACCCCAACAGCGGTGATAGGCGTCCGCGCGGCGGCCGGGGCCGGGGACGTGGCAGATAGCGCATTCGCTGCGGAATGCGGTACATTGTCAATATTGAGGTTTGCGACGATTTTCCAAGGGATAGCCCCGGTCGGGCCGTCAGCGCAAGTGGGAACGTCGTAAGACCGGCAGGGGCGACAGTAGTATCGCGCTGCCAACCGATATCCCTGCGGCCTTCTTGTTCCAGGTCGATTTGCCGCACTGCTATCGGCCCGCGTATCAGGCGGCCGTGGCGATCTATGCTAGCACGGCCCGCGCTAGCGCCCGTTCGCTGGGCATTTCGCTAACTCGGGCAAGACTTTGACCCTAGTGCCTCCGCGTAATGCGCAACCTTGCGGGCTGCGGTAAATGGGTTGACCTTTACGTTCGCACGTTGCGCCGATTGCCGATTTTTTGCGCTCAAGCCGGGCAGGCATTTCCGCGATGCGAGCCGCTTGTCCTCTGTGTGTCGGAACAAAAAAATCGGACTAGCAAAGTCCCCACAGGGTTGGTTGGGTTCGGACGGCGCATCTGCAAGTCGTTAAAATCCGACCCGCGCATCCGGCAAAGTTTCCCCAGCTTCTAGAGGCGGTAATGTTTACGCAACGTGCGGCGTAACTCGTTTTAGGAAAATTACTTCGGCGCTCTCAAGGCGGTTGATCGGACTAGCCGATGAGCTAGTTGTCCCTTGAGGAGGATCGCGTGCCGGCAACGGTACCGAAAGAAGGGAGCGTCAGAGGACCGCGTCGGATAAATCGGGCCATGGAATGGCTCGACGGCCCTGGCGAGTACAACCGATTGAGCTGCGGGTTGCGACCCACGGCACCTTGGCTGAAAGCAATCGTTTCAACGACACACCGGCCGCGAACCCCCAATGGGTTCAATGCCACGGATGACGGGGATTCCCAGAAACGGCGTCTCAGGTTGACGCTCCCGCCCACGATTGCTGACGGTTGAAGGTTCGCTCGCAAGCGTAGTTCAGTGCAAAGGAGACGTTGCTCATGAAATGGAAGCTGTTTTTCGGGGCCCTCGTGGTCAGCGCCGGCCTCTGTAGCCAGGGCTTTGCCGCGAGCTTGCTCGACCGGATGATGGGTGGTGGGTGTTGCAATAGCTGCTGCCAGCCTACGTGCTGCTCCACCAGCTGCTGCGAGCCGACCTGCGGTTGCCATAGCGGCTGCTGCGAAGCGACTTGTGCTTGTGCTCCTAGCTGCTGCGAGCCGTCTTGCGGCTGCAACAGCGGCTGCTGCCACAACAACTGCTGCGAGCCGTCTTGCGGCTGCCACAGCGGCTGCTGCGAGCCTTCTTGCTGCTGTGCGTCGAACTGCTGCGAGCCTAGCTGCTGCTGTGCTTCGAGCTGCTGCGAGCCTTCTTGCGGCTGCAATAGCTGCTGCCAGTCGTCTTGCTGCTGCAAGAAGAAATGCTGCAGCCTGTTCGGTGGTTTGAAGAGCCTGTTCTGCTGCCACAAGTCGTGCTGCTGCAACACCTGCTGCAATAGCTGCTGCGAGCCTTCTTGCGGTTGCCATAGCGGCTGCTGCGAGCCGTCTTGCGGTTGCCACAGCGGTTGCTGCGGCAACGGCTGCTGCGAACCTAGCTGCTGCTGTGCGTCGAACTGCTGCGAGCCTTCTTGCGGTTGCCACAGTGGCTGCTGCGAACCTAGCTGCTGCTGTGCGTCGAGCTGCTGCGAGCCTTCTTGCTGCTGCGGGTCGAGCTGCTGCAATAGCTGCTGCCAGAAGCGCTGCTGCAAGAGCTTCTGCCTGATGGACCTGTTCAAGTGCAAGAAGTGCTGCAAGAGCTGCTGCAACAGCTGCTGCAATAGCTGCTGCTGCGAACCTTCTTGCGGTTGCAACAACGGTTGCTGCGGCAACTACTCGGGCTGCACCACGGGCTGCAGCAGCTGCGGTGGTCACGCTCCGGTTGCTGCTCCGGCTCCTGCCGGTGACGCTGCCCCAGTGCCACCAGCTCCGATGGCCGATCCTTCGGCTTCGGTCAAGCCTGCCCGCCGCGTGATCCAGGCCAGCCGCGTCGTCCGCAACTAAGGGACGCAGCGTCTAGCTTGATTGCAAGGTAACTCAACACGGCCCGTCCAAGACGCAAGTCTTGGGCGGGCCGTGTCTTTTTTTGCGCGCCAAGCAAACAGACGGATAGCCCTGTGGATCGTTGGTGACTTGCCGCTGGCCGCTCGCTCCGGCTATCATGAACCGCCGTTGATGTTTCAGCGATGCGTTTCATAAAGAGCAACCCATGACCCCTATCTGGCGATTGTTGTTGACCGGGGCGGCACTCTCTTTTCTGGCCGCCAGCGTCTCGGCCGAGGATTGGCCTGGCTGGCGCGGCCCGCGTGGCGATGGCGGCAGCCAAGAGGAACACATCCCCACCACCTGGGACGGCACCACCGGCAACAACATCGCCTGGAAGGTGGAAATTCCCGGCAGCGGCCACGGGTCGCCGATTGTTTGGCAAGACCGCATTTTCCTGGCGACCTGCTTGGAGGACTCCGAGGACCGGGCCTTGCTGTGCCTCGATCGGGCCAGCGGCCAGCCGTTGTGGCAACAAACCGTGGTCCATGCGCCGCTGGAGAAAAAGCACCGCCTGAATAGCTTCGCGTCGGGCACGCCCGCCACCGATGGCAAACTCGTCTACGTTACATTCCTGGATCAGGGCGAAATGGCCGTGGCGGCTTACGATTTTTCCGGCGAACAAAGATGGCTGGTCCGGCCGGGCAAGTTCAGCAGCATTCACGGTTACAGCAGTTGCCCCGTGTTGTTTGAAGACAAGCTGATCGTCAACGGCGACCACGATGGAGACAGTTATATCGTGGCTCTCAGCCGCGAGACGGGGGAGACGCTGTGGAAGGTCGACCGCGAGCACAAGACTCGCAGCTACGTCACGCCGCTCATCCGTCAGATCGACGGCCGCACGCAAATGCTGGTGTCGGGCAGCAAGTGCATCACCAGCTACGATCCGCACGATGGCTCGATGCACTGGCGGATCGACGGCCCGACCGAGCAGTTCGTGGCCTCGATGGTCTACAACGGCAAGCTGCTGTTCATGACGGCAGGTTTTCCCGATCATCATATTCTGGCCATTCGGCCCGACGGCGAGGGGAATGTCACCGACACCCACATTGCCTGGCGGACGCAAAAGGGGGCCTCTTACGTGCCATCGCCGGTGGCCGTGGGCGAGTACTTTCTGGTCGTGTCCGATGGCGGCGTGGCCAATTGTTTTCTGGCGGAAACGGGCGAACGAATGTGGACCGAGCGGCTGGGCAGCCATTACAGCGCGTCGCTCGTCACCGCCGGCGGGTTGGTCTATTTCCTCGACGATCTGGGGATCACCAAAGTCGTCAAGCCTGGCCGGCAGTTGGAAGTCCTCGCCGAAAACCCCCTGGGCGAGAACTGCTACGCCTCGCCCGCCATCAGCGGCGGACAGATCCTGATTCGCTCGACGCACCACTTGCAGGCCATTGGCAAGTAAACGCTACTGCTTGCGCAAGTCGGACACCGCCAGGGCAAAGCCTTCGATGCGGTTGCCGGCCAGTTGAATGTCGTTGGTTTGCGGGCCGATCTTGATGCCGGTTCGCTCCATCGGTTGGCGGGTTTCGCGGATGTCATTCTCCGCGATCTGGATCGACTCCACTTGGCCTTGCACATCGACGGCCACGCCGTTTTCGGGACCGCTATCGACAATGCGGTTGCGCAACAGACGGTTGCGGTGGGGCGCAAACCGCTGGCCCCGTTCCGGCCGAAACAGCACGCCCACCTCGCGGCTGGCCAGCACGTCGTTGTCGCAGATGAGATTGTCAGTGTCGCGATGGCCGATGGAGATCCCCACGCGATTGCCGCGGCAGGTGTTTTTCTCGGCCAGGCCGAACTTGACTCCCCAGCAAAAGAAGATGCCGATATCGTTCCCTTCCAACTTGTTGCCTCGCATCACCGGCCTTTGCGAACCCGAGCCAGGATGCAAGCCCAAGCCGGCATGGCCGTGGCTGTGGCAGTTCTCCACCGTTACGTCGTGGCAGATCTGCCAACTGATGCCGTCGCCATTGTAGTGGCGCGCCGTGACGCCGCTGATCCTCAAGCGGCTGCAATCCTGCAAGAAAATGCAACCCGCATAATTGCCGTCGAGATTGGCGTTGTTCTGGCGGTTGCCATCCAGCACGATGTTTTCAATCGCCACCTCGGCAATCTCCTCGCCCGTCAAAAGCGGAAAGAGCGTCGAGCAGGTACTCTCTTGCCCCAGCCAAAAGTTGTGCCGTAAGGCCCGATCGAGCTTGAAGCGGTTACCGGCGCGGGCCACCAGCGTCCGCTTGAGGACATCCATGCCGCCAGTGTGCGGGTTCTTGGTCCGCAGACAGACGCCATCCCCCACGTTAAAACCTCGGGCGTCTTCCAGCGTGATTTCCTGGTCGTACCAGTCGCTATCCGCCGCCAAACTGGTGCTGATGGAAGGGTTCTTCAGCAGGATGGTCTCATCGCCGCTGCCGACAATCCGCACTTTCGACGATAAATGCACGGCGTTGGACATCTTATATTCGCCCGGCAGAATTTGGACCGTGCCGCCCCCCAGCCGTGCCACATAGTCCACCGCCGCTTGGATCACGCGCTGATCTTGGCCCACCAGGTCGGCCGCCTTTGGCCCTACCGTCACGGTCAGCCGCTCGTCCCAATCTGGTTCCACCGCCTCATCGCCCGACGTAGCCCTGGGATTGGTAACCGCGGGCCGTTCGTCGGCCCACAGGGGGCGGCAGGCAGCCGCCGCGGCCAGCAGGCCGGCACCGAGAAACTCCCGTCGCGCCAGTCCGCCAGATAGGGTCCGCTGCCAGTTGCGCATGATGATAGCTCCGGGATAGTTCAACAAAACCATAAGGCCCGCACTGGATTCACCAGACAGCATAAACGCTCCACCCGCGGTAGGCGAGCGCCACGTCCGGCATCTTGTTGCTCACGAACCCCCTTGCCCATCGCTGGGTACGTTGGCCACAATGCGGGAGCGAATTGATCGGCCCATTATGCAGAGTACGTCCATGACCAATGACTTATCGCCCCATTCCGCCGCTGCCAAGTGGCAGGCCCTGGCTAGTCGCGTGCTGGCGGGGCACCGGCTGACTTTCGAGGAGGGGCAGTCGATACTGGCCAGCCCCGACGAGGACGTGCTGGACCTGCTGGCGGCGGCCTACCAGGTGCGGCGGCGTTATTTTGGCAATACCGTGCAGCTTTACTTCTTGATGAACGCCAAGAGCGGGCTCTGCCCGGAGGATTGCGGGTATTGCTCGCAGTCGAAAGTCTCCGAGGCGGAGATTCCACGTTACAACATCTTGAATGCCCGCAAGCTGTTGGATGGCGCTCGGGTGGCGGCGGAGCGCGGCTCCAAGACGTACTGCATTGTGATCTCGGCGCGCGGCCCTAACGATCGCGAGATGGACGCTATCACCACGATAGTCCCCCAGATCAAGGCCCAGCACGGTTTGAATATTTGCGCCTGCCTGGGGCTGCTAACGCCCGAGCAAGCCCAGCGGCTGAAGGATTGCGGCGTCGATAAGGTCAACCACAACCTCAACACCAGCGAGCGCTACTACTCGGAGATTTGCACCACGCACACCTACCAAGACCGCGTCGATACGTTGCGGGCAGTGCGGCAGGCCGGCATGGAGCTATGTTCCGGCGGTATCGTAGGCATGGGAGAGGCAGACGATGACGTCGTGCGGATGGCGTTTGAACTTCGCGATCTCAACGTGGAGTCGATACCGGTCAATTTCTTGAACCCCATCGACGGCACGCCGTTGGCGGGTTCCAGCCGCCTTAATCCGCGGTACTGCTTAAAGGTATTGGCCCTGTTTCGCCTGGCGAACCCCGCTAGCGAGATCCGCATTGCCGGTGGGCGAGAACTGCACCTGCGGAGCTTGCAACCGCTGGGCCTGTATGCCGCCAACAGCGTCTTCGTGGGAGACTACCTAACGACGAGCGGCCAACCGCCCGAGGCCGACTACCGCATGTTGGAAGACATGGGATTTGCCGTCACCAAGGGGGAGGAAGTGGCCTACAAGATGGAAGCTCCCGCCGCCACGGTGTGAGGCACTACCTACGAAAACAGGGCGTGCATCCCGTGTGGAAGGCACGCCCTGATCGTTATGGGACAATTGTCCTGGCAGGCCGATTTAACGGTATCCAGCCGGTACTCCGCCGGGGACGGGGGCCGCGTAAGGATTGGCCTGTGGCATGCCGGCGGGGGCCGTCGTACCGTAGCGGCTGGTGGTGGTCGTGGGCTTGGTGGCGGTGGCCGGAGCCGGTTTGACCGCCGGCTTGGAACCGACATAGTCGGTGGTGCTGCCCGGCCGATAGTGCGGATCCGATGCCATGTCGGCCTTGTACGGCTGCGCCGGCGATTCGTAGGGAGCGGCCGGAGAATCATAACGGGCTACGCCCGGCGGAGCGTAGTCGGTCTGCCCTGGTTTATAATCACTTTGGCCTGGCTGGTACCGGTTGTCTTGTGTCGTGGCGTACGGCGCATCGGCGGTGGGCGTTTCGTAGCTGCCCGGCGCGCTGTAAGGATCGTAGTTCGCGGCGGTGCTGGAACCGGCGGGCGAACCGTAGCGGTCGCCGGTGCTGGTGGCATCGGGGTACGAGTCGTATCGTCCGGCGGGAGGAGATTGAGGTTGCACCGGGGCGGCGTTGTAGCGAGCCGCTGGCGGAGCCGCGCTGGCGGGCGTTTCGTAGCCCGCCGGCCGTGTCGTGGGGTAGTTGGTGGCGGCACCGGCGTAGGCATTGGCATCGTAGCGACCGGTTTGAACGCCAGGTGTGCCCGCCAGATTGGAAGTCACGCGCGGCACGGCCGTGTAGTTGGCGTTCGCGGCATACGGACTGGCATCGACTGGTGTCCCGTATTCAACCACGGGTCCGCCAGCAGGCGGATAACTGGCGGGGGTCGTGGGATAACTGTATGGCGCGGCCGTGGCGGCAACCGCGGGACTGGCCTGCGGGGCAGACGTGGCAGCCACGCTGCCCGCCCCGGTAGGCGTGCTGCTGGGTGCAGCCGTCGTCGATGGCTTGGTCGGCCAGGCCGGCGGCGGGCCAGCCGCCAGCGCGCTATCGGCTGGCTTTTCTTTCTTGTGGAACGGCCAGAAAGACATTTTGGGCGAGGTGCCGGTTGCCTGGCAGCCGGTGAAAGCCGCCAAGGCGGCCATCAACAAGGTAGTGTGAGTAAGGTTTTTCCGCATGGGTAACACGTCCTTGTGTTCGCCCTCGATCCGGAACCAAGAAACAGCAGCGCGTCCTTCGTTGCCGAGGCGCGCGGCCCGTATTGCTCGTTCCCAGAGGACCTGTGCCGAGATGTGATTTCCTACCGTCTCAAGCAGACCCGCTGGTCTGCTCGTTCTCTACTATTCGACCATCAGCATTTCCAACCTGTACTGAAAATTCCGAAAAGCTTGCGCCAATCGCGCAATCGGACCCAATCAGCATCGGCTGGCAACCGTGCCCTACCGACAGCGGGCGGGGATCATAGCAACCCTCAACATGAAATCAACGGCAATTTCGTGGAACGGAAATTTCGGTCCTAGGGCATGGCCCGATTGCGCCTGCCAGCGGAACTGACTTTGGCATCGCTGCTAGCGCATGGCTCAAGTTGGCTCGCCTGCCACGACGATGCATTCAGTGCCGAACCAGGAGGGTTCGGCCTTTCATTCGCGGAGGGACTTGCCTACAATTCGCCGCCCAATTGCTTGATCGGCGATGGATGTGTTGCAGGCAATGCCGATCGGCGGGCGCTAGTGGCGAGTTGTTGGCAGCCGAGCAGCGCGGGGCAACCCGTACCCTTGGCCGCCAGCCGATTTCACACGGACGAGGGTGTTGGCCATGCGTCGATTTGCTTTGATCGCCAGTCTGATCGGTTTTGTCACCGCGGGGGGCTGCGCCACGACGGAAACACCCCAGTTCTATACCACCCGCAGCTCGCAAGAGCAGCAGGCGGCGGCCCAGCGTTTTGATCCCTATCCCGAGACCGACGTGGGTCCGCAAGCCCTGGGTTCGCGTCCGCGCGACTATCAAAAGCCAGTGGCCGAACCAAGCCGTGCCCGCTGGGATCCGACCACCTGGATCAGCCGTTGGCGCGGCTCCGCGGCGCGATAGCGGTTAGGAAAGGCGAAGACGGTGTACTTGGCGAGCGGTGCCTGCAACGCTAGGGAGCGCCTCTGCCGACGCGGGATCAAGGAATCCACTATTCTCACTAGCTCACCAGCGCCCCCGGCATGATCCACTGGCGGAATGGAATCGACGACGTCGCCATCTTGAAATAGCCTTCCTTTGGCGGTCAGTTCCGATCTCCCGCGCAGTCGGCTATTGGTCGTCCGCATCACTGACGATCACTTTGCCGTCGCGAACGATGAATTCCCGGCGTGTGTGGATGCCTTTGCGATTCTGGAAGTATTTGTAACGTACGCGCACCAAGGCTCCTTGCGCGGCCGGTGCGGCGGGAAGCCACTCGACAGCCTGGTATCGTCCTACATTCTCGTCCAACCAGGCCAGCACGGCGCGCTGCTCGGGAGTGGTCGTGACGCGCACGATGGCCCTGTAACTCTGGAAAACCAAGATCATTCCCGCCAGCACAACGAGTATCTGCCCAATGAGGGCCGCTCGATGAAACGAATGCGAGCGATAGGCGATCCGCCTTCGCAGGGCCAAGGCCAGGAAGTAGTCGGTGAGAAATCGCCGGTATTGGCCGGAGAGCGCGTTGTTATCGGCCGAAGGGCGGATGGCCGCCGCGCGTCGCGAAGGGCCGGCACGCCCAACCGCCTGGCCCGTCAGGTATTCCGCGACCGCCTGTTGGGTCGTGGTCCAACGGCCGTTGCCGCTAGCGCGCAAGACTCCGCGGACCAACTTAACGCGGACCTTGTTCACCTGGTCCTCGGAAGGATCGGGCGTATTGTAAATAATGCTTGCGGCATCCCTGGCGGACAGCACGCGTGTTTGAGCTGCATCCATGGAATTGCTCCTGCCAGTGCCAAAGCCCGAAGGTCCGTCTAGAATGACGGGATGATTCGTTGCCGGAAGGGATGCCTGCCCCGAGGAATCGTGCCGTTCGTCGCGCTACCGCGCGGCGAAAGCCATCGACGCCCCGAGACAGGCTTCACCCGTCCCGTTCTTTACTTGTTGAAGCTATCCGGGAGCAACTCCTTTCCATCGCGGGTAGAGATCGCCCGCCAAACTCCCAGATTAATATCGTCGGAGATGGCTCGTACCGAACCGTCCATCATGGCCACGTTGACCATCCCGGAGAAGTAACTTCGGGCGGTTATCGCAGCGTAGGTTGGGGTGGTGCTGGGGGTCGTCGCCGCTAATTCCTCACCTTCCGCCCAGTTCGTCCAGTCGGCATCGTAGGTCTCGCCGCTCTCCGTAACGAGGACCTTTTCGTTTGGCTGAAACACGGTCGTAAAGCCAGCTTGGTGGGCGCATCCGTTGGCCCATTCCAGGTGGCCGTGTGCCTCGTCGAAGTCGCCGCCGAGGGCTTGAACGTCGGCACCCGAGAGAGGAATCGCGGGGCTGGCTTCGGCGGCATTTTCATACAGCGCTTGCCAGGCCTTGACCTCGGCGAAGGCCAGCGTGCTGCTCAGTCCGTCCGTAAATTGGCTGGCCCGCAACTGGCTATTGGGATATGCCGCGCCGTTTCCGCCCCGGCCGCTCACCGGATCCCACACAAACCAGGTTCCCAGGTTCACGGCGTAGTTGACGGGGTAATACTCGGGCACTCCTCCATGCGAATCGGCCTCATCGCGAGGCTCGCTCGGAGACATGTACGTTGGCACGCGCAGGGCGGTCACTTTGACCACTTCTCCGTCCGCGGCGGTTACGTTTCCGGCCAGGTCATGGCTGGTTTCATAATTGATCTGCGAGTTGATGACCGATTGCTCCAGATAAGGGAGCAACTGTGCAAAGACCGACCAGCCATCGATGTTGTCGCCGTTGGCTTGGCTTGCCCCCAGCCAGCTAGGGGCATAGTAGCCGCGGGCGGCCTCATGGTTGGCCATGGCCAAACTGATTTGCCGAAGGTTGTTCTTCGAGGACGTATTCCGCGCGGCTTCCCGCGCCGATTGGATAGCTGGCAATAGCAGCCCGATTAATAGTCCGATGATGACCATGACCACCAGAAGTTCAACCAGGGTGAAACCTTTACGCTTACGCATGAGTTCTACTCCAAATAGGCTATTGAGATTTGTTAGGAGAAATTGTCGGCCAACTCGCCCACAAACCTTGTGGGCGGTTGCTGTTCAATCGAGGTGGAAGCCCCGCCGCGGCAGCCAAGAAACCAGCGGTCCGACCAAGGGCCTGGCTTCATGCGCTGCGCGCAAACGGGGGGGTTCACCAATGAGCGCACCGTTAGCCATTGCGCGGCATCGAAGCTAGCGCAAGCCAGTCGGTGGCATTTACGTCTGCGCGGAAGTACCGCAAGAAGCTCTCGACGAGTTGGCCAGGCAGCCCCACGACGGAATTACCACCGTGTTAAGCGGCTTACGCGGCCAACTTCTGGCAAGATGCATTAAGAGAGGCGGCCAGGCGGCGCGCGGGCGCTATACGGTGCCAGGGGAAAGAGATGGACCGCCGCGGCTTCTTGGTGGCGCTCCAAAGGGCGATCGAGTGGTTGACCCAGATCAGTCGCGGGCACGTCGCGCGTCGGCCAGTGGGCCAAGAAGCCGCAAATAGCACAAGTATGCGGGTCGTGGGCTGGAGCCCACATCGACGGCGATTTACCGCCCGACGAGTGTTTTACGCGGGCCCGACAAGGCGAGTGCGTGGCACTGGACGCGCAATGACCGTGGTCGTGGCCGGCGTGGTCAGCATGGGAGCAAGATGGCGATTGCCGAACCGCCTGGCAACAATGCTCGGACTCGCACCCCACAAAAAGATGCATCCCCTGTCCGAGAACGGACGGAGTCGCGAAGAGGGCGAGAACGATCCACCGAATGACGTTGCGCACGGCATCTAGTCCACGGGTGCGGACGATTAAGGTCGGTGGTCGGACCGTTTTTCATCTTATCCGGCGAGTAGCCGCCGTCAATACGCGGCCCGCCCGAAATAGGTTCGCCAAAATTCTTAAAGAATTTTGGCGGGGACCGCCCTCGCTACCGCACGGGCAACGGCTGGGCCGCTGGCGTTTGAGCTTGGATCGTGCCGCGGGACGAAGTCTTGGGGACGAAGCGGTAGACTTCGTACCATTGCTCGAAGATGTCGCCGCCGCCCGAGCCCAGCGGCAGCCGCATGGTACTCGCCAGATCGTATTGCTCGTTCATCTGGCCGAGCCATGCGGCCAAGGCCGCCGCGTCGGGCTCGTGCCCCTCGTGAGCGTAGGTTACGCACCATAGGGGGTGGTTGGCGGTGATCTTGGTCCAATCGGGCAGATGCGGCCCGTGGCGATGGAGGGGCGAGAAGATTCGTTGGTAGCAGCGGTACTCCAACGCGCCAGCCCGCCAGGCTTCGCCAGGAAAGAGCGGTACGCCCAGGTCTCCCTGGATGCAGGCAACTTCGCCATCGTACGCCAGGTCGTGCCAGATCCACCGCGCGAAGCACTGGTTGAGCGCGTCGAACTCGGTCTTGTAGGGCTTGGTCAGGTCGCGCACCGCCGAACCGGCCCCAATCGCCAGCAGCACCGCCACGGCGGCAGCCAACTTGCGGCCCACCGGCAGTTTGGACTTTGGCAGCGTCAACAACGTGGCCAGCCCCAGGCCGGCCAGCAGGCAGATGGCCGGTGCCAGATATTGCGTGATGCGGGCACTTTCGCCATAGGGATAAGCATGGATAAACGCGGCCGCCAGGCCCAGCGCGGCCGGTCCCAGCAGCAAGCAACTGATCCACTTCTCTTGGCGCTTCCACAGCACGGCCGCCCCGGCCAGGCAGAGCAAGGTGGTGAAGGCGCTAGCGCCGCGCGTGCCGCCGACAGGATAGGCGAACATCCGCCCGGTATGCATGTCGAGCAGCCACAGCGGCACGCGCCAGGGAGTCGACAACGGGGGAAAGCTCTTGGCCCAGTAATCATGGATGCCGCCCGCCTTGGCGGCCAGGCTTTGCTCGCGGGCCACAGCCACATAAAAAGCCAGAAACGTCGCCAGCACCAACCCATTGAAGGCCGCCCAGGCCAGCCACCCGCGCGGCAAGCGTTTGGTGGCCAGCGCCAGCAAGACCGCGGCGCTGACCCCGCCCGCCACAAACGGCGCGGTGTAAGACAAACCCAAGCCAACCGGCACAAAGGCCACCAGCCACCAGCCAAAGCGGCCGCGGCCCGTTTGCAGCCAGTTAGCCGCCAAGGCTAGCATGGCCAGCGCCACCATCAGGTCGGCCGAGTACGGCTTGAGCTCGGCCCCGTGCCGTATGGGGTAATACGAAACGCAAAAGATTGCCACCGCCAACAACGCGGGCAAAGGATTGAGCAGCCCGCGGGCGAGATGCCGAAACAGAAACACGCAGACCACACTATAAATGGTGGGAAACAGCCGCAGCGACCACTCGTTGAACCCCAGCGCTTTGACCGCCGTCATCTCAATCCACATGAACCACAACGGGCAGATCTGGTTGAACTCCAGCGGCTCGGCCAGGCCCGCGTAGCCGCGGTCCATGAAGTTGAGCGCGACAAAGCACTCGTCGCCCCACAACGGAAACCGCAGCAGAAAGCGCAGCAACCGCAACGCCACGCCCAGCCCGACAAAAGCCCACATCCAGGCGTTCCAGCGCCGCTCGGTCAGCCAGGCAATAGGCTGCTGGGAGAGTGGCCACACGCTTCCGGCAACCGCGGCTTGTGTCGTCATCCTTGACGAGCTCCTGAATTGAATGAACTTGCGATGAGGATGCTAGCTGATTCTTGCGGTGTGAGGCAAGGGGAAAAGAAGTGGGGAAGTTTTGAGTTATCAGTATTCAGTATTCAGTATTCAGTTTTCAGTGTTCGGTGTTCGGTTTCATACCTCATACCTCATACCTCACGACTCACGACTCATGCCTCTCTTCCCCTTCGCGCTATCTCCAGCATCGCGCCGGCCAGGTTGTTGGCGATCGCTTCTCGCAGGTAGATGTAGGAGGTGGTCAGGCGGGGGTTGATTTCAATGACGACGTCTTGGCTGCCGTTGGGGTCTGGACCGAGGACCAGGTCGATCCCCAGGTAGCCTCGTGGTGCCGGCAGCCTGGCTGCCGCTTGCTTTGCTAGCAGGGTGGCCCGCGCAGCCAGGCCGGGTGATTGAAGCAGAGAACCGCCCAGGTAGGCAAAGGAACCGTCATCGCTGAGATGCTGCAGGCAAGGCGGCAGAGAGAATTGTTGCGTTGGCCCGCACAAGAAAGAAACACTCGCCGCGACTCCGGGACAGAACCGCTCCAAGCGGCCTGGTTGCGGCGGTACGAAGGGCCGCGGTGAGAACGACGGTCGCCGATCGACTTTGCGCACTCCTTGAGAGCCGGCACCGTCGCGCGGCTTCCACACCGCCGGGTAGGCAAAATCGTCGGGTAAGGGCTGGTGGGCCGCGACGGCAATACCATGTGGAACCGGCACGCCGGCGGCGGCCAGGTGCTCCGCGGTGGCTTGCTTATCGCTGGCCAAGGCCACCAGTTCCAAGCCAGGGCCCAGCAACTTGCCGCCCGCTTGCAGCACTTGCCGGCAGCGGTTGAGCAACAGAGAGTCGAACTCCGGCGCGATGACCACGGTCTCATCGGCGGTGGCCGCGGCCGCCGACAACAATTCAGCCTCTTCGCGGGCCGAGCCGACATCGACGATCTGGCAGCCAGGCAGCAACAGGTCAGCCCGGCGGCGATCTCGCAAGGCGGCCACTTGCACGCCGGCCAGGGCCGCCAGATCGGCGGCGACCGCCCGCAACATCGCCTCGCCTTCCCTGGCCAGCGAAGGAGGCGGGGCATTATCGTCCACGGAGTACCAACCCCCGCCCGTAATGAACTCGTAGACGAGGATTTTCAACGTGCCAGGCCTGGGTGAAAGTGCGAATGCGGCCTACGGCGAGGCTGTGGCATCAACGCGAAATGTATCCAGCTTTTCGCTCCACAGGCGCGCCAACTCGGCGGCTTTGTCCGGCATTTGATCGGCCAGATTGTGCGACTCCTGCCGATCGGCCGCCAGGTCGTACAGTTCCCAGGGACCATCCAGGCTGTCCGAGATTAGCTTCAGGTCGCCCACCCTCACCGCGCGATGCCCTTCATGCAGCCACCATAGATATTCGTGGGCTACATCGCCGTCACGGGCCAAAGCAGGCAGCAGGCTCTGGCCGGGGAAGGCGGGCCCGGCCAGCTCGGAAGCCGGCTCATCGTCCGCGCCGATGGCATCCAGAATGGTGGGGACGATGTCAACGACGTGCCCCGGATTGTGCCGGAGTTCGCCGCACGCGCTACACCCGCGCGGCCAATGGACGATTAGCGGCGTGGAGATGCCCCCTTCGTGGACCCAAGTCTTGTGGCGGCGAAAGGGCGTGTTGGCGGCGTTCGACCAGCCCGGTCCCAGGCACAAGAACGTAGCGGCGGACCCTGGCGCGGCCGCGGCGTCATGCCCGTCTCCGCGGACCATGATCTCGGCACTGGCCCCATTGTCGGAAAGGAACATCAGTAATGTATTGTCCAAAGCCCGCATGGCGCGAAGCTGCGCCACGATACGGCCGATCTCATGGTCCATCCTTTCAACCATGGCCGCGTGCACGGCCATCTTGGCGGCTTGGAATGCCTGTTGCTCTTCGCTCAGGCTATCCCAAGGTAGCGGACGGTTGACCTCGCCCGGCCCCAGTGCCGCTAGTGCTTCGGCGAAATGGTACGGCGGGCCAACGTCGGGCTCGACCGCGGAAAGCCCGCACGTCAACAGCCCGTCCGACTTCAGCCGCAGGAAACGCATGCGGCGGATTTCTTGCCAACCGACTCCGTAGCGATCGCGGCAACGGGCGATGTCCTCCGCGGGCGCATGCAAGGGAAAGTGGGGTGCCGTGAAAGCCACGTAATGCAGAAACGGCTGATGGGCGTGTTTGTTGGCGTGCTCTTGCAGGCAATCGACGGCATGGTCGGCGATTGCCGTCGAAGAGTAGTAGCCCAGGCTGGCCTCAATGGCGGGCAGCGGCTTGTCGTTCTCCAAGTGATGTTTGGGCGAGAAGTGGCGGTCGTGGTCCTCCAGGCTGTACGATCGGTCGAATCCGGCCGCCACGCGCTGGCCATCGAGGTGCCATTTGCCGGAATGGTACGAACGGTATCCCTGTCGTTGCAGCCGTTCCGGCAGCAGCTTGGCCCAGCCGGGCCGAACGCCGCGCGAACCGCTGGGAACATCCTTCAGGCCGGGCAAGGTATCTCGGCGGACCTGTTGCGCGTAGTAGCCGGTGAGTATCGCCGCCCGCGTCGGCCAGCAGCGGGCCGTATTGTAGAACTGCGTAAACCGCAAGCCATCGCAGGCCAAGGCATCCAGCGACGGTGTCTTGATCTCGCTGCCGTAACAACCCAGGTCAGAAAATCCCAAGTCGTCCGCCAAAATAATCACCACGTTGGGGCGGTCCCGCGGTTCGTCGGCGTATGCCAGTTCAAGCGAAGACAACCCGCTCACCAACACGAAAGCGACCGCCGCCAACTTTCGCGGAGTTGAGAGAATCCGCGGAACAACTCGCCGGGCAATGTTCATGGAAAAGCCGATTATCGTTGTGCCATTCAATCGCCAAGATGATCGGTGCTGACCGTCGCGCCGCGCTCATCGGTGACAGACAGGTAGAAAACCTTTGGCGGCGGGTTGGGCAATTGTGCGCTGACGCGGCCGTCTTGAATGGCGGCGTCGATGCTTTGCCACTCGCGCTTTTGCCAGGGGCCGCCGTCGTTGGTGAAGTGCAACTGGGCTTGGGCAATTGGCGTGGACGATTCTACCTTGCAAACGGCCAGATCGTTCTTTTGGCCGATGGGGGAGATCCGCGGCAGAGGCTGCCCCTCTTTCAGCAGGCTATCGACAAAAATGCCGATCTCCTTGGGGGCCCAACCTTGCGGGTGCCCGTGCGGAAGGCGGACCTGCACGCTCAGTTCCACCCGGCCCGGCACGCTTTGGTACGACTGGCGATAGCTGTCCAACGGGTAGGCGAAGTCGTTGGTGCCGTTGACGAACAAGATTGGGCAGGTGACTCCCGGCAGATAACTGGAGGGATCAAAAGTCTTGACCCAGCGTTGGCGCAGTTCGGGCGCCATCCGCGCGAACTCTTGCAGCCAAGCGCTATTTTTGTCCAGGAAGCCGCAGCCGTAGACCGGCACGGCCGCTTTGAGACGGTCGTCCAGGCCGGCGATGATGCACGTTAAATAGCCGCCCCAGCTAATGCCGGTCACGCCCACCCGCGCCGGGTCTACCTCGGAACGCGAAGCCAGCAAGGAGTGCCCTAGCAGCACATCGGCCACGGCGTGGTAGGTCCAGACCTCGCGGGCTTCGGCATCATTTTCAAAGGGACGAAACTTGACTTCGTGCGATTGCTCGGGGCCGCCGTCGGGCAGGCGCGGACCGTCGGGTCCATGCCCGGCCAGATCCATCGCCAGTGCCACGTAGCCCCTTTCGGCCCATAACGTGGCCCACTCGGCAAAGGCCTTGCCGCCACCGCCATGCACCAACAACATGGCCGGAAAGGGCCCCTCGCCCGACGCTGGCCGGGCGTAATAGGCAAACACGCGAGTTGGTTTGCCATCCAACGGTTCGGCCGTGTAATAGACTTGTTGCGTCAGGCCCGCCTTTTCGCCCCATTCGGCCTGGGGAACGGTCTGCTGCAAACGTTTGACATCCCACGGCCCGGTGAAGCGGGGCTGTTTCTCTTGGTTCTCTTGAGCCAGCAAGGAAGCGGTGGGCAGCAACAGGACCAACAGTGCCCAAGATACGCGGCGAAGCATGAAGAATCTCGCGAAGGAAGTTAATTGATCGGCGATACAGATACCCGTAGCGCGGAACCTGCTCCAGGCCATGACCTTTCGTGGGCTAAAGGCCCACGCAACGGTCAACACTGCGACTTCGATCGACGGAATGGAAGGCGGATTGTCGCCGTCGGAGACGGCTCCTACAGGATGATCGGCGATGGAATCGCCTCCTACAAACCGTTCGGCGATGGAATCGCCTCCTACAGCAGCTATTCGTCCTCGGACTCGGCGGCTTCCGCCGGCATGGCACCGGCGGGCAGGTCTTCGACCCATTTCCAGCCGCATGGCGTTTCCAGCTCGCGCTGGGCCAAGAAGGCCCACGGCGTATCGGGATGTTGATCGATGACGCGCTGCAGATACTTCTTGGAGTCCTTGACCAGTTTTTCCAAGGCGCTGCCGGCGTCGAGCGTGTCGGCCGAGACCAGCTTGAACATGCTGCTTTGCTCGTTGGTGTAAGGAAAGCCTCCCTTCATCCGGGCCAGCATGGCGTTGTACCCTTCGGTGCGGGCCTTGGCGGCCAGAACGCGGCCGTAGGAGAGGTCGAACGCGGCTTGCCAACGGGGGCTGGTCTCTTTGGAATTGCGATCGGCTTCACCCGGCTTGAGCGCGTCGTACAATGCGGCCACGCGCGGCTCGACCGTGGCGGCCCCTTTTTGGGCCTCGTCCAGTTCGCGTTTGGACTGGGCCTCGTCGCGGGCACGGGGAAAATCGGTGCGGACGAATTTCATCGTCTCGACCTTGGGAACCTTGGCGGCGTCAATCACCGCCTTGCGGCACTTGTTCTCGCTGAGTTGCTGCTGAAACTCTTTCTCCGAGATGTACTGCGGCTTGTACTTCGCCATCACCTTGGGGTCGAAGGTGTACATCAGGCCGGCGCTGGGGTTCCAATTGGCCGCGCCGCGGCCGCTGCGCATGCCGCCCCCCATGTCCGCGCGGCAGGCGTAGTAGACGCCGCCCGATTCAATCGTCAGCCGCGTCAACGAATACGGGCCAAACCCGGAGTCGATCGACTCGCTTTCATCGCCGCCGTAGTTGGGATTGAAGAACCCCAGGCTAATCACCTCTGGCAACAGCGATTCTGGACCTTGATGCATGAGGCTGGCGGCCCGGCTGTTGTTACCCAGATCGTTGGGGGCCTCCAAGTTAACGCCGGGAATGGCCCGCCGGCCAAAGGGAGCCCGCCCCCCCACCACGCTCACAGGAATGGTGTGCTTCTTGGTGATCGCCAGGACGTTCTCGATCTCACGCTCGTCATCGCCCGCTTCGTCGCTGACGACGACAATCATTACCTGGCGGCCCTGGTCTTTCCGCATGTCTTTGAATTTTTCGGCCGCGGCCAGAATTGCGCCAAACACGTTCTCTTGGCCGGAATCTTCTTGCTCGATCGAATTGATGGCCACCTCAATGGCCTTGTCGTCGTCGGTCGGCTCTTCGATGAGGAACTCCACTTCCTTGCCGAATGCCCCCACCACGGTTAGCAGTGGCATCTCGCCCGATTTGTCGATAGTGCCGTTCAGGTCGCGGTATTTCTCGGCCAAGGTGGCGGCGGCTTCGTTACGATAGCCGGCGGCGCTGGCCGACTTGTCGAACAGCCACACCACCAGGGTCTTGTGCAGTCCAGCCGACTCCTTGATCTGAGCCAGCACCGCATCCACGCCCCAGGCTATGTGTTGTCCGTCGAAGTAGTCTTTCCCTGGCCCGCGGTTGCCGCCGCCTGTGTTAAACACCCAATCGTCCGGTTCTTTATTCGTATTGGTGTACTTGAAGTCGGGCACGTTCGACGCCATCCGTTCCTCGGCGAAGATCAGGTCACGGTCGTATGTCAGGCTGACGAGTTTCCAGGCCCCCCCCGCATCGGGACGGACCTCGACATCAAACGTTTGCGCCACCATTTTGCCGCCGCTGATGGGGACATCCACCACGCCCTCAATGACGTAGGCCCCATCGCTGGGACGCAGCCGCGCTTTGTACGGGCCAAACGCGGCCTGCTTGGCGGCGTTGGGCTGAGTTTGCTGCAAGTGGCCGCGAACATATTGGCAGGCGCTGTTAAAAGCCGCCGTACTGGGCTTGGCGTTGTTGGCGTTCTGCTCGGCCAGGTCCGTTTGCGATTGGTTGTACTTAATGACGGCGTAGCCCAGGCCGGCTGCCGCCGCGACTAATAAGACGACCAAGATCCAGCCGTTGCTTTGCTTGCGACGCCGCGTCATCCGCCGCGATGCGACGGGTGATCCGCTGTTCGTTACCATCTGCCGCGGTGATTGCACCGTCGCGGTGGCGGCCGACGACTGCGGCATCGGCGCGGGGGCTGCCGCCGGGGCTAGCGCCGCCGAAACATCCAACACGGTGGCGCAATTCGGGCAACTAACCAGCGGGCTAGCCAATTGGGCCGGAATGGACAATTTTGTTTGACAGGTGGGGCAGGCCAGTTCCACGGCGGTTCCTTTCCTCGTTGTTCGCAAGCTCGAAATGCGGCCTCAGGCAATGCGCAATTCCCCAGGGGTACGGCACATTTAACATTCTAGCGGTGCCAGCGGGGGGATGCCAACAAGTTTCGTGCAAGAGCAGTGGGACGAATCGGCCCGAAATGAAGAATTGCCCGGTAAGCCCCATTCGCGGTTCGCGACCGCGAATTTCTCCGAGTACAATTCGCACCACCCGCCCATTTTCCTTTAGCACGGTCCCATCGCCCATGTTCCCCACCATTTTAACTTGCCTGGCCCTGTTTGCCGCCGAGCCGGCGGAAGACTTGTCTTGCTTGCCGAGCGAGGCTGGCCCGCCGCCCGCCGGCGGATTGTTTTACGCCAGCTTGCAAGCCGAGGCTTATGCCGCCCTCGACCGCCGCGACGCCGCTTATGAGCAGTTGGAAACGCCTGAGCAAATCGCCGCCTATCAGCAGCGGCTTAAAGAGTTCTTTGTGGCCCAATTGGGCGGCTTTCCGCAACGCACGCCGCTCAATGCCCAAGTCATGGGTAAGCTGGAAAGCTCCGACCACCGCATCGAGAAGATCCTCTTTGAGAGTCAGCCTGGGCATCATGTCACGGCAAACCTGTACTTGCCTCTCGGCGATGGTCCGTTCCCGGCGGTGCTGGTTTCCAGCGGGCACAGCCGTACCGGCAAGACGGCCGACTACAACCAGCGGTTTGGCATCATGCTGGCCCGTCAGGGGCTGGCGGCCTTTTGCTACGATCCGATCGGCCAGGGAGAACGCTCGCAGATTCTCAATGAACAGGGCCAGCCGCAATTCAATGGCACGACGCACGAACATTTTCTGATCGGCGTAGGCTCTATTCTGGTGGGCGGCAATACGGCCCGTTTTCGCGTGTGGGACGCCATCCGTTCGATGGACTACCTGGCCAGCCGGCCCGACATCATCGCCGACAAGATGGGCATGACTGGCTGCTCCGGCGGCGGCACGCTGACCAGCTATGCGATGGCCTTGGATGACCGGCTGGTCTGCGCCGCCCCGGCTTGTTATCTGACGACTTTTCGGCGGCTGATTGAAACCAACGGCCCTCAAGATGCCGAGCAGAACATCTTTGGCCAGTTGGCGTTTGGCATGGACCAGCCCGACTATGTGTTGATGCGCGCACCGCGGCCGACATTGATTAGCGCCACGACGCAAGATTTCTTTGATATCCAAGGAACCTGGAATAACCTGCGGCAAGCCAAACGCCTGTACGCCCGGCTTGGCTTTCCCGAACGGGTTGATCTGGTCGAGGCGCAAGGGCCGCATGGCGTGCAACCGGCCAACCTTGCGGCCATCGGCCAATGGATGCGGCGCTGGCTGCTGTCTCAAGATGGCACGGTGGCCACCGACGAGTACGCCATTCGGCCCGAAGCGGAGCTTCTCTGTACCGAAAGCGGCCAGGTTTTGCTGCTGCCCGACGAACGTTCGGCCTTCGATTTGAACGTCGCACGCGAACAGCAACTGGCGGCAGCGCGTGCCGCGTTTTGGAAAAAATCAACGCCCGACGAAGCCCGCCGGGCCGTGCGGAGCGTGGTCCAGGTGCGCCCCTTGGCCGACATGCCGGTGGCTACGCGGGAAAAAGCGGGCAAGGTGCAACGAGACGGCTACCACATCGACAAGTTGCTGCTGCAAACCGATAGCGGCGTGCCTTTGCCGGCGCTCACGTTTCATCCACCGGAACCGCGTGACGATGCCTATCTCTATCTGCATGAAGGGGGCAAGCAGGCCGATGCCGCGCCCGGCGGCCCGATTGAGACGTTGGTCCGGCAAGGTTACGTTGTGGTGGCCATCGACCTTCGCGGACAAGGAGAGACCGCCGGAGCCAGCCCCGATGCACTGCTGGGCGAATGGAAGTCGTTTTACTTGGCGTACCTATTGGGCAAGTCGGTCGTGGGATTGCAGACGGAAGACACGCTTGCCGCCGGAAGATTCATCGCCCACTATCAGACCGAGAAACCGCGGCAAGTCCATCTGCTGGGCGTGGGCCAGGCGGCCATACCGGCGTTACACGCGGCGGCCTTGGAACCTGGCCTGTTCGACACGGTCACACTGCGCGGGGCACCGCGCGATTGGTCGTCAATCATCGGCCAACCCGCTCCGATGGGGCAACTCACCAGCACCGTTCACAACGTGCTAGCAACCTACGACCTGCCCGACCTGTTGAAATTGCTGCCGCCCGAAAAGGTTCACCGGGAGGATGGCCCGTAGCTTCGCGGGTTCCGCATCGCCGCGTTGGAAAGCCCCGGCCACGCCAGCCGATAGGTCTGGCTGGAACGGTCGTGCGGACCAATATCATCCAAACCGGGCGGTAATGCAGCCCGGAGTACAACTTCTTGGCCGACAATATGTTAAGATTGCCACAGGTAGCCGCGTGGCCCCTATCTCGTCGATCCGACGCCTAGCCACGTTTTCGGCACTCCTAGAACACCCAAATTCACAAGCTTTTTTTGTTGGCATAACCCTTGATGCCGGAATAGAATAGGCACGTCCGCATCGTCCGTTGACATTTCTTGCGGATTCTGTTGAGCGCAGCCTGGCTACGGCTCGGAACACCGCAGTCGCTGCGCTGGTTAAACCCCTGTGGAGTATTTCAGCCATGTCGAGACGACGACCCTTTCTGCGGGCCTCGTTGACTCTGGCAGCCATTGTTGGGCTGCTATTGCCGCCGGGCGCTGTACGCGCCGAACCGAGCCTTGAGGCAGCTCGGTTAGAGACTTACGCCAAGGCGGATGGCGACAATTACTTTGCGATGTCGTTACGGGCAGACATTGCCGGCGACGACTCGCCGCGCGACGTTGTCGTGCTGTTCGACACATCGGCCAGCCAGGCGGGCGAGTACCGCACCAAGGCTTTGTCGGCGCTCGATGCCACCTTGGCCGCGCTCGACCCGCAAGATCGGGTGCAGTTGTTGGCGGTGGATATTAACGCCGTGCCGATGACCAAGACGTTTGTGTCGCCGCAAGGGGACGAAATGCAAGCGGCCCTGGCCAAACTGCACAAGCGCGTGCCGCTCGGTTCGACCGACATGCTGGAAGTGCTGGAAGCCGCGGTAAAAAAATTCGACAACAACGATCGTGGCCGTGCCGCCATTTACATTGGCGACGGGCAGAGTTCGGGTGAGTTGCTCGACGCCCGCGATTCTCAGCGGATCATCAATGCATTTGTCGACGCCCGGGTGCCCGTGACCAGTTATGGCGTTGGCCCCAAGATTGACGGACAATTGCTGGCCGCATTGGCCAATCAGACCGGCGGCGTGTTGGCGATCGATGGCGACCGCGTCACCGCGCTCAAGGCGGGCCGCTTCTTGGCGGCTGCCACGCACGAGGCCGTAGCCTGGCCGCGCGATGTGCAATGGCCAGAGACCTTGACGGAGATTTATCCTCGCGTGTTGCCGCCTTTGCGCGGCGATCGCGATACCATCGTGATCGGCAAGGGAACCGCCGCCGATGGCGATGCCGTGGTGGCCGATACCGATTTGTCCGGCCAGGCCCGCAAATTCCAATGGAGCGTTGCGGTTGAGCCGCAAAACGTGGACAGCGCCGACTTGCCGGCGTTGGTCAACATGGCCAGTGCCGACGGCGGATTGTCGCTGCCCGCCTTGGGTAGCGAGGGCCTGCGTCAAACGCGCAGGATGTTGGGCATGGCGGCTCAGCGGCTGGGCCAATTGGGCGGCCAGGCGGCCGCCGTGGGCGACTTCGATCAGGCCAAGCGCCTGGCCGATGCGGCTGCCCAGCTCGATCCCGAAAACACCACGGCCGAAGGCGTCCACCGTTTGGTGCAAGCCAACGACAAAGACCTGGTCTTGCTGGCCCAACGTGGTGCCCGTCCGCGGCCCGGTAATCCTGTTGAAGACGCGGGCGACCCCTTGGCTCAAGATGGCCAATTGCTGGACAACTTTGACCAGCAACGCCAAATTTTGGCCCAGCGCTTGCACGCCCAAGTCATTGAGGCCATCAATCGTTCCCGCGCCTTGATGGGGAGCGATCCTACCGGTGCCATCGATGAATTGAAGGTCATCGAGCAAAACGTGCAATCGGCCGGTGAACTGGATGCCGCCCAACGTACCCAATTGTTGGGCCAGATTGAATCGGCTCTGCGCGAGGCTAGCCGTTTGCGGATCATCCTGGAGGAAAACAACATCCAACAGGCTGCCTTGCAGGCGCAAGCGGCCGAGGAATTGCGAGTGACAAACGAGCTTTACCTGCGCGATCAAAAGATCGAGCAGTTGACTGCCCGTTTCCAATCGCTGATGGCTGAGGAGCGTTACCGCGATGCCGAGGAAGTCGCCTTCAAGGCCCGCGACTTGCAGCCGCAAGGCGTAACTCCCGTGGGGGCTGTGCTGACAGCGCGCGTGGCGGGTTACTTCCATGAGTCGAACCAACTGCGCGAGGCCCGTCATCGCGGCGTGGTGGACATGTTGGCCACCGTGGAGCGGTCGCATGTGCCGACTCCCGACGAACCGCCGATTGTCTATCCCGATCCAGAAGTTTGGCAAGCTTTGACTGAACGACGCAAGCACTTCGCGCAAGTCGATCTGGCCCAGAGCGGCCCGGCTGAAACGCGGATCTTGAACGCCTTGGAAGAACCCTCGGAGTTTGATTTCGTGGAAACGCCGCTGGAGGAAATCGTGGCGTACATCTCCGAGCGGCACAATATTCCGGTGGTCTTGAATAACAAAGCCCTGGAAGACGCCGGTGCGTCGGGCCAGTCCAACGTGACGGTCAGCTTGCGCGGCCTGAAGTTGAAATCGGCCCTCAAGATCATGCTCAAGGAATTGGAACTAACGCATGTGATTGAGAACGAAGTCTTGTCGATCACCTCCAAGGAAGAAGCCGACAGCAGCCTGAAGACCAAAGTCTATCCCGTGGCCGACCTGGTTCTGCCCATTCCTCAAGCTCCGCAAGGTGCCTTGGGTAGCGTGGGCGGCGGCGGCTTCGGCGGCGGCGGCGGCGGCATGGGCGGCATGGGTGGTGGCATGGGCGGCATGGGTGGCGGCATGGGTGGAGGTATGGGCGGCATGGGTGGTGGTGGCGGCGGCGGGTTCTTCAATGTTCCACGTCCTCGCGGCGGTTTTGCCCCCTTTGCCGTGCCCGATGAGTTGAAGCTGTCCAAGAAGAAGTCCGATGCGGCTCCCGCCGCTCAGGCGGTTTCCGCCAAGCCCGCGACTTCGGAAGCCAACACCACGGCGGCTGAGCCAGCCAGGCCGGCCCGCAAGGCCAAGGCCTTGTCGGTCAAAGTCCAGGCTGGAGAAGCGACCGATGCAGCCTGGAACGACTACTTCGCCAGCCATCAAGACCCGATGGTCGATCAGGCCGACGTCCGCGAGACGATCCGCCGTTTGACCGTCGCCAAGGATTTCGACCAGTCGATTGCCCTCATGCAAGCCGCCCTGCGGCACGGCCAAGGGCAGCCCTGGATGTTTGAGGCCCTGGGCCTGTCGATGAAAGCGGCGGGGCGCGAGACCGAGGAAATCGAACGGACGTTGATGTCGGCCGTCGACTTCACCAGTTCCACGGTCGACAAGATGTATGTCGCGCATTATCTGACGAACATGGGCCTGGATTCCCGCGCTCTCAAGCTTTACCAGCAAATCGCCAAGATAGAACCCAACCGTCCAGAACCTTACGTTCAAGGCCTGGAGGTTGCCACGCGGATGGAGAACATCCCTGGCATTCAATGGGGGACGGTCGGCATTCTGACCCAAGCTTGGCCCGACAGCCAGGCACACATTGCCGAAAACGCCCTGCGCAAGGCCAAGGCCACGATTGAGGCGCTGCAAGCCGAGGACCGTACGGCCGAGGCGGAAGCATTTCAGACCGCGTTAGACTATGCCATGCAGCGCGACTTCTTGGCGATTGTCCGCTGGACGGGCGATGCCGATGTCGATCTGGCGGTGGAGGAGCCGTCGGGTGCTGTCTGTTCGCTACGCAATGCCCGCACCACGGGCGGCGGCACTCTGTTGGGTGACGCGTTGCCGGCTACCGGTGAATCGCAAGAGGTTTACGTCTGCCCCAAGGGGTTCAACGGCACCTACCGGCTGTTGGTACGCAAAGTGTGGGGCAAGCTGCCCACCGGCAGCGTATCGGTTGAAGTCTGCACCAACTTCAACACTCCCAATGCGGTGTGGATGAAGAAGCAAGTAGAGCTGGGCCAGCGCGACCACATGGTTTCCTTCGATTTAGAAACCGGCCGGCGGCAAGAAGCCATTGCCGACGCGCAACTGGCCAACGCCGCCGCTGAGCAGGTAGCCTTGGGCCGCGATGTGATGTTCCGGCAGTTGCAGGCCATGTCCAGCAACAGCTCGCTGCGAAAACTGGCTATTGCCCGAGGCGATACCTCCATCGCCCGGCAGATCATCGGCCGCCGCGGCGCGGTTGGTTACATGCCCGTGATTATCATTCTGCCGGAAGGTACCAATATGCAGGTGCGGCAAGCGGTGATCTCTCCAGATCGCCGCTATGTTCGTGTTACACCGGCACCATTCTTTTCCAGCATCACCAAGGTTGACACCTTCACGTTCAGTGGCGGGTCGACCGGTGGTGGCGGCATGATGGGTGGTGGTGGCATGATGGGCGGCTTCTAATCGCTTCGGCCTGAAGTTTAACATTGCATTTGCCTGGATCGGCGGCCAACCCGCCGGTCCAGGCTTTTTTGTTGGCCCGTTGCAGGCTTATCGCTTGTGCCGCCGCAAACCGGGAGTTACGTCCAGGTCCAGCGGCTCAACCAGGCCGGCCCGCAAGCGCTCTACCGCCAAGGCCCCCATCACGGCGTTGTCCGTGCAAAGCTCCGGCGGGGCGATGTGCAAGGTGGTGCCATGCGCGGCGGCATCGGCGGCCAGGCGTTCTCGTAGCCGCCGGTTGGCTGCCACGCCGCCCCCCACGCAGAGCGTCTTCAAACCCGTCCGCCTTAGCGCCTGCTCGGCTTTGGCGGCCAGCACGTCCACCGCCGCTTGCTCAAAACTGGCTGCCAGGTCGGCCACCAGCGGCTCTGGCAGCGGCGGCCGCTCCGCCGGCAGCGGCCCCATGCCAAACGCCTGGTAGCGAACGGCTGTCTTCAGGCCGCTAAAGCTAAAATCGAGGCGGCTATCGTCGATAAACGGCCGCGGAAAGTCAAACGCCCGCGGGTTGCCTGGCTGGGCGGCCCGCCCAATCGCCGGCCCGCCCGGGTAGCCCAGCCCCAGCAGGCTGGCGACCTTGTCGAAGGCTTCGCCCGCCGCGTCGTCAATGGTTCCCCCCAAAAACCCGAAATCGAGCGGCCCCGCGCAGCGGTACAAGCTGGTATGGCCGCCGCTGATTACAAAGCCAATACAAGGATAAACATCGTGGCCGGCGGCCATGCGGCAGGCAAAAATGTGGGCCTGCACATGGTCCACCGCCACCAGCGGAATATCGAGCGCCACGCATAAGGCCTTGGCGGCCGACAA
Organism: Pirellulales bacterium; assembly: GCA_050247075.1. Taxonomy (GTDB): domain Bacteria; phylum Planctomycetota; class Planctomycetia; order Pirellulales; family JBFWUW01; genus JBFWUW01. The sequence goes on along the minus strand of JBFWUW010000009.1, from coordinate 61,757 downwards.
GCCGACCAGTAACGAACCCGCCAGCCCCGGCTGCACCGCCACGGCCACGGCATCCAAATCGCGCGGGTCTAAGCCAGCCTGGCGGAGGGCCTTGTCGATCACCGGCAGCACGCGTTCAACATGTGCCCGCGAGGCAATCTCCGGCACGACACCGCCAAACCGCTGGTGCAATTCATCTTGCGAGGCCACCACGCTCGACAGCACTTGCAGCGAATCCGTGACCACGGCGGCCGCGGTTTCGTCGCAGGTCGTTTCGAGGGTTAGTATCCGCATTGGCCCTGGCGTTGCCGTCAGCCTTGCCGCCGTACGCGGTTCCGCCGTCACGGGGCCTTGGCCAGTTCGGTCGAAAGATAGTCGATGGCCTTCTGTAGCGGCGCATCTTGAATGGCGGCCGGCGCGGCGGGCGGAACCGCGGGGTCGCTGGTGGCCTTTAACATGCCCCGCTCGCTACGTTCGCGGAATATGCGGCGATTGTCCTCGTCCGAGACCTTAACGGCGTAGCCTTCGTCGGGCTGCACGCCCCACTCGTCTTCGTCCTTGGCACCGGGCAGTTTATGGATGTTCTTGCCGTTGGGGCGATGGTAACCAGCGGTGGTCAGCTTAAGCACGCTCTTGCCTTCCTCCAGGTCAATCACGTTTTGCACGCTCCCCTTGCCAAAGCTGCGCTCGCCCACAATCACGGCCCGCTTATGGTCTTGCAGGCAGGCCGCCAGGATTTCACTGGCGCTGGCGCTAAACCCGTTGACCAGCACGGCAATCGGAAAACCCTCATAGGTACCGGCCTTGTGCGCCTGGTAGCTGCGTTTGGGAACATTCCGCCCCTCGGTGCTGACGATCAGCCCCTCGGCCACAAACAGGTCGCTGATTTCCACCGCCGAACTCAACAGCCCGCCCGGATTGAACCGCAAGTCAATCACCAGCCCCTTGACCTTTTCGGCCTCAAGCTGTTTGAGGGCCGCGGCCAGATCGCGGGCCGTTTCGCGGGCAAAACTCATGATGCGGATATAGGCAATCTTTTTCTCGGCATCGATGAAGAAATCCCAAGTGTCGTCGGCTTTGCGGTGGTCTCCCAGGACGGTCTCTACGTGGATCACCTCGCGTTTCAGCGTGATTTGCCGGGGTTCGGCCTGGGGGGGCTGCAAGACCGTAATCTTAACCTCGGTATCGGCCTGGCCCTTGAGCTTGCGAACCGCGTCATCCACGGTTGTGCCCTCGGTCGGCTGGCCCTCAATATGCGTGATAATATCGCCGGCATGAATGCCCGCCCGGTAGGCTGGCGTACCCACCAGGGGGCTTAACACCTTGAGCTTGCCCCCCTCCACCGTGACTTGCATTCCCACGCCGGTAAATTGGCTTTCGACTTGCGATTTGAACTGGGTGACTTCCTCGGGCGGAATGTAGTTGCTGTAGGGATCCAACTTGGAGAGCATCCCCTTGATGGCGGCATCGATCAGGTCGCGCCGGCTGACGTCTTGCACGTAGTTTCGTTCGATTTGGTCGAGCGAATCGGCAAACACCTTGTAGAGTTCGTAGTACTCCTCTTGCTTGGCGGCTTCCGCCTGGGCGGCCTCTTTTTCGGCGGCACCTTCCGCCACGGGTGCGGCTTCCTCCGACCAGGCGGGCCGCGCCGCCAGGCATCCGCCAATCACTGCCAGCGCACCGATCCAGCGAACCATACACGTCTCCCAAGAAATTGCACCCAACCGCAAAAAAAATGGCTCATTCCGCCACCACAGGCAAGTATAGGTAACCCCCTGCCTGGCGACAAGGAAATCCGGCAGCGTGTGCCAAGCCCCGTCCCCTTCGACAGCGGCCCCTTCACGGTGCATAATGCGGCTGCCGCGGCCCAACGGGGCTGGCCGTTTCAACAGACATTCCGCGAGATGAACAACGTGAAAATTGCCTACTTGGATTGCGCCAGCGGCATTAGCGGCGACATGACCTTGGGTGCCCTGGTCGATGCCGGAATTGACCTCGACAAGATCAACCAGGGAATCGCCTCGCTCAATTTGCCGGGCGTCAAGCTTTCCGCCGCCGAAGTCAAAAAGAAGGGCTTTCGCGCCACGCAGGTCACGGTAGAACACCAGCCCGAGACGGCCCACCGCCATCTGCACCATATCGAAAAGATCATCGCCGAAAGCCAGCTCACGGCCAGTCAGAAAGACGTGGCCCGCAGAATATTCCAGTGCATTGGCGAGGCCGAGGCCAAGGTCCACGGCTCGACGCTGCAAAAGATCCACTTTCACGAAGTCGGAGCCATCGACTCCATCGCCGACATTTGCGGCGCCGCGATCGGCTTTGACTTGCTGGGAGTAGACAAGATTGTGTCCTCGCCCGTGCCGACCGGCGGCGGTTTCGTCCAGATCGCCCACGGACGCTGCAGCGTGCCGGCCCCGGCCACCGCCGAGATGTTGCGCGGCATTCCCCTGGCGGAGTCGGCCGTGCAAGCTGAACTAACCACCCCCACCGGGGCGGCCATTTTGGCCACGCTGGTCGATGCCTACGGCCCGCTGCCCGGCATGAAGATCGACCGCATCGGCTACGGGTCGGGCCAGCGCGACCTCAAGGAACAAGCCAATTTGCTGCGGATCATCGTGGGCGAGTCAGCCGATGATCTGGCCGTCGACCAGGCCTGGGTGGTGGAAACCAACCTGGACGATATCAGCGGCGAGCTCATCGGCTACTGCACCACAAAACTGTGGGAGGCCGGCGCACTGGATGTCTACACCACGGCCATCCAGATGAAAAAGAACCGGCCTGGCGTAACGCTGACCGTACTTTGCGGTCCCGACCAGATCGCCAAGATGGAAAAAATCTTGTTCAAGGAAACGACCACGCTGGGTGTGCGGCGGTGGCCCGTCAGCCGGCATAAGCTGGAACGCAAGGCCCATACCGTGCAGACCGAGTTTGGCCCCATCGCGGGCAAGCTAGGCTGGGTGGCGGGCCAGCCCCCCAGCTTCGCGCCCGAGTTTGAATCGTGCAGCCGCGTGGCCACGGAAAAGTCGGTGCCGCTAAAGGCCGTGTACGAAGCCGCGCAAAAAGCGTTCACGCCCGGCGAGGAGTGATGGCGGCCGGCATGGTCGCCTTTCGCACCGCGAACGAGGGCCGTTTGGCGGGGGACGTCGATTTTATTTGAACGATCTTGGAAAGTGGTGAGACTGGTCCCCTCTCCTGGTACTCCGGGAGAGGGTTGGGGAGAGGGCGAGGCGGTAACAGATCGACCACGCAATAACCCTCACCCCGGCCCTCTCCCAGAGGGAGAGGGAGGCGGACGGGGGCATGTTCACAGGCAACGGGAGCAACGCATGGCCTGGCTGTTTGCCAATGAAAGCCTCAAGCCGATGTTCCTGGCGGCCTTTGCCCTGGCCGCTGGGTTGCTCATTTACCGGCTGCAAGTCCGCCGCGGCGGCAAACGGCCCCTTCGCGACGAGCGGTCGGCGACGGACCGAACGCGCCGCTCGCAGCTCATGCCGGGCAAGTCTTACGACGACGCGCGGGTGGAATTGCACGACCTGTCTCGTGAGATCATCGGCAAGATCGACAGCAAACTGGCATTGCTGGAACAGCTCATCCGCGATGCCCGGCAAGAGTCGGCCCGGCTAGAGTCGTTGCTGCAACAAACCCGCCACGCCCCGCCCGACCCCGCCCCAGGTAGTGAGAAACCTCACGAATAGCCGGGCGAACGATTTGCCGGCGGCAAGTTATTTGGGGTGCCAGAAGCCGTATTTGGCCGATCAAGATAGAACATCAATACCGCTGGGCCTTCCCGACGTTCAGACCCAGCCACCCGGCTTTTCCGCCTTCGGCCTTCCGCCTTTAGCCTTCCGCCTTTCTCCCTTCCCCTCGGTCCTTGACCCACTGAATGACGTAGTAAAAGGCGGGCGTCATGAAGATGCCGAACAGGGTCACGCCCAACATGCCGCCGAAGACGGCGGTCCCCAGCGTGCGGCGCATTTCGGCCCCGGCCCCTTGCGAAATGACCAGCGGCACCACTCCCAAAATAAACGCCAGCGATGTCATCACAATGGGCCGCAGCCGCAGTTGGCAGGCCTCCAGCGTGGCTTGCCGGGCGGATGCTCCCGCGTCGCGGCGGGCCTTGGCGAATTCCACGATCAAGATGGAGTTTTTGCACGCCAGGCCGATCAGCACTACAAAGCCGACCTGCGTGAAGATATTGATATCCATCCGGCCGATTTGCACCGCCGCCACCGCGCACAGCAGGCACATCGGCACCACCAGAATCACCGCCAGCGGCAGCGACCAGCTTTCGTACTGCGCGGCCAACACCAAAAACACCAGCACCACCGCCAGCAAAAAGACCAACATGCCGGTGTTGCCGGTTTGCAGTTGCAACAGGGCCAGTTCGGTCCACTCGGCCCGCATCGTGCGCGGGATTTGTTCCTCGGCAATGCGCTGCATCGATTCTAGCGCCTGGCCCGAACTGACGCCGGCGGCCGGGTTGCCATTGACCGGTGCCGATCGGTACAGGTTGTAGCGGGTGATAACCGTCGGCCCGCTGGCGTCTTGGACTTCCATCAGGCCGGCCAGGGGGACCATGTTTCCCGCCTCATTGCGGACCTTGAGCCGCTTGAGGTCGTCGATCTGGTTGCGAAAGTCTTGCCCCGCCTGCACGTTGACCTGCCACGTCCGTCCGAAACGGTTGAAGTCGTTGACGTACAACGAGCCGAGATAAACTTGCAGCGTGCCGAAGACATCCCCCATGTTCAGCCCCAGCCGCTTGGCGGCCTCGCGGTCGATGTCCAGGTAGAGCCAGGGGGAGTTGGCCCGCGTGCTGGCGAACAGCTCGCGCAGATCGGGCGAGCTATTGCCGGCATCGACGATCTTCTCGGAGACCTCTTGCACGGCCTCGGCCCCGCTGTCGCCGCGGTCCTCAATCACAATCTTAAAGCCGCCGGCGGTCCCCAGCCCATCCACGGGGGGCGCGCCAAAAACATTCACCAGGCCGTCGCCAATTTGCCGGGAGAACGACTTTTGCAGTTCGGCCGAAATCCGGTCCGCCGTCAACTTGCGCGGAGTGCGGGCGTGGAACTCCTCCAGCATGACATACATCGAGCCGAAGTTGGGCGCGTTGGCATTGAGCAAGATAGAGTTGCCGGCGATGGCCACGGTGTGGGCCACGCCCGGCACCTTTCCGGCGATCTGCTCGATCTTCTTCATCGTCTGTTGCGTGCGCTGCAGCGAGGCCGAGTCGGGCAGTTGCACGTTGACCAGCAAGTAGCCTTTGTCTTGGGCGGGAATGAACCCCTTGGGCGTGCGGCTAAAGCCGACCCAGGTCATCCCCACCAGGCCCACGTACACCAGCAGCACCAGCACGCTCACCCGCAGCAACAGGCCGACGGTATGCGTATAGAGCCAGGTGGCAAAGTTGAACCCGCGATTAAACCCGCGAAAGAGCGTACCCAAAATCCAATTCAATACGCCGCCGACCAGCAAGCCCAACAACCCGCAGGCAATGGCCGCGGCGGCGGGCACGATCCAGGGTCCAACCGCCGCCCACGTCCCAGTTAAATTGCCAATGCTAGCCATCAGGCCGGGGGCGTTGCGTTCCAGCCAGGGCTCGGCGATGGGGGCCAGGTAGACCCAGCCCAGCCATCCACCGGCCAGGGCAAAGGCGGCACGCGGCAGCGGCGGAGCTTGTTGCTTGTCGCGCGGACGAAGCAGCATGGCGGTTAGCGCCGGGCTAAGCGTAAGCGAGTTGAAGGCCGAGATGACGGTCGATACGGCAATCGTCAGGGCGAATTGCCGAAAGAACTGCCCCGTGATGCCACTGATGAAGGCGCACGGAATAAACACGGCGGAGAGAACGAGCCCGACAGCGATCACCGGGCCAGAGACCTGCCGCATGGCTTCCAGCGTGGCGTCGCGCGGGCTAAGGCCGTGCTCGATATGGTGTTCGACCGCCTCTACCACCACGATGGCGTCGTCCACCACAATGCCAATCGCCAGCACCAGCCCAAACAGCGTGAGATTATTGAGGCTAAACCCGAGGCCCATCATCACGGCAAACGTGCCGATCACGGCCACCGGCACGGCTACCAGCGGAATGATGGCCGAGCGCCAGTTCTGCAAGAAGAGCAACACCACGATCGCCACCAGAATGACGGCGTCGCGCAGCGTCTTGAAGACCTCGCTGATCGACTCCGTAATGAACGGAGTGGTGTCGTAAACGATGGAATAATCGACCCCTTCGGCAAAGCGGGCCTTCATTTCCTCCATCTTGGATCGGACGCGCTGCGCGGTATCCAACGCGTTGGAGCCAGGCAACTGATAGATCGACAGGGCCACCGAGGCTTGCCCGTCGAGCGTGCAAGTTTGGTCGTAAGACAAGGCCCCCAGTTCGATATTGGCTACGTCCGACAAGTGGACAAAGCGGCCCGATTCATCAGTCTTCAGGATCAGATTGGCGAACTCCTCGACCTGCGTCAGCCGGCCCATGGTGCTCATGGTGAACTGAAACACCTGGCCTTGGGCGGTGGGGGGCTGGCCAACCTGGCCGGCGGCAACCTGCGTGTTTTGCTGTTCGATGGCCCGAATGACATCGCCCGTCGTCAGGTTGCGGTAGGCCAGCTTTTCGGGATCGAGCCACAGCCGCATGCTGTAGTCGCGCTGGCCGATGTAGGTGATATCGCCCACGCCCTCCAGCCGCGACAGTTCGTCCTTGAGTTGGATCGTGGCGTAGTTGCTTAGATACAGGTTGTCGCGAGATTCGTCGGGCGAGTAGAGATTGACAATCATCAGCACGCTGGGCGATTTCTTTTTGACGACGACGCCGCGGCGCTGCACCAGCAGCGGCAGAATTGGCTGGGCCAGCGCCACGCGGTTTTGCACCAGCACCTGCGCCATGTTCAAATCGACGCCGTTCTTGAAGGTCACCGTCAGCGTGTAAACGCCGTCGTTGGTGCATTGCGACGACATGTAGAGCATGTTCTCCACGCCATTCACCGACTGCTCGATCGGCGCGGCTACCGTATCGGCCACCACCTGCGCATTCGCTCCGGGATAATTGGCCGAGACCTCGACCGTGGGGGGAGTGATCTCCGGGTACTGCGCGATCGGCAGCCAAAACACGGCAATGCCGCCCCCCAGCGTGATCATGATCGACATCACCGAGGCAAAAATAGGCCGGTCGATGAAGAATTTGGAAAACATCGACAAGCCTCAATTCGGATGGCGGGGCGCTTCGCTGCGCACGGGGGGATGTTTGGCGCCGGGGAGCGGCGGCGGTACGGCGGGGACTTTGACTGATATCTCCACCACTCCGTCGGGCCGGGTGGAGTGGTTTTCGGCCTTGGCCGGTGCCGGGGGAGGTGATTTCTTCTGGCTGGCGGATTTGGTCCAGCGCCGCGGTTGGCTGGTACTCCAGCGCCACAACGGGCGGGGGCTAATGATGGACAACAGGGCGTTGCTGGCCGTGCGGATCGGGGCAAACGCCAGCCAGCGCGTTTCGCTAAACCAATCGACGACGTTGAAGAAGACGGGCGTTAGCACCAGTCCAAACAGCGTCACCCCCAACATGCCGCTGAAGACGGCCGTCCCCAAGGCTTTGCGCATTTCGGCCCCCGCCCCCTGCGCCAGTAGCAGCGGCAAAACGCCCAAAATGAAGGCCAGGGAAGTCATGATGATCGGCCGCAGCCGCAATTGGCAGGCGGCCAGCGTGGCCTCGCGGCGGGACGAACCGGCCAATCGTTCTTGCTTGGCGAACTCGACGATCAAGATGGCGTTCTTGCTGGCCAGCCCCACCAGCACGACAAACCCCACCCGCGTGAAAATGTTGACATCCAACTTGGCGATGTTCACTCCGATGATGGCGCACAGCAGGCACATCGGCACGACCAGAATCACCGCCAGCGGCAGCGACCAGTTTTCGTACTGCGCGGCCAGCACCAGAAACACCATGACGACCGCGAAGCCGAAGATGACGGTGGCGGTGTTGCCGGCCAACAGTTCCAGGTACGACATGTCGGTCCATTCATAGGACATGTTCCGCGGCAGTTGGTTGGCCAGTTCCTCCATGATGCTGATCGCTTGCGACGAACTGACGCCGGGGGCGGCGTATCCGTTGACGGACGCGGCCGGGTACATGTTGTAGCGCGTCAGCAGCAGCGGGCCGTTGATCTCGTGGATGCTGGCCAGCGAGCCCAGCGGCACCATCTGCCCGCGGTTGTTGCGCACTTTCAATTTCGGGATGTACTCCGCCCGGTCGCGGTAGGGGTACTCCGCCTGCACAATCACCTGCCAGGTCCGTCCATACAGGTTGAAGTCGTTGACGTACATCGAGCCTTCATAAAACCGCAGCGTATCGGCGAAATCTTGCAGCGAGACGCCGCGGATCATGCATTGGCCGGGGTCGGGCGAGATATGGTATTGCGGCACGTTGGCCCGGAACGCCGTCGATACGGCAAACAACTGCCCCTGCTTGGCGTTGGCGGCCCGCACGATTTCATCGACGTGCGTTTGCAGCATGGCGGGACCAATATCGCCGCGGTCCTCAATCATGATCATAAAGCCGCCGGCCCGGCCCGCCCCGCGCACCGGCGGCGGGCCAAATACGAAGATTTGCGCATCCTTGATATGCTTGGCGAACTTAGCCCGCAACTGGTTGGCGATGGCGTCGCTGAGCAACGACGGGTCGCGGCGTTCATCGTACGGCTTGAGATTGATGAACATCGTGCCAAAGTTCGATCCGTTCGCGCTCATGATGAACGACTGGCCCACGATGCCCGATACATGCCGGATTCCTGGCGTTTCGCGGGCCAGATCCACGATTTGGCTGACCACCGCCTTGGTCCGCTCGTTGGCGGCGGCGTCGGGCAGTTGCACCGCCACCAGCAGATAGCCCATGTCTTGCGAGGGGATAAAGCCCTTGGCCGTGTTGGTGAACCGCTCGTAAGTCAGAAACAACAGCCCGCCGTAGACCACCAGCACCAGCACGCTCACCCGCAACAAGCCGCCGACCAGCCGGGTATAAGCCGTGGTGGCCAACCGAAACGCCCTATCGAACGTGCGAAAGAGCCAGCCCAAGGCCAGATTGATGTAGCGGCCCGCGAACCAGCCCAGCACGCCGCAGGCCAGCGCGGCCATGGTCGGTGCGATCCACGGCGCTGCCCAGGCTGAAAATTGCTTCAACCAGGGGGCCATCCAAGTTTCCAGGCGCGGTCCCAGCAAGGTCCAGCCCAGCCAGCCGGCCAACAGCGGAAAGACCAACCGCGGCAGCGGCGGCGCGGCATTTTTATGTTCTTTATCGTGCGGCCGCAACAGCAGGGCCGCCAGCGCCGGGCTGAGCGTCAGCGAGTTAAAGGTCGAGATGATCGTTGAAACCGAGATCGTCAACGCGAACTGCCGAAAGAACTGGCCCGTGATGCCGCTGATGAACGCGCACGGAATAAACACCGCGCTTAGCACCAGCCCCACGGCAATGACTGCCCCGGAAACCTGTTGCATGGCGGCAATCGTCGCCGCGCGCGGGGCCAGCCCGTTCTCGATATGGTGCTCCACGGCTTCGACCACCACGATGGCATCGTCCACCACAATGCCAATGGCCAGCACCAGGCCAAACAGCGTGAGATTGTTCAGACTAAAGCCGAACATGGCCATGGCGGCAAACGTTCCCACGATCGCCACGGGCACGGCCAGCAGCGGAATAATCGCCGACCGCCAGTTCTGCAAGAACAACAGCACCACCACCGCCACCAAAATCACGGCGTCGCGCAGCGTATTAAAAACCTCCTTGATCGACTCGCGGGTGTACGGCGTCGTGTCGAAGCCGATGTCGTATTCCACCCCCTCGGGAAAACGCTCTTTCAGTTCGTCCATCTTGGCCAGCACGCGGTCGCGCGTCTTGAGTGCGTTGGCGTCCGGCATCTGAAAGATCGCCAGAAATACGGTCTCGGTGCCATCCATGCTGACGCTGACACTGGCGCTCTTGGCCGCCAGATCGACGCGGGCCACGTCTTTCAAACGCACCAGGCGGCCATCGTGCGACTTGACGATGATCTGCTCGAATTGCTCCACCTCGGTCAATCGCCCGGTCAACGACAAGGTGAGTTGCGACTGCTGTCCGTCGGGCGCGGGTGGCTGGCCGATGGAGCCGGTCGCCAACTGCAGATTCTGTTCGCGGATGGCACGGACCACGTCCGAGGCCGACATGTGCCGCGAGGCCAGCAGCTCCGGATCGAGCCAGATCCGCATGCTGTAGTCGCGCTGGCCGAAGAGCATGACGTCGCTCACGCCATCCAGGCGGGCCAACTCGTCCTTGATCTGCATCACCGCGTAATTGCTCAGGTAAAGCTGGTCAAAACGCTGGTCGCCGGAGAACAAGGCAATGCCCATTAAAATGTCGGGCGATTGCTTGCGCACCGTCACGCCGGTCTGCTTGATGACGTCGGGCAGCGAGGGAACAGCCAGGCTGACGCGGTTCTGCACCATCACCTGGGCCATGTTGATGTTAGTGCCGTGATGGAACGTGACGTTCAGCGTGTACCCGCCGTCGTTGGTGCAGGACGACGACATGAACATCATCCCCTCGACACCGTTCACCTGCTGCTCAATTGGCGCCGCCACCGCTTCCGAAACATCCTTGGCGCTGGCGCCCGGGTACGTACACGTTACCGTGACCGTGGGGGGCGACACCGGCGGAAACTGCGCCAGCGGCAGCGTGAACACGGCAATCCCCCCCGCCAAGGTAATCAAGACGGAGAGCACCGTGGCAAAGATTGGCCGATCAATGAAAAACCGGGAAATCACAAGCGGGTCTCAAGGGGAAAACTTTAATTCGTGGGATGCCGCAAAGGCAAGTCAACTTTTGTGGGAGCCTGGCCGCGACGTTTACTTTCGCCTGGCCGCGGACTTGCCTTTCGTGGACGGCGGCTTCTTCTCGTTGCTCTTGGTGTCTGCCTCTTCCTTGGGGGCGGGTGTCGGCGGGGTGGGGTTGGACGTGGCCGTGGCGTCCACCAGCTTGGCTTCGACGTCCGCGCCGGGCCGCACGCGCTGCAAGCCGCTGACCACAATTCTATCTTCCGGCGTCAGGCCTTCCTTGACTTCGCGCATGCCATGTTGCAAGCGGCCGACCTTCAACCGGCGGTATTCGGCTTTGCCATCCGCCCCCACCACGTAGACAAATTTTTGCCCCTGGTCGGTGCCGATAGCCCGCTCGGGAATGACAATCGCCTGGTGCGGCTCGCCAATCGGCAGCCGCACGCGCACGAACAGCCCCGGAGAAAGCAACCGCTGGTGATTGTCGAAAACTCCCCGCACGCGCAGTGTGCCGGTCCCGGAATCGACCCGGTTCTCCTCGAAGTCGAGTTGGCCCTGGTGCGGAAAATCTTCCTCGTCGGCCAATTGCATATAGATCGTCAGTTTGTCCGTATCTCCGCCAGACTTCCGCCCGCCGCCCGTTTCGGCCGAGCGTGCCCGGTCCCGCCGCCGCAGTTGCAGCATCGTCCGCTCGTCGATGTCGAAGTAGACGAACATCGGATCTTGGGTGACGATCCGCGTTAGAATGGTGTCGTCCCCCTTGACCAGATTTCCCTCGTCGATGAACGGCTCGCTCACCCGCCCCCGGATCGGGGCCTTGATCTTGGTGTAGCTCAAATTCAGTTCCGCCAGATCGCGCGACGCCCGCGACGATTTGAGAACCGCTTCAGCGTCGGCCAGATCGGCCGAGACCAGGTCGAACTGCTGCCGCGTAATGCCCCCGGTAGGCAGCAATGTCTCGGAGCGGCGATAGTCGGCGCGCAGCCGTTTCAGCCGGGCTTCGCTTTGGGCGATCATGGCATCGGCGCGCTCCAGTTCGGCCTGGTACGAACGGGGATCGACCTCGAACAAAATCTGGTTCGCATCGACCTCGGCACCGTGCTCAAACAGCACCTTGTCGAGATAGCCCGTCACGCGCGAGCGAATCTCTATCATCTCGACGGCGTCGGTCTGGCCGGTAAAGTCCTCATGGTCGACGACCTCGGCAAAGACCGGCAGGCAGACATCGACCTCGGCCTTGGGGACGGGGGGCGGGCCGGCCGCGGGGGCCTTGGATTCGGGCATGCATCCGGTAAAGAACAAAACTCCCAGCGACATCCATGCCAGCCAGTTGATGCGGGAGGGGGCGTTCACGCGGGGCCTCGTAAGAACTAGTGTGTACTTACCCACCCGTGGTGGGATAAGGATCATCGTGGGGAAAAGATCAAAGGGTTCCCAGTAAAGACAGCGCTTGCGGGTTGTAATAGCGGCGAATGGCCTCGTCTGGCATACCCATGCCGCGGAGAGCAAACCAGACCGCCTCTTCCACCAGCTTTTCTTGAGGCACGCCATAGTCCGCCACCGGCTTATCGGGAATTGTCACCAGGGAGACCATCACCGCCAAATGCTGCACAAACCAGCCGCGCAAGTTGGCTAACAGGGGGCTGGCCGGCATGTCGCCACTGGCTACCGCGGCTTGCACGCACTCCTCGACTTTGGGCACCCACCGCGTGGCGGGCCGGCGAAAGAGAATCCGGGAAAAGTCACCATCTTCCGCCAAACTGCGCAACATCAGCCGCATTTGGTTGGCAAATTCCTCGTCGCCCGACATCGACCGGCTGACCAGCCGCGAGAACAAAAAGTGGACCATCAGCACCAGCGTCAGGGCGGAAGGCTCCAGCGCCGTCAGGCGGTCGTAACGCACCTGGTCCTGCTCGCTGCAAAGCGACTCCTGCATGGCGGAGAAGAGGGCTTCCTTGTTCGGAAAATGCTTGAACAACAACGCTTCCGAGACACCAGCCGCGTCGGAAAGTTCGCGGGTGGTGGTGCCGTCGAACCCCTTCTGCGCGAAAACATTTTGCACCGACTTCAGAATCGCCGCGCGGCGCTCCTGGCTGGAAAGCTTGGGTGACTTGACTGATTGTTTCATGCGAGACCCTTTCGATGGTGGTTAGTATACACTCACCACCGGCGGGAGGAAAGGAGGAAGGCGGAAGGATGAAGGATGAAAATCGAGATTGGCTGGGCCATGCGCTTCGCTACGGACCCGGGCACCCGCCGAATATTCCATGGCGGATGGCAGACAAGCTGATGGCTGACAGCTTCTCCGCTGACGGCTCTTACGCTTCTCCGCTGATAGCTCAAAGCTTATTGGGCTTTTTGCTCAAGGGGACATCGCGAAAGGACTCATGGCAGGCCTTGCAGTCTTTGGTAATTCGCGCCAAGGCCGACGAAATCCCATCCGGGATCGGTTCTGGCTGGCCGGCGGCCTTCCAAGCCAACAGGGCGTCTTCCAAAGCGTGGCCAGCCTGTTCGCTGTTTTGCAACAACCGGCCAAATTGTTCCGGTTGCTGCTGGGCCATCTCTCCTCGCAGCAGTTCCGTGAAATGCTCGCGCAGCAACAGCGCCTCGTGCGCGGGATCGAGTGCCGGGTGTGCGGCGGGCGTCTTCCAGCCGGCGGCCTCAATCAGCTTGAGGTGATCGTGCGTATGTTCCACGGCCACCATGGCTTCTTGAAATGGTGGCAATTGGGCCGTTTCCGGAAAATCAGCCTGCAAGGCATCCAGCAAAGCGTCGTCCAACCGGCGGGCGGCTTCGGCCGTTTCGTACAAGCCCTTGTAGTTGGGGCTGGTTCCGGCGAATTGCAACGTCGCGCCCGCCTGCTGGGGCGGCACCAGACCAGCCATGACACAACCAACCACCGCGGCCGCCGGGCTGCGGTGCTTGCCGTGGTGGCAGTGGAGATAGATCGGGCCGGGCAAATCGCGAATCGCTTTGGCCAGTTCTCGCCCGCGTTGTTCGGGGACTCCGTCGTAGCCGTGCGGCAAATGAACGTACCGCAGGCCATATTTTTTGGCCAACGGCACATCGGGCCTGGCTCCATCCACGCTGATGACGGTCTTGATGCCCAGATCGCGCAGTTCCGCAAAGGCTGCTTCCCCTTCGGGCTGTCCGCCCGAAACAACCTTGGGGTGCAACCGGATGGCATTCGGCAGATGCTCCACCGGCAATCGCCGCGGCAAGGGTGCGGCGATCATAGCGTTGTCCGCCGCCGCTGGAGCGCCCGATGGCGAGTTCTGGCCGCAACCATTGCACGCCAGGGCCACGATGCCAAGCACTATCGCAATGGTTCGATCGGCACGCATGATTGTTGGCTCGCGGGTCGAAAAACGAGAGGCAGGTCCAAACAAACCGCCAGAACGGTACGTACAAGCGGGCGGAGCAGGTCCGTGTACCCCGCGGACATCATAACCTGTTGGAGATGCACCGCACCAACCGCCGGGTCAAGAACCGGCTCGAATTGCTTTTCCCGCCGGGAACGGTCGGGTAGGATAGATCAAGCTGCCTGCATGGGTCCACGGTGCGGCGATGGAAACCGCATTGTCGCCGTCAGAGGCGGCTACAGGCTCATCGGCGATGGAATCGCCTCCTACATGTTGGGCATTTACGACAAAATCGAGATGGAGAATGCGATGAAGTCTCACAATCGCCGCCGGACGGTCAACCTGGCTTGGACGGTGGGTGTTTTGGCATTGGGGGCCTGGATGCTGTTGGGCCGCGGCCATGACGACATTCCCACGCTGTCTCAATGGGCAGAAGATGCCTCTGGCCAGGTTCCCGTGCGATTTGCCGCCCAGAAGAAAAAGCCGGTTGGCGATCATCCTTTTCCTAATCGCCGTGCATCACCCGAACTGGACGGCGGCGTAGCCTGGATCAACACCGACGGGCCGCTGACGCTGGCAGACCTCAAGGGCAAATTTGTCTTGCTCGATTTCTGGACTTATTGCTGCATCAACTGCATGCATATCTTGCCGGAACTGAAGAAGCTGGAACAAGCTTACCCCAATCAGATCGTGGTGATCGGCGTCCACTCGGCCAAGTTTGCCACGGAGGAAGACTCTAAGAACATTGCCGAGGCGGTGTTGCGGTACGAGATCGAACACCCGGTCATTAACGATTCCAACCACGCGGTATGGGATAACTTTCGCGTGAACAGTTGGCCCAGCCTGCGGGTGATCGACCCGGAGGGAGAAGTCATCGCCCAGGAAAGTGGTGAGGTAACCTTTGAAGTGCTCGACAGGTTCTTCAAACATGCGATTCCGTATTACAAAGAGAATGGCCTGCTCGACGAAACGCCCGTGCGATTTGAGCTAGAGGCCCATTCCGCGGTCGATACGCCGTTGCGTTTTCCCGGCAAGGTCTTGGCCGATGAAGCCAGCGACCGGATCTACATCGCCGACAGCAACCACAACCGCATTGTTGTCACCCAGCTCGATGGATCGTTGGTCGAGATCATCGGTTCCGGGGCCATCGGGCGCGCCGATGGCGGGTACGAGCAGTGCAGCTTCAACAAGCCGCAAGGCATGGCGCTTTTGGGCGAGACGTTGTACGTGGCCGATACCGAAAACCACATGCTGCGCAAGGTTGATCTCCTGCAAAAACGAGTCGCTTCCATCGCCGGCCTGGGCCACCAAGGACATAATGCCTGGCCCGGTTTCGACCGGCAGGCCCTGCTCAACTTTGGCCCCAAGGGGCTCCCCAAGAGATTCGTGGGGGTGCCGCGGGCCACGGAATTGAATAGCCCTTGGGATCTGTTGGTTCATGGCGAGGATTTGTACATCGCCATGGCGGGACCGCACCAGATTTGGAAGATGACGCTGGACGAAAAAGAAATCGGCCCTTACGCCGGCAATGGCCGCGAGGATATTGTCGACGGGGCGCTCCTGCCAGCACAGCCCTATGTCGAGGGCTTCTCGTCGTTCGCCCAACCGAGCGGCCTGGCCAGCGATGGCGAGTATCTCTATGTCGCCGACAGCGAGGGGAGCTCCATCCGGGCCGTACCCTTCGATTCCAAGAAAAAGGTCAAAACGGTGGTCGGCACGTCGCACTTGCCCAACGGCCGGCTGTTCAAATTCGGCGATATCGACGGCACGGGCCGGTCGGTGCGTTTGCAGCATCCGCTGGGTGTTGCCTTCCACGAGGGGCTGCTCTACGTGGCCGATACCTATAACAACAAGCTCAAAGTCATCGACCTGGACAAGAAAAGCTGCACGACGTTGGTGGGGCAGCTCAAGCCCGGCAACACGGACGAACCGGCCACCTTCGATGAACCGGCCGGTTTGAGTTACGCCGCCGGCAAGCTATTTGTGGCCGACACCAACAACCATGCCATTCGCGTGGTCGATCTGAAATCCGACAATCGTGTATCGACACTGCAAATTTCTGGCTTGCAGCCCCCAACCGCTCCGGCCGAGACCGCGCCGATCCAAGAAGATGCCGGCACCCGCGTGGCGGTCGAAAGCCGCGAGGTCAAAGCCGTGGATGAAAAGGTTTCGTTAGCGGTCAAACTGCAACTTCCCGAGGGTTACAAGGTCAACCCCAAGGCCCCCATGTCCTATCGTGTCCAGCCAACCACGCCGCAAGGGGCGGTCGATCGCACCGCCATTGGCAAGACGACGAAGCTCAAGGAGCCCGCGGCCGAGTTCGAGATTCCCCTGCCCGTTACGGCCGGCGGAGACAAAGACACCGTGGACGTTACGGTGACGTATTACTACTGCAAGGAAGGCCCCGGCGGATTGTGCAAAATGGGCCGGGTAACGTGGACCGTCCCCTTTGCCTTAGCCGCCAACGCACCCGCCGACGCATTGACCTTGGAGCATGTGTTGGAGTAGGGCGAGAATCTGATGTAAGCTGACGGCCCGCCCCGGCGGGATGGTGGCGTGCCTGCATGTCCGTTCGTACATTTCGTGGTTCGGAAGTCTCCGACGGTTTTCTTATCTTCCGGCACAAGGCAATTCGTCCAGCGTTTCAAAGTCTGTAGGAGGCGATTCCATCGCCGAAACGAGGTTATAGGAGGCGATTCCATCGCCGATGGGGGCGGGTAATGTCGTTCCATTCGGCGATGGAATCGCCTCCTACAAATGGCTAAAGCCGCGTGCCGATCTCATGTTCAACTCACCCATCGACTTCGAGCATCCCTGGTACCTCTGCCTATTGGCGCTGGTCCCCTTGGTGTGGTGGCTCAGCCGGCGCAGCCTGTCGGGGCTGGGACCGGTACGGCGGTGGGTGGTGCTGCTATTGCGCACAACCGTGATGGTGGCGCTCATTCTGGCGCTGGCCGACATGCAAAAAGTGCGGACCAGCGAGCGGGTGACGGTCATCTACCTGCTCGACCAGTCGCGCAGCATTCCTATCGAGCAGCGCCGCCAGATTATCAAGTACTTCAATTCCATGGTGCAAACGCACCGCCAGGGTGAAGACAAAGTTAGCGCTATTGTCTTTGGGCGGGAAGCGGCGATCGAGATTCCCCCCTTCGACGACAATGTGCAGATGCAGGAGACCATCGAAAGCCTGGTCGATCCCGATGCCACCAATCTGGAGGCCGCCTTCAAACTGGCGCAGGGGCTGTTTGCCGAGGATTCCGCCAAACGCGTGGTGGTGGTCAGCGATGGCAACCAAAACCTGGGCAACGCGCTGCAGCAAGCCCGCGGGCTGGCCGATGCGGGTATCGGCATTGATGTGGTGCCGATCCGTTACATTGCCGCCGGCGATGTTTCCATCGAAAAAGTCACTGTCCCCAGTGACGTGCAAAAAGGGCAGCCGTTCGACCTGCGGGTGGTTGTCAACAATGCCACCGATCCCACGCCCGACAACCCTGGCATCGTCGGTGGGGATTTGATCGTTTATCAAAAGACCGACGGCCAGCCGGTAATTCTCAGCCAAGAGCACGTCAACCTGAAGCCGGGCAAGCATGTCTACACCATCCGGCAAGAAATCAACCAGCCCGACTTTTACACCTACGAGGCTCGGTTTGTTCCGGACGACGCCGCGCAAGACACGGTGCAGCAAAACAACAAGGCCGGCACCTTCACGCTCATCCGCGGCAGCGGGCAAGTGCTGCTGATCGAAGACGCCAACAATCCGGGCGAATTCAAGTTTTTGGTGGAACGGCTGCAAGCCAACAAGCTGGAGGTGACCGTTCGGCCCAGCAACCAGATGTTTGCCACCCTGCCAGAACTGCAACCGTTCGACACGGTTATCCTTGGGAATGTCCCCAAGGAGGAGTTCAGCGAGGAACAAGAGAAAATGCTGGTCCGCAATACCGAGTTCATGGGTTGCGGGCTGATCATGCTGGGCGGGCCCAACAGTTTTGGCGCGGGGGGCTGGGCCAATAGCGAGATCGAGAAAGCCCTGCCGGTCGATTGCCAGATCAAAAACGCCAAGGTCGTCCCCAAGGGGGCGCTGGCCATGCTGATGCATGCCTCGGAGTTGGCGCAAGGCAACTTCTGGCAAAAGAAAATCGCCGACGAGGCGCTCAAGACCCTGGGGGGCCAGGATTATTGCGGCGTGCTGCACTGGGATGGCAACGTCCGCTGGCTATGGGCACCGGGAACCGGCATGTTGCGGGTGTCGGGCGCCCGCGAAATGATGCGGGCCAAGATCAGCCAGATGACGCCTGGCGACATGCCCGACTTTGCACCCGCGATGGTCGAGGCCCGCCTGGGCTTTGGCCGCCTGCCCGATGCCGCCGTCAAGCACATGATTATCATCTCCGATGGCGACCCGGCCCCTCCCACGGCCAGCGTGATACAAGGCTACATCAACAACAAGATCACCATCTCCACGGTGGCGGTCGGCACGCACGGCCCGGCGGGCAGCAATATCTTGCGGCAGATCGCCAACAAGACGGGGGGCAAATATTACGTCGTCAACAGCCAGAACGCGCTGCCGCGCATCTTCCAAAAAGAAGCCCGCCGCGTGGCCAAGCCGCTGATCCACGAAAACAAGAACGGCATGACGCCGCAAGTCACATCCTTCCACGAGATTCTCAACGGCATTGACGACGGCCTGCCGCCGTTTACCGGCTACGTGATGACCACGCGCAAGGAAAACCCCTTGGTGGAGATTCCCTTGCTGGCCCCAGAGCCGCAATCGAAGGACAACAACACCCTGCTGGCGGCATGGACGTTTGGCCTGGGGCGTTCGGTGGCTTTTACCAGCGATGCCGGCTCGCGTTGGACGGCCGATTGGAACGCCTGGGGCAACTACGACAAGTTCTTCAGCCAGATGGTCCGCTGGTCGATGCGGCCCGCCGGCGACCAGGGCAAGTTCACCGTATCCACCGACGTGCAAGATGAAAAGGTCCGCGTGGTGGTCACGGCCCTGGATAAAGACGACAAGTTCGTGAACTTCTTGGATATTGGTGCCTCCGCGCTTGGTCCCGATCTTGACCCGCGCGATATCAAGTTGGAACAAACCGCACCCGGCCGCTACGTCGGCACCTTCGACGCCAAGGACGCCGGCAGTTACTTTTTGATGCTCAATCCCGGCGCGGGCCAGGCACCCATTCGGGCCGGCATCGACGTGCCGTATTCCGCCGAGTTCAAGGACCGCACGACCGACGACGCCCTGCTGGTCAATCTGGCCGCGTTGCAACCCAAGGGGGGCCTGCCCGGTAAGTTGATCGAGGACAAAGTCCAGGGGGACGGCCAAAACGAACTGCTGGCCGTGAACCCCTTTCGCCGCGACCTGCCCAAGGCCCGTAGCAGCCAGGATGCCTGGTACTTGCTGCTGCTACTGGCTGGGTGCGTTTTCTTCGCCGATGTTTTCTTTCGCCGCGTGACGGTCAATTTCGACTGGCTGCCGCCGCTGATGGCCAAGGCCCGCGATAAGCTGCTCCGTCGGGAGGCATCCGCCACGCCACCAGAATACATGCAGCGCCTGCGCAGCCGCAAAGCCGAGGTTTCCGAAAACCTGGAACAAAGGCGGGCCGCCGCGCGGTTTGAGCCAGAACCTGGCACGTCCCCGCCCAGCCAACCGTTGGAAACACTCATGCCTGGCGGCGGAACGAGCATCCCACCACCGCCTCCCAAAGCCGCCGACAGCGGCCTGGCACCCGAAAAAGAGCAAGAGAGTTACACCAGCCGGTTGTTGAAGGCGAAGAAGAAGGTTTGGGATGAGAAGAAAGAGACGTAGCATTTTCGATTTTAGATTCTGGATTTTGGATTTGGGTGTTCGGTGTTCAGTGCTCGGTGTTCAGACAGTAGCGGAGAGGCCATCAGCCAGAGGTCAATAAGCTAATGGCTGACAGCTTCTTCGCTGGTTGCTTTATTCCTACCTCCTACCTCATACCTTCTCATCATGGCTATTGCCGAGACAATGCAGCAGCGGGCCGAGGAATTCGTGCGCCGCTATACCGCGGTGCGCGAACAGTTGGGCCGTGTGATCGTGGGGCACGACGATATCGTGCATGGCATTTTGACGTGCTTGTTTGTCGGTGGGCATTGCCTGTTGGAGGGCGTCCCCGGCCTGGGTAAGACGTTGCTGGTCCGCACGCTGGCCCAGGCGCTCAATCTCAAGTTCTCGCGGATTCAGTTCACCCCCGACCTGATGCCCGCCGACATCTTGGGGACGAACATGATCATGGAGACGCCGGACGGTAAGCGCGTGTTTGAGTTCCACCCCGGCCCGATCTTCACGCAGATTTGCCTGGCGGACGAAATCAACCGCGCCACGCCCAAGACGCAGTCGGCCATGCTAGAGACCATGCAAGAAGGGACCGTCACCACGGGCGGCCGGCACCATGTGTTGGAAAAGCCGTTCTTTGTCATGGCCACGCAAAACCCGATCGAACAAGAGGGAACCTATCCCCTGCCCGAGGCCCAGTTGGACCGCTTCTTCTTCAAACTGGTGGTCGGCTATTCCACGCGGCAAGAGTTGGCCACGATCGTCGATCGCACCACGCGCGGCGTCAAGATCGACATTCAACCGGTGATGGACGGGCATGAGATCATGCAGTGGCAGGCCCTCATCCGCGAGGTCATTCTGGCGGCGCATGTGCAAGATTACGTCGTGCGGCTGACCCTGGCCACTCACCCCGACGGCCCCTTTGCCCCGCCGATCACCAACAAGTATCTGCGCTGGGGCAGCAGCCCCCGCGGCGCGCAAACGCTGGCCTTGGCGGCCAAAGTACGCGCCCTGTTGGAAGGCCGCTACAACGTCAGCTTCGAGGATGTCCGCCGCGTCTACCTGCCCGCCCTGCGGCATCGCGTGATCCCCAACTTCGAGGCCCAAGCCGAAAGCATTTCGTCCGACCAGATTTTGCTCGACATCCTGGAAGCCGTGCCCGAGAAAGCGGAGGGAAGCGACAAGTAAGGTGTAAGGTATGAGGTATGAATCTCAGCGGGTCGATCAAACTACAATCGCCCGTTTAGCCGTGACCCCAACGCGGATGCGCGCCCGATCGTCCACCTAAGATTGCACTGCCGCCACGAAAATTTCATACCTCATACCTCATACCTCATACCTTATCGCTTATCCCTCTGGCTTCATCCTTTCCCCCCATGTCCACCCTCTCCACGCCACTGCTCAGCCCGGAACTGCTTGCTCAACTTGAGCGGCTGGAGCTGGTCAGCCGCAAGGTGTTTCGCGGGCGGATGAAGGGCGAGCGCCGCAGCAAGCGCAAGGGGCAGAGCGTGGAGTTCGCCGATTTCCGCAACTACGTGGCGGGGGACGACCTGCGGTTTATCGACTGGAACACCTACGCCCGGTTGGACAAGCTGTTCCTGAAGATGTTTCTGGAAGAAGAAGACCTGCACTTTTACGCGCTGATCGATGCCAGTACGTCGATGGATTTCGGCGATCCGACCAAGCTGCAATACGCCAAGCAACTGGTGGCTTCGCTGGGCTTTATCGGCCTGTGCCGCGCGGACCGGGTAAAGATCGAAACGATCGGCCAGCCGGCCCGGCAACCTGGTCCCGTGTTGCGCGGACGGGGCAGCCTGTGGCGGATGATGGAGCATCTCAATTCCATCCAGGCGGGCGAGAAAATGTCGATGGCCGAGGGCATCAAAAATTTTTGCCTGCGCAACAGCGGCAAGGGCATCGTCATTTTGATCAGCGACCTGATGGACAAGGGGGGCTACCAAGAGGCCTTGCGCTATCTGATCGCCCAGCAGATGGATGTCTACGTTATTCAAGTGCTGAGCGCCGAGGAGGTCGATCCGCCGGTCAAGGGAGACTTGCGGCTGGTCGATAGCGAGGATGCCGACGTGGCGGAAATCACCGTCAGCGCCCCCTTGCTAGCCCGCTACAAGAAAACACTCAACGCCTTCGTGGATGGTGCCCGCGAGTTTTGCAGCCGCCGCGGCATGTCTTACCTGTTGGCCAACAACACGCTGCCGGTAGAGCAGTTGGTGACCAACTATCTGCGTCAGCGGGGGCTGGTGCGATAATGTTCACCTGGACCAATCCGCTGTCTTCGCTTTCCACTTTTGGGTCGCTGCTGGCCTGGGCGGCCATTCTGGCGGTTCCGCCGTTGATTGTGCTGCTCTATTTTCTCAAGCTCAAACGCATGCCGCTGGAAGTCCCCAGCACCTATCTGTGGCATAAGTCGATCGAGGATTTGCACGTCAACAGCATTTGGCAAAAGCTGCGGCAAAGCCTGCTGTTGTTCTTGCAGTTGCTACTGTTGATGTTGTTGATCCTGGCGCTGGCCGGCCCGGCCTGGCGCGGCGACGCGCTGGTGGGGGGCCGGTACATCTTCGTGGTCGACAACTCCGCTAGCATGTCGGCCACCGACATCGCCCCCACGCGGTTGGATGAAGCCAAACTGCAAGTTGGCACGCTAATCGACCAGATGAAGTCGGGCGATTCGGCCATGCTGGTCAGTTTTTCCGACACGGCCAAGGTGGAGCAGAATTTTACCGACAATCGCAAGCTGCTGCGCCAGCGGCTGGCCGATATTCAGCCGACGCAACGGACGACCGCCTTGGACGAGGCGCTCAAGATCGCCAGCGGGCTGGCCAATCCCGGCAAGAGCGCCTTCAAGACCGACGACGCCCCCGTGGCCGAGGCCCTCAAGGCCGAATTGTTCGTGTTTAGCGATGGCCGCTTTGCCGACGTGAAAGACTTCTTTTGGGGCAACCTCACGCCGACGTATGTGGCGATTGGCGATCCTGCCCCGGCCAACGTGGGAATCGCTGCTTTCAGCACCCGCCGCCACGAAGATGATCCATCCAAGTTGCAAGCCTTTGCCCGCATCGAAAACTTCGGCTCCACCGAGGCCACAGTACAGGCGGAACTGTACGTGAATGACGTACTGCGGGATGCCAGCCAATTAGCCATTCCAGAAGGCGATGCCAAAGGAGTGTCGTTTGAACTCGACGAGATCGAGTCGGGCGTGTTGACCCTTAAACTGGCCCCCCCAGCCGATGCGCCCGGCGTTTCCAACGATGCCCTGGCCGCCGACAACACCGCTTGGGCCACGGTCAACAAGCCGCAAAGGGCCAAGGTGCTGTGCGTCACACCGGGCAATCTGCCGCTGGAGTACGCGTTATTGACTGGCCGGGCGGCGGAATTGGCCGATGTGGCGTTGCAACCTCCTTCTTTCCTGGAAACGCCCGAATACCAGCAACAGGCATCTACCGGCACCTACGACCTGGTGATTTTCGACCGCTGCCAACCGGCCGGGCAGCCCGTCCCCAAGATGCCCCGGTCGAACACATTCTTTATCGGCGTGCCGCCTCCCGTGGAGGGATGGCAGGCCGACCCTAAGATCGCCGTACCGCAGATCATCGACACCGACCGCAGCCATCCGCTATTGCAACTGGTGGAATTGGGCGACGTGTTGATTGCCGATGCGACTCCGTTCAAACCCCCCGCCGCGGGCCGCACTTTGATCTTCTCCAATCAGGGATCGCTATTGTGCATTGCGCCGCGCGACGGCTTCGAGGATCTGGCGTTGGCCTTTGAACTAGTCGGCGCGGACGATACCGTGGGCAGCAATTGGCATGTGCGGCTGAGTTTTCCGCTGTTCATTTTGAACGTCTTGCAATACCTGGGCCAGGGGCAAGACGCTTTGGCCACCGGCAGCGTACAGCCGGGCCGGGCGGTCATGTTGCGGTCGGAAACTCCCGCTGAACGAGTAACCGTGGTTTCACCCGGCAAGAAAACGACGGAATTGGCGCGGGGCAAGGGAGATGCCTTTCACTTTGCGGGCACTGACGAACTCGGCATTTACGAACTGCAAGCCGACGGCAAGACCATCAATCGGTTTGCGGTCAACTTGTTTGATCCGGGCGAAAGCCAGATCAAGCCGCGGCCCAGGCTGCCCGTCGGGGGGAGCGATGTGCAAGCCTCGGCCGGGTACGAGCCAGCCCGCCGCGAAGTCTGGAAAGCCCTGGTGCTGGCCGGACTGGCCGTGCTGCTGCTGGAGTGGTATATCTACAATCGTCGAATCTATTTGTAATAAAACCCTAACCTTGGCTGGCGGTTCGGCAAAATCGCCGGCCAAGGGCGGCAATACCCGGATGTTGTGGCGGCCCGATGATTTCCCCACGCAAGCAGCGAGAAAGCGATTCTCCCCCGGCCGAGACGCACACCCGCAAGCCCCGCCTGCAACGCATGGTGGAGAGCGGGCTGATGCGGCGGATGAGCTTTCGCGATTACCAAAGCAAAGTGCTCGACCTGTACGATGGGCCGCGCGGCGCGTTTCTGGTGGCCTTTAGCACGGTATCGGGCCATTTGGCGTTGGGCGAGCGGTTGCTCAAGTCGCGCCGCTTCGACCTGCGTGGCGTGCGCCGCATGTTGGATGTCGGTTGTGGCGTGGGCCAGTTGGCCAAACATGCCTTGCGGTACGGCGATCCCGAACTGTCAATCACTTGCATCGACCTCTCCACGCGCATGTTGCGTCGTGCCCGGCGGCGCTTGAAAAACGACGCTACCGACCATGTGGCGGCAGACCTGTCGCGGCTCCCTTTTGCCGATGGCTCGTTCGATTGCGTCACTTGCGGGTACGTGCTGGAACACCTGCCCGACGCGCAAATTGGCCTGTCGGAAATGGCCCGCGTTCTTTCCCCCGGCGGCCGTGTGTTGCTGCTCACCACCGAGGACAATTTCTCGGGGGCTTGCACCAGCCGTTTCTGGCGCTGCCGCACCTACAACCGGGGCGAGCTGCGCCGTACCGCGCAAGACCTGGGGCTAGTCTGGCGGCAAGACCTGTGGCTCAGCCGCATGCACCAGGCGCTCAAGGCCGGCGGCATCTGTGTCGAACTGCAAAAGCAGGGGTAGCACGGCCTACCGTTGAAAGTTGGGCGCGTCTTTATCGCCACCCGTCTGCAAGTAGGCCAGCAAATCCAGAATCTCATCGCGCGTCAGCGTGTTGAGCAGTCCGGCGGGCATCAACGAGATGGACGAAGTTGTCTGGCTTTCGATATCGGCAAGGGGCAAGTGCCGCATCTGGCGAGGGTCGAGCGGATCAGTCGCCACGATCAGCGTCGTCTCGCTGCCGCCGACGATTCGGCCGGTGAGCGTTTCCCCGTCGGCGGTCTGCAAGACGCTGGTGCGGTATTTTTCCTCCACAACCTTGGAGGGGTTGATGATGGATTCCAACAGATCCTTTCGATTAAACCGCTTGCCGACGGCGGTCAGTTCTGGCCCTAGCGGCAATCCCTGTTTGCCCAGCAGATGGCAGCGGTTGCACAAAGCCGCCGCGAAGAGCGTTTCGCCGCGTTGAAAATTTCGGCCGCGGCCAGCCTCCTCCAGGGAATCGAGCAGTTCCTCCATCTTCCACTCGCGAACGACCGCCCGGGGTGGCGGCGGCTCAAACGATGTCGTAGCAATCGCGGCCGTGGCGGCCAGGTCGCCCAGCGCCGCGCGCTCGTCGGGGCTTAGCCAGGCTTCCGCTTCCGAACGGATATA
The DNA here is from genome assembly GCA_050247075.1 of Pirellulales bacterium. Taxonomy (GTDB): domain Bacteria; phylum Planctomycetota; class Planctomycetia; order Pirellulales; family JBFWUW01; genus JBFWUW01. Next base: position 36,086 of record JBFWUW010000009.1, on the reverse strand, counting down.
CGACATGAAGGTTGGCATGTAGACCGCGCCGCCAGATTCCTCGGCCTTGCGCAGCCAGCGAAAGTAGCGTTCGCGCAGCGCCGGGGTCCAGCCCACGCGAACGTTTCGCAGCGTGTACAGGTAGCACAATTGGTCTTCGCTGGTGTCGCACTCATCCAGCAGATGCAGCGACGTTTCCACCAGGCGCGGGGACTCCAGATAGGCTAGCAACTCGCAAAGTTGTTGGTTCACCTGGCTGAACTCCGCCGGGTAAGCCTCTTCTAGCTTGGCGCGGGCAGCCGCGGCCAGGTAGCTCGAAGGGCGGCCTTGCCGCGTAAAGCTCAACGCATACGCACGCACGGCCAACACTTGCTGTTCTGGCGATAGGTCGGTACCCAGCCAATGGTTCAGCCGGCCGATCAGGCCCGCTTGCGCCTCAGGCGTACCAACGCGGGCCAGGGCCAACAGCGCGGTCAGCCCAGCATTGGGTCGGGACTCCGCCAGCGCCGCGGCTTGCCATTGATCCAACGGTCGCGATTCCAGCGCTACGCGGCCTGCCTGCCGCCGCCAGGCATCTTGAGAGTCGAGCCAGTCCCAAAGTTCCGCCGTCGGTTGGGCCGCTAAAGTCAGCCTGCCGGAACCGGCCGATAACGCGGGCCAAGCGAGATTTTCGCTTGGCGAGCTTTCCACCTCTACGATCAACGGTGCCGGGCCTTCCGTCGCCCGCACCCGATACAAGCCCGACTGCGTATCGCGGCCACCGGTTATAAAATACATCGCCCCGTCGGGCCCAAAGTCGATATCGGTCACGTTCAGCGGTCGACCCTCGACGAACCTTTCGGCCCGGCAGCGGTAACTTGCGCCGTCGGGCGCGAGATGGATGGCATAGATGCGGCCGTAAGACCATTCCAACGCAAACAACGCCCGCTGGTATTCCGGCGGAAAATTGCTGTTGGTCCCAAACTTCACCGCCGTTGGCGATCCCAGGCCCAGGTCGAGGTTCGACGGCAAATTGTCGGGCAACCAGGCTGGACGGTTGGCGGTCCCTTGGCGGTATCCGTACTCTCCCCCGGCCACGACATGGTTGATGCGGGTCGGCTTGTACCAAGGCGCGCCAACGTCCCACTCCATGTCGGCGTCGAAGGTAAACAGGTTGCCGGCGGCGTCAAAATCCAATCCATAAGCGTTACGGAAGCCGCCGGCGACCAGTTCCCACTTGCTCCCCTCGGCATCGGTGCGAACAACGTGCCCCGCGGGGGGTGACACGCCGGCATCGAACAACATGCGGTCCCAAAAACAGGGCCGCAGCCGGTCAGGCCCATAATCGCGAAACGGCGACTGCCCCGTTTGAAAGCCATCGGGCAACAGGACATTGTTGCCGTGGATGGAGTAGATCATGCCGTCGGGTCCCAGCGCCAAGTCGTTTCGGCCGTGCCCGACCCCTCCGCCGGTGGCTTGCAGCAGTTCGATGTCGTCGAACCGGTCGTCGCCATTGGTATCGCGCAGCCGGTACAAGCCGCGCGAGTTATTGGCGTTGGCATACAAGGCCCCGTGGGCGTACAGCAGCCCGCGGCATTCCTCCAGCGTGTCGTTGATCGTCTCGACCGCGATCGGTTGCCCAGCCTTGTCCGGCAGGGTCAGCCGCAACAGGCCGTTGTCGTTGCGGCGGCCTTCGCGCGAGATTGTCAGACGGCCTTGCGGGTCGAACGCCATGGCAATCCACGAACCCTCCTCGGGCGCGGCCGACTTGAGCAGCTCAATGGAAAAGCCCGGCATGACGCGGACGTCGCCGGCGGCGCTAGCGTTGCCCGCCGGCAAGGCCTGCTTCCATTGGTCGTAGTCGTCCTTGTCGCCCTCCGGCAGGCCCCAAGGCTGCACGCCCACAAGGCCCAGGCCATGCGCGGCGGCCGCCGGATGGGCGGAGTTTGCGGCGGCATCGGTCGGCCAAGGCTGGCCGCTGGCCAGCCAGCGTTGGTCCGTCGTCAACGTCTGTTGGCGGCCTTGGTCATCTTCGACCGTCAATTTGAGCAGCATGCCGGCCGCGCCCCGCTCGTTGTAGGCCCGCACCGTCACCCGGTTGCGGCCTTGGCGAAGGCGCGGCGCAACGTCGATGGCTTGCCAGGCTTGCGTTCCTTCCAGCGACGCCGCTTCCACGCCATTGATAAAGACGGTCATCCGGTCATCGGCCAGGCCGCTTAGTTCCGCCTTCCGCGGCGGGTTGGCCAGCATGAAATCGCGGCGAAACCAGACTGTCTGCTGGCGTCGTGGAAATGCATCGCGCCAAATCCATTGCGGCACGGGACCTACATCGGCCCGTGCGATTCGCTCAAAGCGGCCTGGTACCAAGCACGGAAGAAAGGCCAGCGCGGCCAATACCCATCGCTGCATGATGAAGAATTCCAGACGAAGCATCACGGGCAATTCCTTCCAGGGTTCTGGCGGGCGAACAGGGCCGCTAGCAGCCAAGTTTCGCACGCGGCCACGGCAAAGTCGAGCGGTCGCCCCCCCAGCGGGCGCAGGCACTGCCGCCGCTGCTGGCGGACGAACTCATAAACTCCCGTTTAACCAACAGGGCGCGCTTCCTATAATCCCGCCCCCTTTACGCGGTCCCGCGAGACGAGAGTGGTTCCCACCGGGGAAGCAAACGGCAGCCTCCGTCGCCAGAAGGTATAGGAAGCTGTCATTAAAGTGTGATTTGTGGCGGAAGTTGAAGGCTCGCTGGCGAGAGCAACCATAACGGGTGAATTCGCATGAAGAACTGGCTGTTTGCAGGAATAGGTCTGGCGAGTCTGGCCGGCATGGCCGGCTGTGGCACCACGCGCTGGTCCGATACGGCACGTACCGGCACCGAGCAATTGCTGGTCTCGACCGCCATTGACGTGGCCGTCGACAACATCGACTTCTCGCCGCTGGCCGGCAAGGATGTCTACTTCGACGAGCAGTTTCTCAAAGGCATTTCCGGGCCGCCCCCCGTGCCTGGCGCACCGGCCGGCCCGCGTTCGGACGACAATTATCTGGCCAGCACGCTGCGGCAGCAGTTGCTGGCGGCCGGCGTGGCTTTGAAGCAAGACCGCAAGGAAGCCACCTACGTCGTCGAAGCCCGCTCGGGTGCTATCGGTACGAACCGGCACGATGTGATGTTGGGCGTGCCAGCGGTCAACTTGCCGTTTGGCGGTACCATGGGTGTGCCCTCGGCCATCCCCGAAATCCCCCTGGTGAAGAGCACCGACCAAAAGGCGGTCGCCAAAATAGCCCTGTGTGCTTACAACCAAAAAACGGGCGAAGCGGTCTGGCAGTCGGGTTCGTTTCCGGTGGTGGCCACGGCCAAGGATAGCTGGGTCTTCGGTGCCGGTCCCTGGCAACGCGGAACGATCTATGACGGCTCACGGTTTGCCGGCAATCGGCTGATCTTCTCGTCGAAGGAGTCGGATATAGAACACGCGCGGGGGAGATTGCCGGTAACAGCCGAAGCGGTCTTTGCCGAACGGGAACGTCCAGCCGAACCATCCGTAGCCGAGGCCGCGCCCGCCGCGGATGGGACCAACACGGCGCAAGCCGCGGTCCCCGCCGGGCAACCGGCCGCCGTTCAAGCCTCCGCGACCGCGCCAGCCGTTGCCGCGGCGACGCCCACCGGGCCGGTTCCAGAAAATAGCGAAGCCTTACCCGCGGTAAAAATCCTGCGGCTGCCCGCCATCGACCGTAAAATGTACGGCGATGCTCCCTTTGTGGTGGCGTCGGACGGGATGGACCAAGAAGCCCCGGCCGAAAGGCACGCTGCCGACACCGCCGAGGAAGAACCTCGCAAGTTTCAACCAAGCGGCTTGCCCAAGCTATTGCAGCCCGAAAAGTGGTTTGGCGCACCCGACGATTGATGCCCAATTGTAGGAGGCGATTCCATCGCCGATCCCGGGTTTCCGCCGGACACGATCCTAGGCACCTGGATCTGGCCAAAGTAGCCGCACGGCTCCCGGCGTGCCGGCTCAAAATGACGTCCGGCGTGCCATTCCATGTACGGCTGTTTGACATGGACGACCGATAGCGATTCAAGCCCACATGGCGGGAGCCATGTGGCTACGACTGGACCGCCCACTCCGCTCCTCCAAACTATTTGGCTTGGCCCGCTGGCTGTTGCTATAATTGGGACTTGGCCTGGCGGGTGCCCTGGTTGCGCTGCCGCGCTAACATACCTACCGATTTCCTTCCCTGGAGATTCCCCCCATGGCTGCGCAGTCCCCTTCGTCCGGCACGCCTAACCGCCGCGACTTTCTCTCGACTTCCACCGCGGCTATGGTCGGCGGCATGTTGGCTGGCGGCCTTAGCCTGTCGCGCAGCGCGCACGGCGCGGGCGCGGACGATACCATCAAGGTGGGCCTGGTCGGTTGCGGCGGCCGCGGCACGGGTGCCGCCAGCCAGGCCCTGCATACTCAGGGGCCCGTCAAATTGGTGGCCATGGCCGATTCGTTCGCCGACCGGTTGCGGCAAAGCCTGGACGGCTTGCGGCAAGATCCCGACATCAAGGACAAGATCGACGTCCCCGCCGAGAGGCAGTTCGTCGGTTTCGATGCCTACAAGCAGTTGATCGCCTCCGATGTGGATGTGGTCCTGCTCTGCACGCCCCCCCATTTTCGCCCGGCCCATCTCAAGGCCGCTGTTGAAGCCAACAAGCATATCTTTTGCGAAAAGCCGGTCGCCGTCGACGCGCCGGGCGTCCGCTCGGTGTTGCAAACGGTGGAAGAGGCCCGCAAGAAAAACCTCTCCCTGGTCAGCGGCCTGTGCTGGCGGTACGACCCCGGCGTGCGCGAGACCGTCAAGCGCATTCAAGACGGAGAGATTGGCGAGGTTGTCGCCATGCAGCTTAACTACAACACCAACGGACTGTGGCACCACGGCCGCAAGGATGGCTGGAGCGACATGGAGTGGCAGCTTCGCAACTGGCTGTACTTCACTTGGCTATCGGGCGACCACAACGTCGAGCAGCACATTCACACCTTGGACAAAGCCGCCTGGATCTTGGGAGACAGCACCCCCCTGGCCGCCGTGGGCCTGGGCGGTCGCCAAGTGCGGGTGGACGAAAAATGGGGCCAGATCTTCGACCACCACGCGGTCGCTTACGAGTTTGACAAAGGCGTGCGGGCCTTTTCGTACTGCCGGCAGCAAGACAACTGCGCTAACGACAACTCGGCCTTGGTCATGGGGACGATCGGCCAGGCCGATGTGCTCAAGGGAGAGTTTACGAAGAACGGCCAGGTAACGTGGAAATACACGCCCGCCAAGCCCAAGCCCAACATGTACCAGGTCGAACACGACGAGCTGTTCGCCTCGATCCGTTCCAGCACGCCAATCAACAATGGCATCTACATGTCGCAAAGCACGCTGATGGCGATCCAAGGGCGGATGGCAACCTACACCGGCCAGCGGATTACCTGGGACCAGGCCATGCAATCGCAAGAAGACCTGACCCCCGCCAGTTACGAATGGGGCCCGCTCCCCGTCGCGGCGGTCGCCAAGCCAGGGATCACGGAATTTGCCTAGTAGCGGCCGCTGGCAAAATCCGGCGGTTGGACGTTTTCCAAAACAACAAGCCTTCCATCGGCCCCAAACGGCCGCTGGAAGGCTTTGTTGTTGAACAGGCCTAGCATCTACCCGCCCCGCCCCTGAGGAGACCCATTTTCTGGACCGGCCATCCTTTCCGGTCAAGAATGATGGCTGTCCCCAAAGCCAGTCCGATGGCTGCCGCGGTGGTCATGGCGTTTTTGAATACCTGCTCCCACGTGCTGAACGGCAGTTTACCAGGCAAGCATCCCCCAATAGTTTCGATATGCGAGCAAGCCTAAAGAAATAGCTACGCAAATCATGGAAAAGGAGATGCACACCACAGATAAATCAATTGAAGCACTTAAATGATGCTTACTCGCGGTTTTAAATTGACGTATCGCTAATATCAGCAACCCAATTGTCACTGGGATGAGTAAATACTGGAAGAGGCCGACGGTTCCTACGGCGCCCCGGAAAGCGGATTCGGCATTTCGGATTTCAATTTTTTCCTGAATCTCATCCTGAAGTTCCGCTTGCTGCGATGGACTCAACTCACCCTCTGGGTCAACGCCATGAGCCAGGCGATAGTCGCGTTCTGCCAGCCGTCGCAACGCAGTTAAGGAAATGACTCTCCACTTACTGCCATCGGTACTTGATCGATTACCGGGCCATCGCGCCTGAAGCCACTCGAGATACATTGCTCCAAAAAGCAACCAGAGTGACATTAAGACCATCACAATGTTCCGCAACACTGTTATCTCCAACAGGATGTTAAAATGTATGGTACGTCTATCATTCTATTTCGTACTTCTCAAAAATATTCTCTGGCGGCCAGGGGACACCTGGCGGCCAGGGGACACCCTGGGGCGGCCAGGGGACACCCAACCTTTCATCGTCGCGCCCTTGGGGCTGGGATTGATGACCTAACCTATTACTGAAAGACATGTTACGGGCTGTGGCCGGCTGGTTCCAGCACCTTGGGAACTAAGGCCGCCCGGGAGCGGGGCGAGTGACCAAGCAGCCGGGGGGACATAAGCGGGCCTTGATGGATGCGCCGAAGGCTGTCCAGCGCAAGCAGGCGACGAGCAAACCAGCTTTCGCCTGCCCCCTACCTCATTTTCAGCGGCAGCCGGTGGACATGTCCGCCGGCGCGGGCCGGCCTGGCGTTGGTCGCGTAAGGAGTTGGCCCTTCCAGGGCCGCGGACATTTGAAGATAGTTCATTGCCAGCGAGTTGAAAGCGCACCGGCAATTGGACGCGGCTTGATTCGTGGTTCTTCTCTTAGGATTCAGTACGAAATAACTTCCCCATCGGTACCTCCCTCTCCCTCTGGGAGAGGGCCGGGGTGAGGGTTTCGTAGTTGGCGGCCATTTCGCCACATCCCCCTCTCCCCCAACCCTCTCCCGGAGTACCGGGAGAGGGAGCCAAGAGGGGAAGTTATTTCGTACTGAATCCTTAGCGGGGCATTACGATCCCGCGGTTCTCGGCTGCGATGCGCAACCCGGCCTGAGTATACGGCGTTTTTCGCGGTCGCGGCCCTCCAGGATGGACCGCCCATTGTCGCCGTCGGAGACGGCTCCTACAGCCAAGTGCCACCCACCGCAGCCAGCGTGCCTGGTATCGTTGCATGATCTTCAAATGCCCGTGTTGCCACGCTGCCGCTAGAGACCCGCTGTGTGGCGGGTTATCATGGCTGGCACGTCCCACCTGGCCCTCTCACCCACAGGCCCTCGACCATGCCACGCCTTTGCAAATTCCCCGCCGTCTTGTTGCTGGCAACCATTATCATCGTGGGCCTGTCGCGGCGGGCCGGGGCCGATGAGCCGTCGCGGGCGGAGTTTACCCGGCTGGTAGCCCATTGGGCCGAGTATCGCGAGCCGGGCTACCTGCAGTTTATTGACGAAGCCCAGCCCGACGTGGCCCAGGTGGGCTTTTACGGCGGCCACTTTTGGAGCCTGGCCCACACCGAGCATGGACAGGGCTACCCGGCGCATTTTCCGGTGGTCGGGCTGAACGAGTGCGGCCAATGGTTTCAAAATTTGAATTCTCAATTGCACCAGCGGCCGGTCAAGGCGGTGGGGCATTTCAACGTCAAGTTTTTGGTGGGCGACCCCGAAAGCCCGGAAGGCCCGCGGGGCTTCTTCAAGTTCTACAACGATCTGTGGGACGAGGCCGAGCTAGGCCCCAAGCCGGTGGCCGACCCCCGCGAGCTGTTGGAGATCAACGCCGATGGCTCGCTCCTTTCGGCCAACAATTATTCCATCGGCGGCATGAAAGAGTATTGGGGCTGCCTGAACAACCCGCACTGGCGGACGGTGCTCAAGGCGTGGGCCAAACGCGGCATCGAGCGGGGTGTCGACGGCTACATCATCAACTACTTCTACCGCCACGATTGCCATTGCCAGCATTGCCAAAAGTCGTTTCGCGATTACCTGGCCCAGCGGTTTACGCCGGCCGAACTGCAAGCCAACTTTGCCATTGCCGATCTGGCGGGGCACAAGTTCATGGAGATTGCCTCATGGCACGATCCGGCCCAATCGACGCCGCTGAAACGAGAGATGCTGCGGTTTTCGCAAGTGGCCAACAAGGCGGCCTACGACGATGTCTTTGTGGACCATGCCAGAAAGCTCAAGCCCGGCCTGTTGTTGGCACAGTGGAACCACCTGGGGGACTTCAACCAGATCAACGGCGACGAGCGCTGCATGCTGCCCGGCGACTTGTGGGGCAAGGATGAAGACTATCTGTGGTATAGCACCGGCGGCGCGGCCTGTTTTACCGATCTGGCGGAAGACATGCTGGGGGATGCGACCCTGCAATGCCGCTATATCCGCGGGGCCTTCGACGACAAGCCGTACACGCTAGGCAAGTACGAGATCAGCCGCATTCGCGCGGCCATCGCCGAACTGGCGGCCAACGGCGGCGCGCCGATGGGCTTTTACACGCGGTTTACCGACCCAGAGGCCAAGGAAACGATCGTCCGCTACTACCAGTTCCTCAAGCGGTACGATCATCTCTACCGCGGCAACCGCCCGCACGGCGAGGTGGAACTGCTCTACCCGCGGACAAGCGTGCATGCGGGTGATGTGGCGGCGGTCGAATCGTTCAAGCAGCGCGGCAAGGAACTATTGCGCCAGCACATCCTGTTCGACGTGCGCCCCGACGACGTAGCCGCCACGTCCACCCTGGGCCCCTATCGAGAAACTTTTAACGTCGCCACTCCGGACAATTCCGCCGCCGGCTCGTCGCCCATACCTCCTACCTCATCCCTCATACCTTCGCTGAGCCTTTTCCACGCTCCTTCCACCGTCATCGTCTCGGCCAGCCGGCCGGCGGAAGGGAACGAAGTGACGCTGCACTTCGTGAATTACAATCGCACGGAACCGGCCGAAAAGCGCAGCGCCGGCGGCGCGGCGGCCGACGAAAAGCCGATCGCCGCCCCAGGCTTCGACTGCGATCTGGCCCTACCGGCGGGCACCATGGCCACCCGCCTGACCGCCATGACGCCCGAATCGCCCGAACCCGTTGCCATCCCCTTTGAAACGGTCCCCGCGACGGCAACCACCGCCGCCCGTCTCCGCTTCAAGCTCCCCGGCTTTCTGGTGTACCAGGTGGCCCGAGTGGAGTTGGAACAAGCCAGGTGACACGGCGCTGGCAGCGCGGAGCGAGACAAACGGCGGGCCAGCTACCTTGGCGGTGTTAGTTGTTTTCTTGAAACTTGAACGACCACTCGCCGAAGTCGTCCTTGAAGAAATGAAACGTCTGGTGCTTGGCGTCGATTCGCGTGGTGCCGTCGATCGTGCGGGTGACTTCGATTTCGCCTTGGACTCGGACGGGAAACCTCAGCACCTTGGTCTTGGAGTCGCGTTGTTCGCCCGCTGCTCCTTTGACCACGGTGATGCTGTAGAACGGCTCGCCATATTTGATCGACTTGTAGGTGTAGGCCTGCGTGGTGTTTTCGGCGGGTGGTCCCCACATGCCCGATTCAAGCAGTTGCTTAATGACCGATAGCGAGGGAGCACCCTTGGGTGCCTTGGGGTCGATCTCTTCCGCGGCGGCCTGGCTGTCTTCGGCGGGGTCCGTTTGCTCGTTGTTGTCTGGTTTGGTGGTGCCTTTCTTGGCGGGCTTGGCCTTGCCAGCCGGTTTGGGCGAAGGTTTGTTGGCGGGCACGGCCTTCGGCGCTGCTTCTTGCTCGGTTTCCTCGTCCTCATCTTCGTCCTGGGCGGCTGGCTTGGGCTTCTCTTTTTTCAGCACCGCGCCCGATTTTTCCACGTCGAAGCCCAGCGGCCAGCGCGTGGCCTTGTCGTATTTGGCCCCTTTGAATTTGGCCGTTGCGCCGGCGTAGTCTTTCATCTCCAGCAGATTGGCGCCGCGCAAGTCGGCCTCGCGCAGGTCGGCTCGGGTGACATCGGCCAGCCCTTTGGTCTTGCTCAAATTCGCGCCGCGAAGTTTGCTGCCTTGAAAACTGATGGCGGTCAGATCAACGCCGCTAAAATCGGCCCGCGACAGGTCGGCCACCTGAAAGCCGGCGTTCTTGACCGTGGCTCCGCGAAAGTCCGCTCCCGTCAGATCGGCACCATCGAACGAAGCACTCGTCACGTCGGCATCGTCAAACTTGGCGCCGGCCAGTTTGCAGTTCTTGAAATTCACCAGAAAACATTGGGCGTCCGTAAAGATGGCCCCTTCCAAAAACCGGGCCGAGAAATCTCGTTTGCGCAGGTCTTGCCCTTCGTAGTCGGCCGCTTCTTCCGCCGCGACCAGGCCCGCAATGCAGCACAACGCCATCGCCAACCCGCAACAAAATTGTCTCATCGCCGCGGCTCCTCTTAGGTTTATCGACCGTGCAAACACGACCGCATTTCGGGGCGGTCCCACGGATAGGCATAACAGCACCCTTGGGGGGTGTCAATTGGCGCACCGGCTGATCCATTGTCCGGCCGATTTTCAGATGATCGGCGAGTTACCCGGCTGCCGGTTGAATGGGCAGCGCTTTCTCCAGCTTGCTCTCCTCCCCGACCGCCACGAACCGCAGTTGCAGCGTGTCGCCTTCAATGTGGACCTGGGTGAAGCCGGGGCGGAACTCGGCCGGGTTGTAGCCGGGGGCTTGCTGCTTTTCTAGCTGGCGGTCCAGGTTATAGAGGGCCGAGGGGAAGCAAATCTCGTGCAGCGGCGGGTGGTCGTCCCAACCGCGCAGCCCGTTGTGGAAATGCCCGTGCAGCAACGCCAGAATGCGGCCTTGATGGGCGGCCAGCGTTTCGTACAGTTTGGTCTGGCCGCTTTCGGGATGGACGTACCAGCCACGGTCGGGGTGCTTGTTGGCGTGGGCCGGCACGTGCATGGCAATCGCCAGCAGCATGTCGCGGCGGGCGGCGTCGGCACATTGGTCCGCGATCCAGCCGAGTTGTTCGTCGCTCAAAAAACCGTCGTGCGAATCGACCCGCGCGTTGTTCAACAACAACACCCGCAGCCAGTCATGGTCCACGGCGGTATCGCATTGCGGGCGCAGGTACTTTTCAAACAGCGGTTGCGGATCGTGGTTGCCGGGAATCTCATGCACCGGCCGGCCGATCTGCTTGCGCGTCTCTAGATACCGCGGATATTGTTCCTCGCGGCCGCCATCGACCACATCCCCCAGGTGCAAGACAAACTCGCCAGGGACCTGGGCAATCTCCGCCGCCGTCTTGCCCCATTGGTCGGCGGCATGCTGCTGATCGCGATAACCCAGGTGCGTATCGCTGACCACGGTGAACGAGAGCGGCGGCCGCGGCTTGCCCTCCGCTCGTAAGCAGCGGGGATACAACACCCAAGCGGCGGCCGCAGGTACGCATTGCAAGAACGAACGCCGCGTGCTGGCGAACGAATTGGCACGGGTCATGGGCAAATCTCCTGGGTTGGGCCTCTCCATACGTTCCGGTCCTAGGCGTGGAACCCGGATTGTCGCCGTCAGGAGACGGCTCCTACAGGCCAATCGGCCCCTACCTTTTGTAGGAGCCGTCTCCAGACGGCGATAATACGGGTTCTTGATAGCAGGCGTTCTCCGGTGAATTGTGCTTCACGGCCTTGCCGTTCAGGGCGAAAACGACGTTTGTTGAGTCTGCTATTTGGGCAGCCACCAATCATCAAGCTGCCCAAGCATCTCCTCCACCACGCGAGGGTTGTCGTCGGCCACGTTTTGTTCCTCGGCGGGGTCGGCCAACAGATCGTACAGTTCCACGCTGTCTTGGGCTGCATTGGCCAGCAGGCTGGCCGCGATATGGTCATCGTCGGGAACGGCTTTCAGCCTTTCGGATTGCGAGTGGCCGCGCGGCACAATCAACCGCCAGCGGTCTTGCAGGGCCCACCGCCACAACAAGTTGGCCGCCGGGTCGTGCGGATCGGCCGTGGTATGCAAAAAGCATTCGCCAAAGACCGTCTTGCGGCCCAGCATGGCCCGATCGTCCAGCAAGTCCAGGCCAGACATGTCGGCGGTGATCCGTTCCCCCTCTCCCACGGCGTGCAAGATCGTGGGGACCAGATCGAGCGATGAGGCCAAGGCCGTGCTTTCCCGCGGCTTCACCCGGCCCGGCCAGCGAACCATGATTGGCGTGTGAACGCCCGTGTCGTACGGGCTGGTCTTGGACTTAGGGGCATATCGCGGGTCGTCGGCCCGCTGGATCCAGCCGTTGTCGGAGATGTACAGCACGATGGTATTGCTGGCCAGATGCTGCTCGTCCAGATGGTCCAGCAACTGGCCGCACGTTTCGTCGAACCATTCGATCATCGCCCAATACCGGGCGATATGGATGGAGCGGGTCTGGTCGAGGTACTTGTCCAGCAAGCGCTGCGGAGGATTGTGCGGCGAGTGCGGCAACATCGGCGCGTACCAAACCAAGAAGGGCTTGCGCTGTTGCCGCGCGTCGGCGATAAAGTCGTAAATCGGCCGCATCGTCTGGCGGCCAATTTCCAGCCCGGCGTCGCCATGCCGATCGCCCCGCGTCATGCCATGCGTAAAGCCGCCGCGGGTGTAGTCTCCCTGCCACCACTTGCCGGTCTGAAAACTGAGATAGCCCCGTTTGGCCAGCAGCCTGGGCAGCGTGGGGACGGCCTCCAACTGGCGGTTCATGATCTCGCGTCCGGCGGAAAACGCGGCCGACTTCTCGGCCGCGGTAACGCCCGCCCCGGCTGGCCGCGGCGGATCGTTGCCGGTAATGCCATGTTGATGCGGACAGAGGCCCGTAATGATCGAAGCCAAGCTGGGACAGCACAGGCTGCACGGCGTACACCCGCGCCGAAAGACCAGGCTTTCGCTGGCCAGCCGGTCCAGCCGCGGCGTTTGCACATGCGGGTGCCCCATAAAGCCATAGTCGCGCCAGCCGTGGTCGTCGGAGATAATCAACACCACGTTGGGCGGCGGATCATCGGCCAGCGCGGAACAGGCCGGCATTCCCAGCCAAAACGCGGCCAGCAAGCAAATGACAAGTCGCCCGGCAGGCATGAGATCGTCCTCGGCGGATGGTTAGATAAGGCCCACGGTTGGCCTCAATCGTAACCTACCACCGTCGGACAATCGACAAGCAATCAGACGCAGCCGCGCGGAAGGCCCAGGGCTGCTAAGACTTGGCCGATTCCAGCGTCAGCAGGCGCAGTTCGCGCGGCAGGGGAAAGTGGACGTCTTCGTCGCGGATCACCCGCGATTCCACCTGCGCGCCGTAGCGTTGCCGCAAATAGTCCAGGCAATCCTCTACCACCAGCTCGGGCGCGCTGGCACCCGCCGTGACCAGCACGGTTTCGTCCCCTTCAAACCAATCCGGTTGGATATCCGCGGCGCGGTCGATCAGGTAGGCCGGCACGCCGTTCTCGCGGGCCAGCTCGGCCAGGCGCTGGCTGTTGGAACTGTTCTGGCTGCCCAACACCAGCACGGCGTCGCAGTTTTGCGAAAGCTGCCGGACAGCCTCTTGCCGGTTTTGGGTGGCGTAGCAGATGTCGTCCTTGGGCGGGTTGGCAATCTTGGGAAACCGCCGCCGCAACCGGGAAATGATCCGCTCGGCGTCATCGACCGACAACGTGGTCTGCGTCAAATAGGCCAGCTTGGACTCGTCGGGTACTTGCAGGCGGTCCACGTCCTCGGGTGTTTCCACCAGAATAATCGACTGCGGCGCCTCGCCCATGGTGCCTATGACTTCGTCGTGCCCTTGGTGGCCAATCAGCAAAATAGTGTAGCCTGCACGGGCGTAACGGATGGCTTCCAGATGGACCTTGGTCACCAGCGGGCAGGTGGCGTCGATCGTCCGCAAGTTACGCTCGGCCGATGCCTGGCGAATCTCTGGCGAGACGCCATGCGCGGAAAACATCAGATGCGCCCCTTCGGGCACTTCGTGGAGGTGGTTTACGAACACCACCCCTTCGCCGCGAAACCGTTCCACAACGTGCTGGTTATGCACGATCTCGTGATAGACGTAGAGCGGGGTGCCATGCAGCTTGATGGCCAGTTCCAGGCTTTCGATGGCCATAATGACGCCCGCGCAAAAACCGCGGGGACTGGCCAGGATCACGCGCATGCCGGGCTCTCGAGACTGAGGCGTCGAGGATTCAACAGGTTCAGTCATCTTATTGGTCGTTCTGAGAATTGAACAGAGGGACGAAACCGCGTGCTTTATTGTAGGATATTTGGGTAAGGCTTAACTGTTGTGCGGAGTTTGCCAATTGCGAAAAGTCTGTCTACGGCGGCCTTTTGACAGCCTACACCATTTCCAACCGAAGTTCGAGCGGAAACGCAACGGACTTTCCGCCTGGCGCGGTTGCAGCGCAACTAGTGTTATGGTGGCAACACGCATGCCAGCGGTTCGCGTAAATCCTTGCCCGCCAGTCGTATCGAACGCGCGTCCCGCGGGCGGAAGGCCACACTAGCACTGCCTGCTGGCCCGATATGTACCCGTACCACGCAGGGAAGCGTGGATGGACCTTGGAACGCAACGGATTGGCTAAGACATGAGCATGACACGATTCATTTCGCGCGCGACAACCGCCCCTCTCCTGGCGGTGCTGACAATCATGGTGGGGGCGGCGTCCCCGGCACGGGCCCAAACGTCGCAGTTCCATCGTGGTGAACCTGCGGAACGGCCCAGCTCTCCTCCCGCCTGGCTGCGGCCCCAACCGACAGCCGTACCATTACAGCCAACGCCCGCGGTTCCCGTGGCCAAGTCCAGCGAAAAACTGGAAACAGTCGTGGAACGGTACGACAGCGGCGAGGTCAAGGTCGAGCGGCAGGTCAAGCAAGACGCCCTCGGCGACTTTGTCAATCACGGCAAGTACCGCTTCTATGGCCTTACCGGCAACGTGCTGCGGCAAGGCCGGTTTGAGATGGGCAAACTGCAAGGAACGTGGCAGCGGGCCTTCAAGCCGGGCGAATACTCGCTGTTTGCCGACGCCTACGAGGACCAGTTTGAAGGGCCTTTTATTTCGCAAGCCGATTTTGACCAAGACAAGCTGCACGGCCTGTGGACGATTACCGATCGGAAGGGCCAAAAGATCATCGAATGGCCCTTTGAAAATGGCACCCGGCATGGCTTGGCCAAGTGGTGGTATCCCAATGGGCAGCTTCGCCGCACGGTACAGTACGACCACGACGTGGAACAAGGGGAAGTCAGCGAGTGGAACGCGGACGGGCGCTTGGAGCAAACCAAACAAGTCGGCGGCGGTCCCCAAGCGGAAGTCGTCTGGCACTCGCCGGGCCACAAGGCGGCGGAAGGGACGCGGCTGGCGCTGCGCCGCGAGGTCATCGCCCAATACGATTGGTGGAACGGCAAGGTTTCCATTGAGTTCAGGGACGATCCCGGTCCCGATCCCCTGCATGGGGTGTGGACCTTCTACTATCCCAACGGCCAACTGCAAATGCGCGGCGAGTACGACCACGACCAACCGGTCGGTACCTTCACCTGGTGGCACGCCAACGGCTGCAAGCAGGCCGAGGGAAGCTACGAAAACGGTTATCGCGTGGGATTGTGGACCCGCTGGCACGACAATGGCCGCCGCCAATCGCAGGGCGAATTTTTCGAGAATCGTGAAGTCGGCCAATGGACCGACTGGAACCCCGATGGCAGCGTACTCGAACTTCACGATTACGGCCAAGGCGAGGAACTAGCCGACGAGGCATCTCCCGCCGAGCTCGTTCCGGCCGATCTGCAAGACGCCCGATCGGTTCAAGCGGCGGCGAAGGATCAAGGATGAAGGATGAAAAGGTGACGGTGGCCGGGTCTGACCATCGGGAAGGCCCTACGTAGCCGCACGGCTCCTGCCGTGCAGGCTTGAGACGGAATTGGCGCTCCATTCGGGGTACGGTTGCCCGGCATGGATGATCGAGCACCACGCAGGCGAACATGGCAGGAGCCATGTTGCCACGTAGCCACCCACCGCTTTCGCCCCGGCTGATTACCGCAAGCTGACGGCTGACAGCTTCTCCGCTGACAGCTACACGCCGTTTTGGCCCCGGCGCACCGGAATGGAACGCGGATTATCGCCGTCGGAGACGGCTCCTACAGAGCCTTCTACCGCTTTCGCCCCGGCTGATTACCGCAAGCTGACGGCTGATGGCTTCTCCGCTGACGGCTATCCCCCGCTACCCGCCGCCCCAACCACCAGCCGGGCATAGCCAACCGGCCTTCTATTCGGCACAATAGGTGCGCAAATCCCGGTAACACGTACCCAGGCGGGTAGCGGGCGGCCCCTTGTGCGGGCTGCCAACTCGTCTGACAAGCAAACTTTTCGCCGAAGGAAGACACGCATGAGCTCCAGCATCGTTGACATTCATGGCCGGCAAATTTTGGACAGCCGCGGCAACCCGACCGTCGAGGTCGAAGTGCGGCTGGCCGATGGCGCGTTTGGCCGGGCCGCGGTCCCCAGCGGAGCCAGCACCGGCGCGCACGAGGCCTGGGAACTGCGCGACACCAAGGAAGCTGCCTATATGGGCAAAGGGGTGGAGAAGGCCGTCGAGAACATCAACGAAGTGCTGGCCGACGAACTGATCGGCATGGACGCGGTGGAGCAGGCCACCATCGACCGCCGCATGATCGAACTCGACGGCACCGAGAACAAGAAAAAGCTGGGGGCCAACGCCATTCTGGGTGTCTCGCTGGCCACGGCCCACGCCGCGGCGCAGTCGTGCAACTTGCCGCTGTTTCGCTACCTGGGCGGACCGAACGCGCGGCTGTTGCCGGCCCCCATGATGAACATCGTCAACGGCGGCCAGCACGCCGACAACGCCGTCGATGTGCAAGAGTTCATGGTCATGCCGTTGGGATTCGACAGCTTCAGCGACGCATTGCGGTGCGGCGTGGAGATCTTTCACCATCTCAAGAAAGTCTTGAAGGACAAAAAGCTCAACACGTCGGTCGGGGACGAAGGAGGCTTTGCGCCCGACCTGTCCAGCAATGGCGAGGCCTTGGACCTGATTTGCGCAGCGGTCGAAAAGGCGGGCTACTCGTTGGGCAAGCAAGTCTACCTGGCGCTCGACGTGGCCTCGACCGAGTTTTACGACAGCAAGAAAAAGGTCTATACCATCGATGGCAAACAGCTCGACTCGGCCGGCATGGTCGATTTTCTCGCGGCCTGGGCGGCCAAGTACCCCATCTGTTCGATCGAGGATGGCTGCTCCGAGGACGATTGGGAAGGCTGGGCCTTGCTGACTAAAAAGCTGGGGGACAAAGTGCAACTGGTCGGCGACGACCTGTTTGTCACTAACACCACCCGGCTGCAACGCGGCATCGAACAAGGCATTGCCAATAGCATCTTGATCAAGGTCAACCAGATCGGCACGCTGACGGAAACCATCGAAGCCATCGAACTGGCCCGCCGCGCCGGGTACAGCAGCATTTCCAGCCATCGCAGCGGCGAGACCGAGGACAGCACCATCGCCGACCTGGCGGTGGGCCTGGGCACGGGCCAGATCAAGACGGGCAGCGCCAGCCGCACCGACCGCATCGCCAAGTACAATCAATTGCTGCGAATTGAAGAATCGCTCGGCGAAACGGCCCTGTATGGCGGACGGCTGTTTCCCACGCTCAAGGCCAAGTAGGAATAGGAACGTGCGCCGAATTGACTTCGGCGTTTGATCTCCCTCTCCCTCTGGGAGAGGGCCGGGGTGAGGGTTTCGTTCGATGGACCATCTTTCCCCAGATTCCCCTCTCCCCAACCCTCTCCCGGAGTACCGGGAGAGGGGGCTTCGGCGATGGATTCGCGTAGGATAAGGCCGATGCCCGGCCCAATTGCACGCCATGATCTGACCTCTTGCCGTACCCTGCCTTGCCTTCCACGCTCTCCGCTATCGTCTGGCTTACGTTGCGGGTGTCGTGCGCGGCGGTGG
Organism: Pirellulales bacterium; assembly: GCA_050247075.1. Taxonomy (GTDB): domain Bacteria; phylum Planctomycetota; class Planctomycetia; order Pirellulales; family JBFWUW01; genus JBFWUW01. Next base: position 18,239 of record JBFWUW010000009.1, on the reverse strand, counting down.
CCCTCAGTGCGCTGGCGGGCATTCCCTGCGGAGTGGCGCTGGGGTTGCTCAAGTTTCCTGGCAAGCGGGCCGCTTCCGCGCTGGTGCATACCGGCATGGCTTTGCCGCCGGTGGTGGTTGGGCTGCTGGTCTATTTGCTGTTGTCGCGCAGCGGCCCGTTGGCCGTGCTGGGCTGGCTCTACACGCCGGCCGCCATGATCGTGGCGCAGACGCTGTTGGCACTGCCGTTCGTGGTGGGGATTACCATGTCGGCGGTGGAAGCGGTGCCGGCGGAACTGCCAATTCAGTTGCGTTCGTTGGGGGCCAGCCCGGGGCAGATTCGCTGGACTATCTTGCGGCAAGCCCGGCATGGCGTGCTGCTGGCGGTAGCCGCCGCCTTTGGCCGCAGCCTTAGCGAAGTGGGGGCGGTGTACATCGTAGGGGGCGACATCGCCGGCCACACCCGCGTGTTGACCACCGCCATCATGCTCGAGACGCGCAAAGGCGAGTTTGCCCTGGCCCTTTGGCTGGGAGCGGCCTTGGTGGGGCTGGCGCTGGCCATCAACCTGCTCATGCTGTGGCTGCAAGGCAGGGCCCGCCGATGAGCGAAACGCTGTACGAACTGCGCGATGTCGTCCACGGTTACGGGCCCGACTTCTCTCTGCGCGTACCTCGGCTCGATCTGCCGGCCGGCCAGGTCTTGGCGCTGGTCGGCCCGGTGGGGGCGGGCAAGTCCACGCTGTTGCGGCTGTTGGCCGGTCTGGAAACGCCCCGCGCTGGGCAGGTCCAGTTCGTGCCCCACCGGCAGCCCGCGGCCCGGCTGTCGCTGCCGGCCCGGCGGAATATCACGCTGGTGTTTCAAAAGCCGCTATTGCTGGACGACACGGTGCGGGCCAATGTGGACTACCCGCTGCGGCTGCGCGGCGGCCCTTCGCAACAGCGCCACACCCGCGTGGACCAAATATTGCGAGAGCTGCACCTGGACGAACTGGCCAACCGCCCGGCCCATACGCTTTCCGGCGGACAGGCCCATTTGACCGCGCTGGCCAGGGCACTGGTCTTGCAGCCGCAAGTACTCTTGTTGGACGAGCCGACCGCCCATCTCGACCCGGCCCGCGTGGCGCTGGTGGAAGCGGCCGTCTTGTCGCACCACCGCGACCGCGGCATCACCGTCGTCTGGGCCACGCACAATTTGTTTCAAGCCCGCCGGGTAGCCAGCCGCGTATCATTGATGCTCGACGGCCAACTGGTCGAAACGGCAGACGCCGAGACCTTCTTTCAATCCCCCGCGGACCCCAGAACAGCGGCCTTCGTGGCCGGCCGGATGGTGTATTAGGAAAGGCGAAAGGCGGAAGGCTGAAGGACGAGGCATGAACACCGAAAACTGAAAACTAAGAACTAAGAACTAACCACGATCCATGAAAACAAAACTCTCCCTTGCGTTTCTTCTTCTACTCCTGGCCAGTTGCCGGCCGTCGGCTCCGACGGTCCCTGGGGGCGCGGCGGACGGCGGGCACAAGAAGGCTCCGGCTGCCACCATTACCTTGGCCACGACGTATAGTCCGCGGGATAGCGGGTTGTTGGATTTGTTGTTGCCGATGTTTCGCGAGAAGACGGGGATTGAATTGAAGGTCGTGGCGGTCGGGTCGGGCCAGGCGATTGAGATTGCCCGCCGCGGCGATGCCGACGTACTGCTGACCCACTCGCCTGCCGCCGAGGAAAAGTTCATGGCCGATGGGGACGGGGCGTTCCGCCAACGGCTGATGTTCAACGACTTCGTGCTTATCGGTCCCCAAGACGACCCGGCCCAGGTACGCGGGCAAGCTTCGATTCTTGCGGCCATGGCCGCGGTGGTGCGGCACCAGGCCCGGTTCATTTCGCGCGGCGACGAGTCGGGCACGCACGTCAAGGAGCGCGACCTGTGGAACCGGGCCGGGCTGCAACCGGCCGGCGATTGGTACGTTCAGTCGGGGGCGGGCATGACCGAAACGCTGCGCATGGCCGACGAGCTAAACGCTTACACTCTGGCCGATCGGGGCAGCTACCTGGCCACCGGCAACCAGCAACGCCTGCCGGTCGCCGTCGAGGGCGACCCGCTGCTGGTCAACCCTTACTCGGTGATGGTGGTCAACAGCGGCAAACACCCCGGCGTGCAACAGGCGGCGGCCCAGCAATTCGCCGACTTCCTTCTCTCGCCCGACGGCCAGGCCGCCATCGCCACATTCGGCACCGAAAAATTCGGCCAACCCCTGTTCAGGACGTATGACAACTCAGAAGGAGAACAGGGAAAGGCGGAAGGCGAAAGGCGAAAGGCGAAAGGATGAGACATAAAGTCTTGATCTAAGAAAGAACCGTTGCCATGATTCGCCTTTAGCAGGCCGTCCTCATCGTTCCGCCTTTCGCCTTCCGCCTTATGCACAGCGTCCTCGTTACCGGCGGCACCTCTGGCATTGGGCGGGCGATTGCCGAGGCCTTTGCCGCCGAGGGCCACCGCGTGACGGTAACCGGTTTGACGGAGCGCGAGGTCGAACTGGTTGGCCAGACGTCGCCAGCGCTTTCGGCCGCCCTGCTGGATGTGGCCGACGATGCGGCGGTACAGCGTTTGATGTCGGGCTTGGAGCGGCTCGATGTGCTGGTGAATTGCGCCGGCATGATTCTTCGCGCGGGGGCCGAGTTTGAAATGGCCAACTTTCAGCGTGTGGTCGATGTCAACCTTCAAGGCACCATGCGCGTCTGCCTGGCTTGCCGGCCGCTGTTGGCCCGCCAAGGGGGAGCCATCCTCAACACCGCCTCCATGCTCAGCTTTTTCGGCAGCGGGTTTGCCCCGGCTTATGCGGCCAGCAAGGGGGCGATTGCCCAGTTGACCAAGTCGCTGGCCATCGCCTGGGCGGCGGAAGGAATCCGCGTGAACGCCATCGCCCCCGGTTGGATCGCCACGGCCCTCACCCAGCCGCTGGTCGAAGACCCGGCCCGCTCCGCCCCCATCCTCTCTCGCACGCCGCTGGGCCGTTGGGGCCGACCGGCCGATGTGGCCGGCGCAGCGCTCTTCCTCTGTTCACCCGCCGCCGCCTTCATCACCGGCGCGATTCTCCCGGTGGATGGCGGCTATGCGATTGCCTGAGGAAGCGAAATAGCGAAAGAGCCGTCAGCGGAGAAGCTGTCAGCCATCAGCCGGCGGCTCAATTTGCTGCCCGCTGCCTGTAGGAGCCGTCTCCCGACGGCGACATTCCGCGTTCCATGCCAGGTGGCAGCAACCTCACGGCACGGCCCTATTCGTTAGATTCGTTTGATTCGTGGTTTTCACAAGGCCTGGATGATGTTGCTGTCTGCAAGGCACGGAGCGACAGCCAGCGCAGCCTGGGTACGGAATCTTACTTCTCAACCGGCTTAAACTTCAATCGCAGCGATTCGACAGAGTTGAACTTAAGCTCCACTTCCCCTTTGGCGAGCAGCTTCTTGGTGATGACAAGTTCGGTTTCGCCCATCAGATCGTGTGCGGCGAGATCGACATCGTTTACAAAGATCGTCACCTTGTCACCGGCGGAAATCCTTAGAGGCCCGCCGGTAAGTTTGGCGAAGATAGAATCTTTGGCCACTTCCGTATCGGCGAAGAGTTGGGCGCGGGCTTTGGTGAGCGCCTGGTCTTGGAGCGCTTCCAGCGTGACCCCGCACCGCAAGGTCTGTACGGCGGAAGCAGCCATCAGTTTTTTGAAGTCCGGAGGAACGGGCTGCCCTAGCTCTTTGAAGCGCTTCTCCTGGGCTACAATCAACAGTTCAACCACCTTGCGCAGCGCCGCTTCATCGTGGCGCATCAACGTCACTTGTGGATCGGGCCGGGTAAAGGCGCCGATGCCGGTGTCCCAAGCATCGCCGGAGGGACGCGTGCCGGCCAGTTCTACTTGCACGGCTTCGAGGGTGTGCGTCCCCTTCGCCGGCTCCGCGGACATGGCCGCCGGCGGCAAGGCACAAACGTAGACCAACACGAAACCCATCGGCCAACCGTAACGCATAAAGTAGTGCTCCGCCCGACATGTTGTGTGACAGCGTTATTCTAACAGCCCAGGCAGTGCCAATCCAGAAACGCCGACAGCCGCCGCCTCAGGTAAACCAGGTCGGAAAACTAACTCCGCTCGCCACCCGCTGCGCATCTGCCCCTGCCACCCGCCGTATTGCACGGCCGCGCCCCTGGCCCAATTTGCATTGCCCGCCGGTCCACGGCAAGATAGATTGACGCTCGTTGATCTATCGCCTGACCTGTTGAAAAACGGCTGACGCGGGAGTGGGACCATGCTTACGATTCAATCGGGCCCGTCGGCGACATTGGCCCGCCGCCAATTGTTGCAAGCGGGCGGGGCGGGTTTGCTGGGTCTGAGCCTGCCCAAGCTGCTGGCGGCAGAGGAACTGCAAACACCGTTGCGTCCCCGCGCCAAGTCGGTGATCTTTCTGTTCTTGTTTGGCGGGCCAAGCCAGCTCGAAACCTTCGACCTTAAGCCCGACGCCCCCGCCGAGGCCCGCGGACCGTTCAAGGAGATCGCCAGCCGCACGCCCGGCCTGCGGATATGCGAGCATCTGCACCGTACCGCGGCCGTCTCGGACAAGTTCTGCGTCGTCAAGACCTTATCGCACAACTACAACGACCACAGCACCGCCGCGCACTACATGCAGACGGGCCACCCGTGGCATATTGCCATCGGGGCGGGCTTTAACGCCACGGAAAAAGACTGGCCTTCCATGGGGTCGGTGGTGGAATACATGGCCCAGCGGGACGGCGCGCTGCGCGACCTGCCCAGCTATGCGGTGGTGCCCAACTTCTTGGGCCGCATGGAGGAATTCTCGTACCAACTCATCCGCCCTGGCGAATATGCCGGCTGGCTGGGACGGGCCTACGAACCGTTGACGACCTCCATCGACAAGCGCGACAAGAAAGACAACCCCTACACGCGCCCCTGCACCGATGACGAGCTGCGTTACCAAATTCAAGGGCTGGTCAGCCACGAGGAGTTGTCGCTCGATCGCCTGCATGGCCGCAAATCGCTGTTGGAACAGTTTGACGCCAACCGGCGGGCCATGGCCGGACGCCGCGTGATCGACGAATACAACCGCTTCGAGCAGCGGGCTTTCGGCCTGGTAACTTCCGACAAAACACGCCACGCGCTCGATATCCGCCAGGAACCCGACGCGCTTCGCGACCGCTACGGCCGGCACTTGTTCGGCCAATCGACCCTGATGGCCCGGCGGCTGGTGGAGGCGGGCGTGCGGTTCTGCACCGTCCATTGGGAAACCGTGGATGGCTACGGCTGGGATTCGCACATTCATAGCAACGATGTCCGCGACCATTTGATCCCCGGCTTCGACCAGGCCCTGTCATCGCTGTTGGCCGACCTGGACGACCGCGGGCTGCTGGACGAAACTCTAGTCGTGGCGCTGGGTGAAATGGGACGCACCCCCAAGGCCACGCCCGCCTGGGGACGCGGGCATTGGAGCATGCTCTTTCCGGTCGTGCTGGCGGGTGCCGGCATCCGGGGAGGCACCGTCCATGGCACCACCGACAAAGACGCCGCCTACGCCAACGAACGCCCCGTCAAGCCGGAGGATCTGGCGGCCACGATCTACCACGCCCTGGGGATCGACCACGAAATGCGCGTCACCGACCCCAGCGGCCGTCCCACCCCCATCGTCGACGGCGGCCGGCCACTGCTAGAGCTGTTTGGCTAGCGGCATAAGGGGCAGGACTGAATGGCACTGTCGAGTTTCCACCGGACCATTGACGGCCATGCGGCGACTGTACGCTGAAAGCGTTTCAGATTCCAGCCCAGGGTCGCGAGCGCCGAGCGAGCGCACCCTGGGTACAATCGCCAAAAAAACGTCGTAAACCCCGATGGTCGTCGAATCAATTCGTGTCGCTTTTCGCTCCGCGAAAAGGCGTCGGGTGGACGGCGGGACAGCACACCATCTTTCAAAATCGATCTGGCCGTTTTTTTAGCAAGGCCATTTTGAACGTGTCGCTCGATTTCTCTCGCGGCCGGCGCCGTTTCGCGGAGCGAAACGCGACGATGATCGTCACTAAGGATTCAGTACGAAATAACTTCCCCTCTTGGCCCCCTCTCCCGGTACTCCGGGAGAGGGTTGGGGAGAGGGGGATGTGGCGAAATGGCCGCCAACAACGAAACCCTCACCCCGGCCCTCTCCCAGAGGGAGAGGGAGGTTCCGATGGGGAAGTTATTTCGTACCGAATCCTAATTCAATCGACACTCCTTTGTTTTCACTGGCACTGCGCGACGCCAACGAGACTTGGCCCGAAAGGCCAACGGATTCTAGCCCTGGGTCCAGCGACAAAGTCGCGCAGACCCAGGGTGGCGTTGCCCATGAATCCGTCGTTTGTCCCTGAAGGGGACAGGGAACCGTGGCGTCCCGCTACCGTGGCCTTTCAGGCCACACGACGAAACATACTGGCGGTTACCCTGGGTTTCGTGGCGTTGCCACTCAACCCAGGGCTAGAATCCCTCAGCCCTTCAGGCTGGGGCCACAAGCAGGTCAACCAGGTATATCAAAGGCGTCATGACCCATTGATTCGGAACTTGGCATTGCCGGTTGCGACGAGCACAAATGGCACCACGCCCTTGATCGCGCGAACGTGGCCTCATCGAAACGTGTGCTATCCGCGCCGCAGCGCGACCAGCTCGGCGATGATTCGTTCCAGGTTGTAGGCGGGCTGGTAGTCGATCGTGGTTCGCAGCCGGGTCAGGTCGGGCACGCGCGAGCGGATGTCCTCGAAGTCGGGCGAATAGGCCTCGGCATAGGACTGAAAGGCAATCTTGGGCCGTGGCTCGACCGTGGCCGCTACCCGTTCGGCAAGCTGCAGAATGCTCACCGGCTGGTCGCTGCCGATGTTGAAGATCAGGCCTTGTGCCGCCTGGGTATCCATCAGGGCCAGCACGGCCCGGACCACGTCCGCCACATGGGCAAAGCAGCGGACCTGCCGGCCGTCGTCGTGAACGATTAACGGCTGGCCAGCCAAGGCCGCTTCCACAAACCGCGGCACCACCATGCCGTAAGCGCCGGTCTGACGCGGGCCCACCACGTTAAAGAACCGCCCAATCACCACCGGCAGGCCATGTTGCCGGGCATAGCCCAGGGCCAAGAATTCGTCGATGGCCTTGGACGCGCCATAGGCCCACCGCGGCCGGGTGGTCGGTCCGTACACCAGGTCGTCTTCCTCGGTCCAGGTTGGCTTGGGGTTCTTGCCGTAGACCTCGCTGGTACTGGCCAGAAACAGCTTTACCTGGTGGCCCGCCTGGTGCCGTTTGTGCAGCGTCTGCAACAGCAACTCGGTCGGGTAGACGTTGGTCTCGATGGTGCGGATAGGGTCTTTGGCGATCAGTTGCACGCCGACGGCGGCCGCCAGGTGGTACACCTCGTCGGCTTGGGCCGCCAGCCTGCCGATGAGTTCCTCGTCCGCCGCCGTCCCCCGCACAAACTCAAACCGCGAATTCCCCGCCAGCCCGGCCAAATTGCGGGCCGAACCGGTCGATTCGTCGTCCAGCGCGGTGACGTGCAATCCCCGCTGCACCAGGGCCTCGGCCAGGTGGCTGCCAATAAACCCGGCCCCGCCGGTAATCAACGCTTTGCGAACCGAGGTAGTAATAACGGCCTCGAAAGTGCGAGAAACAAACAGAGCAAACCCGACGCGGCCCCGCCGCCCGTCCGGCCCGCATCTTACAAACCAGCAGCCTACCGGCCAAATGCCAACACTGGCAAGGGCGGGTGCGGGGTGCCGGCCATTTACGGATCAGCCGTGGCAAAACTTGCCCGCCGCATGGCAGACCGGTTTTAGCGCGGCTAGAATACCCGGCCTGTACGAATCTGGCTGGACCTTGGCGAGACGCGTCTACCATGTGTGGCATTGTTGGCCTGTTGATTAAAAACCCCGCCTTGCGGCCGGCCCTGGGAGAAATGATCTCTCCCATGTTGGTCTGCATGGGCGATCGCGGTCCCGATTCGGCCGGGCTGGCGGTCTTTTCCACGCCGGCGGCCGGGGCGGCGCGGCGGTTCAGCCTGTACGATCCGGGGGGCACCTTGGCCTGGCCGGAGTTCCAGGAACATTGCCGGCAAGCGTTGGGCATCGAGGGGCACCTGTTCCCTCGCGGCAACCATGCCGTGCTAGAGGCCGTGCTGCCGTCCGAGCGCCTCCGCCCCTGGCTGGCCCAGGCCTACCCGCGGCTGCATTTGCTGTCGGTCGGCAAGTCGATCGACGTCTACAAAGATCAGGGCCACCCTCGCGAGATTTCCCAGCGGTACCGCTTTCCGCAGATGCCCGGCAGCCACGCCGTGGGCCATACGCGGATGGCGACCGAGTCGGCCGTTTCGCCCGCCCACGCCCATCCTTTCACGGCGGGTGAGGATTTTTGCCTGGTGCATAATGGTTCGCTGTCCAACCCGCACAGCATTCGGCGGAAGCTGGAAAAGCTGGGTATTCGCTTTGAGACCGACAACGACACCGAGGCAGCCTGCCGTTTCTTGGAATGGCGGATGAGCGACGGCGACACGCTGGAAGAGGCGATCGTCAAGGCGTTTGAGGAGTTAGACGGCTTTTACACGCTGCTGATGGCCACCGCCGACAAGCTGGTGCTGGTGCGAGATGCGTTTGCCTGCAAGCCGGCGGTGGTGGCCGAAACCGACGATTACGTGGCGGTCGGGTCGGAGTTTCGCTCGCTGGCTCATCTGCCGGGCATCAATGACGCCAAACTTTTTGAGCCCGCCCCCGAGCGGATTTATTCATGGAACAAGTGATCGACGCGCGCTTTCTCCCTCTACCTTTGGGAGAGGGCCGGGGTGAGGGTTTGTTGGATGGAGTATCTTGGCCCACATCGCCCTCTCCCCAACCCTCTCCCGGAGTACCGGGAGAGGGGGCCAGGAAATTTTTTCGGACCGTGCCGCTAAGTGAGCGAATGAATTCATGGAACAAGTGATCGACGCGCAAACGATTCCGTTCGATCTCTCGCGGCTGACCGTTCGCGAGCTGAATCAGTTTCTGCACCACAAGCTGCCAGCCAGCGAAGCCAAGCGCGTCCGCATCCTCAACCCGGACGGCCGCCACAGCATTGCCGTCGGCCTGGATGCCGACGCCGATATCGACATTTTGGGGCACGCCGGCTATTTCATCGGCGGCATGAACAAGCAGGCCCGCATTACCGTGCATGGCAATGTCGGCTGGAGCGTGGCCGAGAATATCATGTCTGGCACGGTGCGGGTGAAGGGGAACGCCTCGGAATGCGCGGCGGCGTCGGGGCACGGCGGGCTGGTGGTGATCGAGGGAGACGCCTCCAGCCGTTGCGGCATTTCCATGAAAGGCTGCGACATCGTCGTCGGCGGCGACGTCGGCCATCTCTCGGCCTTCATGGCCCAAGCCGGCACGCTGGTCGTCTGCGGAGACGCCGCCCCCGCCCTGGGCGATTCCCTGTACGAAGCCGTCATCTACGTCCGCGGCCGCATCAGCAGCCTGGGTGCCGATGCCCAAGAGGAACCAATGCAGCCGGCCGACTTCGACCGCGTCCGGCATTTACTCTTAAGAGCCGAAATCGAGCTCGATCCCAAGGAGTTCAAGCGCGTCGCCTCCGCCAGGAACTTATACCATTGGCACGCGGATAAGCACCAAGAGTATTGAGTCAGGAAGTTTTCAGTCGTCAGTTCTCAGTTTTCAGTCACTGAGTTCAAACTGACTACCGAACACCGAATACTGAAAACTGAAAACTAACAACTAAAAACCACCCCCCATGCCCCACCCCGAAGAATCCTTCTCCTTCAACCACCACGTTCTGGATTACATCCACCGCGCGGCGGATACCGGGCTGTACGATATTCGCGGGCTGGGGGCCAAGCGGCACCTGCCGACGTTCGACGATCTGCTGTTCTTAACGGCCTCGGCCTCGCGTTATCCGTTGGAGGGCTACCGCGAGAAGTGCGTTACCAAGACGTTGCTGGGGACGCGGTTCGCCAAGCAGCCGATCGAGTTGGAAATACCGATCACCGTGGCCGGCATGAGCTTTGGCGCGCTGTCGGCCAATGTCAAAGAGGCCCTGGGCCGCGCGGCGACCGCCGTGGGGACATCCACCACCACCGGCGACGGCGGCATGACCCAAGAGGAGCGAAAGTCCTCCCAGACGCTCGTCTACCAGTGCCTCCCCTCGCGGTATGGCTTCAACCCCGACGACCTCCGCCAGGCAGACGCTATCGAACTGGTCATCGGCCAGGGGGCCAAGCCGGGGGGCGGCGGCATGTTGCTGGGGCAAAAGGTCAGCCCCCGCGTGGCCGAAATGCGGACCCTGCCGGCGGGGATCGACCAGCGCAGCGCCTGCCGGCATCCCGATTGGGTCGGGCCGGACGACCTGACGATCAAGCTGGAGGAACTTCGCGAGATCACCGACTGGCGGATTCCCATATACATCAAGATGGGGGCCACCCGCGTCCGCGACGATGTCAAGCTGGCGGTCAAGGCGGGCGCCGACGTGGTGGTCATCGACGGCATGCAAGGAGGCACCGCCGCCACGCAGCAGACGTTCATCGAACATGCCGGCATCCCCACGCTGGCCGCGCTGCCGCAAGCCATTGAGGCTCTGGACGATATGAACGTGCTGGGCGAGGTGCAGCTCATAATCTCCGGCGGCATCCGCAGCGGGGCCGACGTAGCCAAGGCCCTGGCCCTGGGTGCCGACGCCGTGGCCATTGGCCAAGGAGTGCTGATGGCCTTGGGCTGCAACCGCCCCGCCTGGCAATCGGCCGAGGGCCCCATCGACGCCGCCGACGATTACGCCCGCCTGGGGACTTCCGCCGGAGCCTGCCACCATTGCCACACCGGCAAGTGCCCCGTCGGCGTGACGACGCAAGACCCCCTGCTGGAGCAGCGCCTACAGCCAGAGCAAGGAGCCAAATGGCTCAAGAACTATCTCAATGTCCTGACGATGGAACTGACCACGCTGGCGCGGGCCTGCGGCAAGTCGAACGTGCATCACCTGGAACGCGAAGACCTGGTGGCCCTGACCATCGAAGCCGCCGCCATGGCCCGCGTGCCGCTCGCGGGCACCGATTGGGTGCCGGGAAGAACTGGTTTATAACTGACGAGCTTTGTCATAGCTAAGAATTGCGGTGCCGCTGGCAGCTTGCCCGCCAGTGGCACCCTACGCGAATAGCCCTTTTCGATCCATGATGGCGCTTCATTGCCAGTTTTGTGAGCATTTGAATTTCGCGGCGCGGCCGCGACGATCAGCCCCGGTAGGGGCGGCAGTAGCCCTACGATGCCGACGGTCGCCCCTGCCGGGGCTACTCACTTGGATAAGGATTAGCGGCGTAGAGTGACATCGCGAGATTCGACATCAATAACACACCGGATTTTTCCCGCGAAAAATTGCCTGCCTGACGCACTGCTCCAGCCAAAAACCCCACCCCTCATGCCGCAATCCACCCCCGACGCCGCCGAGTTCTACCGCGAGGTGGCCCAAACGGGCCGCCTGTGGTGCTGCCGCGCGGCCGACGGCACGCCCCATTGCGTGGCCACCCGCGGCGGGCGGGCACAGCCGTTCTGGTCCAACTTGCCGCGCGTCAATCAAATCATCCGCCGCGTGCCCGCCTATGCCAGTTGCTTGCCGCAAGAGCTAACGTGGGACGATTTCCTAGCCCAGCGGGTGCCGCAACTCATGGCGCAAGGCATCAAGGTCGGCCTCAATTGGGCCGGCAAACGGGCCGTCGGCTTTGAATTGGAGCCGCAAGACCTGGTGGCCCAGGTGCGGCAGTGCATGGCGGAAAACGAAACTCGTTCAACCTAACGCGGAGCCAGCCTTTCCATGACCCCACGCGAAAAAGTCCGCCAGCGGCTGAAGCAAGACAAGATCGACTTTCTGCTGGCCCAGTTTGTCGATATCCACGGCGCGGCCAAGGCCAAGATGGTCCCCAGCGGCTGCCTGGACGATGCCTGCGATGTCGGGGCGGGCTTTGCCGGCGGGGCGGTATGGGGGCTGGGCCAAGGGCCGCACTCGCACGATATGCTGGCCCGCATCGACCTGGATACCTACACGCCGCTGCCGTGGCAGCCCAACACGGCCCGCTTTGCCGCAGACCTGTTCGTCGACGACCAGCCGCATCCCTACTGCGCCCGCACCAATCTTAAGCGCGTACTGGCCGACGCCCAGGCCCAAGGCTACATCTTCAATGTCGGCATGGAGCCGGAGCATTTCCTGGTCACCCGCGATGCCGACGGCCGCATTCATCCTTGGAACCCCGACGGCGTCGATACGCTGGCCAAACCGTGCTACGACTACCGCTCGATGGCTCCGGCGATGGGCTATCTGCAAGATCTGACCAGTTCGCTCAACAAGCTGGGCTGGGGCGTCTACCAGGTCGATCACGAGGATGGCAACAGCCAGTACGAGGTCAATTTTCTCTACGCCGACGCGCTAACCACCGCCGACCGCATCACCTTCTTCAAGATGACCACCGGGCAACTGGCCAAAAAATATGGTGCCATCGCCACGCACATGGCCAAGCCGTTCGCCGACCAAACCGGCAGCGGGCTGCATGTCCACTTCCATCTGGCCGACCCGGCCACCGGCCAAAACCTGTTCTTGGACGAATCCGACGCACGCGGGTTTGGCCTGTCGAAACTGGCGTATCACTTCCTGGGCGGCATCATCCAGCATGCGCGGGCGCTGGTCGCCGTGACCAGTCCCACGGTCAACTGTTACAAACGGCTGCAACTGGGGACGGGCCTGCAATCGAACCGGTCGGGCTTCACCTGGACGCCCGCCTTCGCCAGCTACGGCGACAACAACCGCACGCAAATGATCCGCGTCTGCGGGCCGGGCCATTGCGAGGACCGCACGGTCTCGGCCGGCTGCAACCCCTACCTGGGGCTGGCCGCCATGCTCTCGGCCGGGCTGGACGGCATCGCCCGCCAGCTCGATCCCGGTTCCGCCAACCTGGGAAACCTGTACGAGAAAACGCTGGAGGAAATCCGCGCGGCGGGCGTAAGAATCTTGCCGCAATCGCTGCTGGAAGCGGTGCAAGAACTGCGCGGCGATGAAGTGGTCCGCGGCGGCCTGGGCGTCATCGCCGACGAATTCATCCAGCTCAAGACCAAGGAATGGGAAACCTACGACCGGCAAGTCACGCCGTGGGAAGTGCAACAGTATTTGACGTTTTTTTGATCCTGGCTGTGCAAACCGATTCCATCGCCAACCAATCTGTAGGAGGCGATTCCATCGCCGATCACCCCGTGGAATCCGTCGCCGACCAATTTGTAGGAGCCGTCTCCGACGGCGACAATCCGCGTACCATGTTTTTCATATTCGATTCCCTTGTGCCATGCCCGTTCTTCGATCGGCTCACCAACACCATGCATAAAACTTGCTGATGACGATTTTCCAGGCGATAGCCCCTACCGGTGCTGTTGATCGCGGCTCCGCCGCGCCGGGCCATTCGTCGTACCCTCTACTGTAAAAAACCGCTTCCGACGGCCACTCTTCTCTCCTGACGCTAGATATCTGCCATGTCCTTTCAAATCACCTGCCCTGAATGCGGCTTGCGGCCCGTGTGGGAATTTCACTACGGCGGGCCGGTCTTGGACCCTCCCCCCGCCGACCCGGATGAAAAAGCCTGGGGCAAGTACCTCTACGACAAGCCCAACATTTGCGGCCAACAGCACGAATGGTGGTGCCACCGTTCCGCCTGCAAAACCTGGTTCACCCTGCACCGCGACACGCGCACAAACAAAGTGGTGCAAAATACGGAAGGCTAAAAAGCCGTCAGCGGAGAAGCCATCAGCCATCAGCTTTCCGAACACCGAACACCGAACACCGAAAAACCTCCCCGAGTCCCTCCATGTCCTCCCCCGACCCGATTCAATTTTCCTTCGACGGCCGCACCATCCCCGCGGCCCCTGGCCAAAGCGTGGGGGGGGCATTGCATACCGCCGACCAGCACTTGCTGTCGCGCAGTTTTAAGTACCACCGGCCGCGCGGGCTGTTCTGCGTTTCTGGCCGTTGCCCCAACTGCCTGTGTACGGTCGACGGCCAGCCGAACGTCCGCATCTGCACGTTGCAGCCCGCGCCCGGCATGAAGATCGTGTCGCAAAACCGCTGGCCCTGGCTGGGGCTGGATGTCATGTCGATCTTCGACAAGTTCTCCCGGTTCATGCCGGTGGGGTTTTACTACAAGCAGTTCTTCAAGCCTCGCTGGACCTGGCCGCTGTGGGAAAAATTCATCCGCCGCGTGGCCGGCCTGGGCCAGATCGACCTGGCCCGCGGAGCCGAGGGCGAATACGACAAGCTCAACCTGTTTTGCGACGTGGCCGTGGTCGGGGGCGGGTTGGCCGGGCTGAACGCCGCCTTGGCCGCGGCCGACAACGGGGCCAGCGTGATCTTGTTCGACGAACAGCCGGCCCTCGGCGGCCACTTGCGGCACGACCCCGACCTGTCTCGCGAGGCCGGGCTTGCGCAGTTGATCGATCGAGTCCAAATCCATGCTGGCATTCAGGTTTTTCCCGTGGCCACCGTGACCGGCCTGTTCGAGGAAAACTACCTGGCGGCCCTGCAAGGCCAACGGCTGATCCGCACGCGGGCCAGGCAGATCATCGTCGCCGCCGGCGGTTGGGAACGCCCGCTGGTCTTCGCCAACAACGACCTGCCCGGCATTCTGCTGGCCAGCGGCGTGCAGCGGCTGCTGCATCTGGATGGCTGCAAGTTTGAAGGCCAGTCGCTGATCGTGACCGACAACGCGCAAGGCTACCGCGTGGCCCGTCAACTGGCCGCCGCCGGCAACAGCGTGGCGGGCGTGGTCGATCTGCGTCCTATTCCACCACAAGCCGAGACAAATCTCGTTCACGACGCCCACATTCCGGTCTATGCCGGGCAGACCATCGTGGCTGCCCGCGGCGGAAGTAATGTGGAGGGCGCGGTCCTCTCCCGCCGCAACGGAGAGGCCGAGCACAATCTGGCTTGCCGCTGGATCGTGCAAGCGGTCGGCTTCACACCGGCCAGTTCGCTCCTCTACCAATCGGGGGCCACCTTCCGCCACAACGCCGAGTTGGGCCACGCCGTGGTAAACCGACTGGCGGCCAACGTCCACGCCGCCGGCGCGGTAGTGGGGACACACTGCCCGGCCATGACCGCCTGGCAGGGCCGCCGCGCCGGACTGGCCGCGGCCAGCGCTTTGCAACCGCAAGCTGCCTCCCTGGCCGAACGCTTGCGCCAGTGCGACGAGGAAAAACCGCAACCGGCGGTGCATTCCGCCTCAGCGTCCGACGATCACGACGCGCATCCGCCCGCGGACCATTCCCACGAAGAGCATGGCCACGATACCCACGCGCACGAACCAGAACTCCCCCCCGACCCCATCACCGGCTACGTCAGTCCGGGCGGGGCCAAGAAGAAGTTTGTCTGCCTGTGCGAGGACGTGACGGAGAAAGACGTCTACGACGCCATCGACGAAGGCTACGCCAATATCGAAACGCTCAAACGGTACTCCACCATCAGCATGGGCCCCTGCCAGGGCAAGATGTGCCAGGCGGCCGCGGTGGCTTTGTGCGCCCATCACAACGGCCGCACCATCGACGAGACGGGCGTGCCGACTTCCCGCCCGCCAGAGATTCCCTTGCCGCTGGGGGCCTTGGCCGGCAAGTCGCTGCACTTTTCCATCGTTCGCCGCACGCCCCTGCATGGCTGGCACGAACGGCACGGTGCCCGCTTCATGGATGCCGGCAACTGGAAGCGGCCCGAGCGCTACACCTCGCCCGAGCAAGAGTACCACGCTGTCCGCACGGCGGCCGGGCTGGTCGATGTCTCGACGCTGGGCAAGCTGGAACTGCGCGGCCGCGACGTCGTGCCCTTTCTGGAATACCTCTACCCCAACCGCTTTGCCGACCTCAAGGTGGGCCGCACGCGGTACGGCGTGGTCTGCGACGGCGGCGGCATCATCCTGGACGACGGCACCGTCAGCCGGCTGGCCGACGACCGCTACTTCCTCACCACCACCACCGGCAACGCCGACGCCATGGAGAGCTGGTTCCGCTTCAACCTGGCGGCCCGGCCCGACTGGGATGTGACCCTGGCCAACGTCAGCGCCGGCTATGCGGCCATGAACCTGGCCGGCCCGCACAGCCGCCAAATCCTCAGCCAACTGACGGCGGGCGATGTCTCGGCCAGCGGCCTGCCCTACCTGGCGGTGGGCCAGTTTGAGGTTGCCGGCGTGCCGGCGATCGTCTTCCGCATCGGCTTCGTGGGAGAACTGGGCTACGAAATCCACGTCCCGGCACAACATGGCCTGCACGTTTGGGAACGCCTCATCGCCGCCGGCCAGCCGCAAGGGCTGGTCCCCTTTGGGGTGGAGGCCCAGCGCCGCTTGCGGCTCGATAAAAAGCATATCCTGGCCGGCATCGACACCGACGCTCTCTCCAACCCGTTGGAGGCCGACCTGGCCTGGATCGTCAAACTCGACAAGCCCGACTTCGTCGGCAAGCGCACGCTGGCTCGCTTGGCCGAACGCGGCCCGCAAAACCGCCTGGTCGGCTTTCGCATGACGGACGATGCCGCCCCGGCGGAGGCCGCCCTGATTTTGCACGAAGGCCGCCTGGCGGGCCGCGTCACCAGCAGCCGCTTTTCGTCGGCCGCCGGCGCATACATCGGCCTGGCCTGGGTGCCGGTAGACCTGGGCCACGACGGCGGCCAGATCACCATCTATGTCGATGGCGAGCCGCATACGGCGACGGTGCAAGAAAAAGCGTTTTATGATCCAGAGGGGGCGAAGTTGCGCGGTTGAACCGGGTGGCCGATTTTTGATTTTCGATTTTTGATTTTGGATTGAAAAAAGCATGAGCGATCATTCGCATTCGCATGGCGGGCCGGTGGTGGCGCAGGTGGAGCTGCCTTGGCAGCGGGCGGGCGTTACCGCGCCGGTGGCTCTGTCGCCGTTGACGGAAGTCCATTGGAAGGCCGGCGCGACGCTAGAGGTGGTTGACGGCTGGTGCGTGGCTACCCGCTATGCCCCTTCGCCCGGCACGGGCCGCAACACCGTTGTCGATACTTCTTGCCGCGCCAAGCAAGAACTGGTCGGACGAGATTGCCCCGCCCGGCTGCAAGCGGCGCTGGGGACGGACGTACCCGTCCGGACCATTCGCGAACACGCCGGGGCGGAAGTCTACCGCCTGACCTCGCAACGGGCGGTCATCTTTGGCCCCTTGCCAGCCATCGCCGGCTCGCTGCCCGCCAGTGGTGCCTGGGCCTCGGTCTCGCTCATCGGTCCCGACGGCGAGGGCATTCTCAACAAAATCACCGCGGTCGATCTGCGGCCACAAACCTTGCCCCTCGACGGCTGCTGCCAAGGCCCCATCTTCGGCGTCAACACTCTCTTCGGCCGCCGCGCCGGCCGCTTCGACCTGCACGTCCCAGCCGACGCCGCCGAGTTCTTCTGGGAAGTCCTGCTAGACGCCGGCCGAGAGTTCGGGCTCAAGGCGGCGGGGTCCATTCAACAAGAAAAGAACCACGGATAACGCGGAGCGATACAGCCGCGAGATTGCTCGCGGGAATGGCGCGTCCATCGAGGTTCAAGGAACCACGGATGACACGGACACCACGGATAAAAGCGGCGGATTTCCTCCCGGAGGATGGAACCTTTTGAATTGCCCAGGCATTCATGCCTGGGGCCGGCGACCCTATCCAATCGTCGTCAGCCTTCACAAGGGCATTCGGTCATCCATCGAACCCATTCGGCCGGTGGCCAGCCGTAGCTACATGGCTCCTGCCTTGTAGCTTGCGCCGTGGCCAGGGGTGGCTGGGTCAGAAGCGCAGCGCATGGCCCAGCGGAGTTGATGATCCAACCAGGTTGACCCGTAGAGGCGTCCATCCGTTTCTCTGGTTGGAAGGCAACTCCGCTGGGGCTTCCCGGTGGTCAGCCGCCAGCCACCCTGTTCCCCAGCCGTAGCTACATGGCTCCCGCCTTGTAGCTTGCGCCGCGTTGGTCGCAGCGAACCCCCATCCGTGAAGTCCGTGTTATCCGTGGTTCTTTTTCTTTCTTTTCTGACCATTTTTAGTATTGCACATATGTACACATATCGGCTATCCTGTCATGGGGCCGTTTCCCGCGCCGCGGATCCCCTCTTCCTCAAGCCTCACCCCTCAAGCCTCAAGCCTCACAACAACCGGAGAAACCCACCATGTCTGAATCCTCCAAAAGCGATATCGAAATCGTAGCGGCCTTCAACGCCGCCGCCGCCGACC
>JBFWUW010000008.1:0-130975 GCA_050247075.1 Pirellulales bacterium | reverse complement strand
TCCGGCACCGACACGGCAACCACTCCACCGCGACATCTCCTTAGCAACGTCGCGCCACCTGCCCAAACAACCAACGTCCACCCCCCTCCAACTCAAGTCGAAAGACTCAGTGAGAAATGCGGGCTAGCCACTTACGACATTCTGTCGTAAGTGGCTTATTTGTTGGCCGGCAAGGCGGGCGGGGTGGTTGAAAGGGACCGGTAGGCTGTGCCGATGCGTAGGGCGCGGCGGATCGGTTCGACGAGGTTGGCCGGTATTTCAATGTGGAACTGGATGTCGCCCGCTTGCAGGGAGGCCGCCAAGCGGCCGTCGAGCAGGGCCAGGGCGTTGGTTCCCACGGCGGGGACGCGCGGGCCGGAGGTGATGATGCCGGCAAGATTGAGCGGATCGCAGGCCGAGACGGCTACCCAGCGGCCAGTCGGCCCAGCTTCGCGGATGCGGCGCAGCTCGGTCACGGCCTCGGGCGTGGCGAATTGTTCGCCCGCCACGCTGGTGACGAACCGTCCGCCGCGGATTTTTCCCTGGGCTTCCCACCGGCGATAGACCGCGGCCAGATCGCGCCAGGGCGGGGCGACTGACTCCCGCGCCAAGAGATCGCGAAAGATGACGCCATATCGCCGTAAGAGCTGCCTTGCCCACTGTTCGATACGTTCAATCGGCTCGGCCTGCGGCAACAGACCGGGGAAACGGCTCCATCGCCCGCCGCGCGAATAGGCCCGCACCTTGGTGGCGGTGCGCTGCCGCCGGTCACGACGGCGGCGGGCATCACCCGCGTGGCGGCGGTCGGGCGAAACCAAAGTGCGGATGGTGGAAAAGCCATCAGCGGTGACCGCCCCCAGCGCCGCCAATTCACTCAAGGCATCTTCCAGTTGGGCCGGCAACAGCCGAGTGATCGCCAGCAAGTCGGCGAAGAACGAGGCCCCGTTGGCGACCAGCGTTTCGTAGACTTGCCGGGCATCGCCGCGGGCGCTGTTGAGCGGATTTCCGCGTTCGACTGGCAACAGCCAGGCCAGATCGGCCCGGCCGACCACCGCGATCGGCACCACGCGCGTCAGGCCGCCCGCCCGCGGTGTGTCATCCTCGGCAGACGCCGGCGGCTGCAAGCGGCCCCAACTGATTTCGCCCGACAAGGCGTACTCATCCAGCCAGGCAGGATCGTAGTCGCAAATTCTGCCCGGCAGCAAGTCGCGCTCCCAAGCGCCGGCGGGAGACTCAAAACCTTGTAATTGGCCGATGACTTCCAACACGCCCGGCCGCCCCTTCAGCCGAGTACCAGGGGTTGATTCATCATGTTCCGCCAGATGCTGATGCTCGATTAGAAATCGCAGATAGTCGGCCGGCTCGGCCGGTTGCACCGCGCGGCGGGCCGCGTCGAGCGTCAGCCGATGAATGCGGGCCAACAGGCGGCGGTCGCACCACTCCAAGGAAGCGGGAAGCGGGGAACTCGGCACGGGTGCCAGCCCACATGCGGGCGAGTGGCCGTTGGCGGCCTCGTGCTTGTCGGGAGGCGGCGCGATAGCGGCGGCCTCCGCTTCGCACTCCCCGTTCCGTATTCCACGCTCGTTCCCTCCCGGCGTAAAACGTCCCCGCAGCACCGTTCCTTCCGCTTCGATGGCTTCCAGCGAAACACCCACGGCGGTTTCGTCCAGCCCGAGTTGCTCGGCGATTCGCCCGGCAGTCGTGGGACCGGATATTTCCAATCGGCCACGAATGATCGCGGTGACGGCTTCATGTTTTTCGTGCGAAAGTGCGGCCAATGCAGGCGGCAGCGTCAGCGGCGGGCCGATCGTGGCGTCCGGAAAAGCCGCCTCGGCCAGACGCAGTCGCTCGGCCGAGACCCACAATGCGGGCGCATCGCCCCGGCGAAGTGTTGCCGCGCGGCCGGCCGCCACCAGGCGGTCAAAGTGCTTGCGCCATTCGGCCCCTTCCAACTCGGGAAGCACGTTGAGCTGCAGCAAGCAATCGTGCAGTTCGTCGCTATCGCGCACGGTCGGCCAGACATCGGCCCGCACGCGGGCAATGGCTGCCGGATCGAGCCACGACAAATCGCCCAGCGTATCGGGGGAAACGCTGCGGCGCGTGGCCACGGCCCGTGCCCGGCGTTCCTCCAGCGGAGCATTGTCCAGGAAAGCGTAAGGATTGGCGTTGAGGATCTCGTAGCTAAATGGAGAAGGCTCGCGCGTGTCGCGGGCCACGAATTGAGTCTCGCCCGACTCGACCTCGGCCAGCAGTTGCTTCCAACGGGGCAGGTCGCAAGCCTCGGTCAGGCAATCGTGCATTGTCTGCCGCACCAGCGGGTGATTGGGAATCTCCACATCCTCGGGCCGGTTCTCCTGACAGGCGGTTTGTGCCGGAAAGACAGCCGTTAGCAGGTCGTCGGCCCGGAATCGCTGCAATGGCGGCGGGACTTTTTTCCCCCCTTGTTGCCGCAACACGGCCAGCGAACGGGTGGAATTCCACCGCCAGCGAATCTGAAAAATGGGAACCGCCAGCAGGGCCTGCGTCAGCATGTGTTCCGCGTTTTGCGGGTTGAGCATGCGAAACATGCTCTCCAGCGGAAAACTGTGCTGTGGGCCTAGCGAGAGAACAATGCCGTTGTCGTCGGCGCTGGCTTGCAGTTCAAAGTCAAAACTGCGGCAAAACCGCTTGCGCATTGCCAGTCCCCAGGCGCGGTTGATTCGCGCGCCCATCGGCGAATGGATCACCAGTTGCATTCCGCCCGACTCGTCGAAGAACCTTTCAAACATGATCTGCCGGCAGGTCGGCACCATGCCCACCGCCACCATCTGCGCCGCCACGTATTGGGCTGCTTGTTGGGCGGCGGAAACCGTCGCACCGCATTCACGCACTAAGAAATCGGCGGCGGAGCCTTCGGGGTTTTCCGAAGATGAATCGGTCTCCTTCTCAACTTCAGCCTTTCGCCCTTCGCCTTTCGCCTTCCGTTCCACTCGATTAGCGATCTCGTTTCGCAGTTCCGAGACTTCCCGCGACAGCTCAATCGTGCGGCCGGGGGCTTCGCCCAGCCAGAAGGGAATAGAGGCTGGCTCACCGTGGGCATCGGCGACCACGACTTCGCCGCCACGGACGTAGCGAATCCGCCAGGCGGTGTTGCCCAGCAGGAAAATATCACCTTTCATGCTTTCAATGGCGAAGTCCTCGTTGACCGTGCCGACAAAGGTGTGGTCGGCCTCGGTGACAACGCGGTAGTCGGCCAGCTCGGGAATGGCGCCGCCGCTGGTCAAAGCGGCAATCCGGGCACTACGGCGGGCCTTGAGCTGGCCGGCGATACGGTCGCGATGCAAATAATGGCCCCGCTTGTTGCCGCGGCCGATCCCTTCGCTCAGCATCGCCACGATCTCGTCGAACTCGCCGCGCGGCAAATCGCGATATGGCCAGGCACCGCGGCACAGATCGTACAGGCTGTCCTCGGAACAATCGCGCGCGGCAACTTCGGCCACGATCTGCTGGGCCAGAATGTCGCGCGGCAGATGGGGGATTTCGATCTTGTCCAGCCGGCCTAGTTTGACCGCCCGCGTCAGAGCCAGGCATTCCAACAATTCATCGCGGGTGAGCGGAAAGAGCCGCCCTTTGGGGACCGCCCCCAGCGAGTGGCCAGCCCGCCCGACGCGCTGCAAACAAGTGGCGATCGACCGGGGCGAACCGATCTGACAGACCAGGTCGATAAAGCCGACATCGATGCCCAGTTCCAGCGAGGCCGTGGCCACAATGGCCTTCAATTGCCCGCTGGCCAGCCGCTCCTCGGCCGATAGCCGCGTCTCTTTCGACAGGCTGCCATGATGGCTCGCCACGGCTTCTTCGCCCAGTAATTCACCCAGGCTATGGGCCACGCGCTCCGCCAATCGCCGCGTGTTGACGAAGACGAGTGTGCTGCGATGGGAATTGATCAGTTCGCACAGCCGGGCGTAAACCTCGTCCCAGGTCTCGTGGCTGCAAACGGCGGAGAGTTCTGTTGGGGGTACTTCGATTCCCAAATCGAGCCGGCGGATATGCCCCACATCGACAATCTGGCATTCGGGCTGGCCTACCGCATCAACGCGCCGCGACCCGACTAAAAAACGGGCCATTTCGTCCATGGGCCGTTGCGTGGCGGAAAGGCCAATTCGCTGCGGCGGCGTGGGGCAAAGGGCTTCCAACCGTTCCAAAGACAGCGTGAGGTGCGAGCCGCGCTTGTCGCGCGCCAAAGCATGGATTTCATCCACGATTACCGTGCGAATGTTGCCCAACAAATCTCGCCCGCGGGCACTGGTCAGCAGCAGATAGAGAGACTCGGGAGTAGTGACCAGAATATGCGGCGGGCGGCGGAGCATCGACCGCCGCTCGCTGGCCGGCGTGTCGCCCGTGCGGACCGAAGCCCGAATGGGGGGCAATGCCAAACCCGCCGCAGCGGCGCAGGCGGCAATTTCCTCCAGCGGACGTTGCAAGTTACGGCGGATATCGTTGCTAAGGGCCTTCAACGGAGAGACGTACAATACGTGCGTCTCGTCTTCAAGTTGGCCTGCCAATCCCTGTCGAACCAATTGGTCGATGCAGACCAGAAACGCCGAGAGCGTCTTGCCACTACCGGTAGGGGCGGCGATGAGCGAATGGCGGCCGGCCATGATGGCCGGCCAGCCTTGCTGTTGCGGTTCCGTCGGCGCGGCAAACCGCCCGTTGAACCATTCCGTCACCAGCGGATGAAACCCTTCAAGCGTCATGCAGTCAACCGGCTAGGACGAAACAGGGCGTGTACGTTCGCACATTTCCAAGATACGCAAGAAAATGGGCACTGGGTAGCCGTGAAATTGCCAGGTGGCGGATTTTGACAAAATCATCCGCAAGCGGTCGGCAGCATCAGCAGGCAACTCATGGCTTGTGTCACCAGAACGCCAAGAAGGATGCCATCCACAACAGCTTGCGGCCGTCCTCGCCCGACCAATTGGCCCATCAACCCGCCCCCCAAAACACCCAGTATCGGATCGAGACAACAGCCAAACAACACCAACAATGAAACGGCTTCATCTTGGGAATGGATTCGGTCGGGCCGCATGAGCGATACCTTCGCCAAAGCCACGGAAAGGAGCGTCACCATGCAGAGCAAGCTGCTCAGGCCAAATTGCCAGCGTCGTGAAGGAGGCGTATTCATGGCGTCGAAAGAGCTGGGACAGGGTGACAAAGGCGGCCACGACGAAGATAATAGAATTGTATTGTCCACTAGCTCCACATTACCGAATTGCGGGATTTGATGACGAACGTTTTCCGAATATTGGTTCGTTCGATTCGATCGGGACGCAGCCCGATTGCGATCTTGTCGTTAACGGTGACTCTAGCGTTGACTGCCGAAATGCTCCGTGCCGCAGACAAGCCGCCGGCCTTTCAGCCCGACGATGCGGGGTTTAAGGCCACCATAGGGCCGTTTCTGAAGACGCATTGCCTGCGTTGCCATGGTGGCGATAAGCAGGAAGGGGAATTCCGTGTCGATCAACATTTGCCGAATGACTTTGTCGAATTGCGAAGCAAAGAGCGTTGGGGCGAGGTGGTCAACGTACTAAATAGCCACGAAATGCCGCCGGAAGGCGAACCGCAACCCAATACCAACGAGGTTGCCAAGGTCGTCGATTGGATCACGGCGCAAATGGCCCAAGCCGAGTTGCTCCGCCGCGATAGCGCTATTGTCTTGCGGCGGCTGAATCGCGAGGAGTACCGCAATACCATCCGCGATCTGGTGGGCGTCGATTTTGACACCTCTGGCTTTCCTCAAGATCCGCCGGCGGGGGGCTTTGACAACAACGGCCAGGCGCTGACGCTGTCGCCCCTGCAACTGGAACTTTACCTCGATGCCGCCCGAAAAATTCTTGACCGGGCACTCGTGGAAGGAGAACAGCCTTCGTCGATCCGCTGGCGGTTTGAGGTCGACTCGGGGGATAGCGATTCCAACCGGGTCCGCTTTGACCAGCACAACGCCATTGTCAACGGCGGCAATAACCCGGTGCGGGACGGCTTTAAGGTGCTGCATCATGCCAATTGGGACAAAACCTTGAACTGCCGCGACTATCAAATGCCCCATGCTGGCGAGTACATCATCCGCATCCGCGCGGCGGGCCGCGTTCCCAACCGGCAGGAAGTAGTGGAGTCGGCCGAAAAGGCATTGGCCAACCGGATGGAAATGCAGATGAAGGAGAACCCCAACGGCGCCCGCTGGCATAAAGAACAATTTGAGCGCGACTTGCAACATTTTCGCGATGACCGCATGTACGACTACGGCCCGCCGCGGTTGAAGCTGGTGCAAGACCTGGGAGGCCAGCCCAAGACCATTGCCGAGTTCGATGTGGCCGCGCCCTGGGAAGAGCCGCAAATCTACGAGCAGCGGGCACGCTTTACCACCGAACGGGCCGGAATGACGATGGAGTACGCCTACTCCATTCCCCGCGAGTTGGAAAATTTTTGGTTTCAAGGCCACGACGTGTTTGCCCGTCCTGAGTTGTACGTCGATTGGATCGAAATCGAAGGTCCCGTCTATGAATCCTGGCCACCCCCCAGCCACCAGCGGATCTTGATCGAATCGAAGAATCAAGGGGCCAAGTCGAAGCAGCGGGAGTACGCCCGCGAGGTTATTAAGATGTTCATGCGCCGGGCCTACCGCCGCCCGGTGAAGACGGACGAGATCGACGACAAGCTCAAGTTGTACGATCGGGCGATGAAAGACGCGCCGTCGTTCGTACAGGCGATCAAGCCGCCGCTGATGGCGGTGCTGGTCTCGCCGAACTTTTTGTACCTGACCGAACCGTTGTCCAAGCAGGCGCAATCGACAGACGATTCGCCGGCGTCTGCCCGCAAACTGAACGATCACGAGTTAGTGGCCCGGTTGTCGTACTTCTTGTGGTCGTCGATGCCCGACGACGATTTGCTGAAGCTGGCCAGCCAGCGAGAACTGCGAAAATCGCCGCAACGGGCCGCCCAAGTCGATCGCTTGCTGGCCGATCCCAAGTCGGATGCGTTGGTCCGAAACTTTGCCGGGCAGTGGCTGGGCCTGCGCGAAGTCGGCGCCAATCCGCCGGCCGCCGACTTGTACCCCAAGTACGACCGCCATTTAGAAACGTCCATCGTCGGCGAATCGCGGGCGTTCTTTGAGGAGATCTTGCGGAACGATCTGAGCGTGATGAATTTCGTGCAGTCGGACTTTGCCGTAATTAACGAGCGGTTGGGCCGCTTTTATGGCATACCCAACGTGCGCGGCGACCATTTCCGCCGCGTACCTCTGCCCAACGGGGTGCAACGTGGCGGCGTGATGACACAAGCTTCCGTGCTGACCATCACTTCCAACGGCACGCGGACCTCGCCTGTTAAGCGGGGGACTTGGATCCTCAAGAACATTCTGGGGACCGATCCCGGCTTGCCGGTGGCCAACGCCGGCGACATTGCACCCAAGGTGCCGGGCCTGGATAAGGCCACCGTCCGCCAACGATTGGAAATCCACCGCACGCATGCGCAATGTGCCCGTTGCCACAATAAGATTGATCCCTTGGGATTTGCCTTGGAGAATTTCAACGCCGCCGGCGAATGGCGGGAGCAAGAAGGCTTTGGTTACAAAGGCCGGATCGAGCGGGACGATCCGAAAATAGACGCCTCCAGCAAGTTCCCCGATGGCACGGAGATAGTCGGAGTTCAGGGCTTGCAACGGGTGATTTTGAAGCAAGAGGACTTGTTCTTGCAATGCCTGGCCAACAAGCTGTTTACCTATGCCCTGGGGCGAGAATTGGGCATTGCCGACCAGTTGCAAGTCAAAGCGGCGGTGGCGCACGTTAAGAAAAACGACTACACCCTGCGGTCGTTGATCCAGTTCATTGCGGCATCTGAGGCGTTTGAGACAAAATAGGCAATTCGGCGATGTTTGTGGCATTGATATCTAGCCGCATGCCCTCGGCGAACGCCCTTGTCGAGCGGGCCAGTCATCGTCATGCTGACGGTCAAACCGTCGGGCCTATCCGCCTGTAGGAGGCGATTCCATCGCCGACCAGCCTGTAGGAACCGTCTCCGACGGCGACAATCCGGCCTCCAACGGTTAACCCCAAATTCCTCGACCGTTCCCGAATCCCACCCAACGTCCACCCGCCCGGCGCACGAAGCGTGTCTCAAGACCTATCCAACCTGCTGGACGCCTGGCCGTACAATCCAGAGGACTGGACAGTGCGCCTGATTCATGGCGACGACGGCCGCGAAAAGATTCAAATGCGGTTGGATCTGGGCGTATTACAAATGCAGATGGATGGCCGGCCAGACGGCCAGCGCCCCAATGGCTGCGAGTCGTGGCTGCACTTCTATCAGCAGCGGCAACGCGAGTCGGGCGATGCCGCCACCGACCAGGCGGAATTCCGGCTCGACTCGCGCGATTGCCAAATTCTGCTGCGCGAGGGGAACCAATACTACTATCGCTACCGCTGTTTTTGGAGCCTGAAGCGTTACGAACTGTGCGCCCGCGATACGCTGCGCAATTTGCGGCTGTTCACCTTTGTGCGGCAATACGCGGCCCAGCAGGCAGACAAGCTGCGGTTCGACCAATGGCGGCCCTATGTCACCATGATGCACGCGCGGGCGGTCGCCACGCCGCTGCTGGAAGCGGGCGACGTGGTTGGTGCCATCGGCGTGATCGACCACGGTATTCAAGGCATTCAGGACTTTCTGGAGGAATACTCGCAAACGCAACGGGCCGAGGATTGCCAGGACCTGCTGTTCTTGCAGCGCTGGCGCGAGGAAGTCGCCGAGCGTTCCCCTTCCGGCCGCCGCGCGGCCAAAGTCGCCGCTCTGCATGAACAACTCAATACGGCGGTGGCGGAAGAGCGGTTTGAGGAAGCCGCCCACCTGCGCGACGAACTGCGCAAGTTGCAGCCGCCATCTGCCGGCGACTCGCCGGCAGAGTCAGCGTGATAGGCAACGCGGTGCAATTGAATGCGCAGGAAAACGCCTGCTATCAAGGCACCGCGTTGTCGCCGTCGGAGACGGCTCCTACAGATTCATCGGCTAGGAAACCGCCTCCTACAGACCGAATGGCAGACTCGCTCCTCGCTAGCGACTACAATCGGGACCGTGAAAATACCCGGCCCGGAGGTTTGCCATGCTGTTGCTTCGACTGACGCTCAAGCCCTCTTGCTTGCTCCCGCTGTTGCTGCTTTTGGCCGCGCCGGCCTTTGCCGCGGAAGAGCCGAATCGCTTTGAGAATGAAGTTGCCCGGTTTGAGGAACAAGACCTCGCCGCGCCGCCCCAGCCAGACGGCGTGTTGTTCGTGGGGAGTTCCAGCATTCGACGCTGGAATCTGAACGAATCCTTCCCCAACGAAGGCTTTCTCAACCGCGGCTTTGGCGGTTCGCAAATGTCGGATGCCATCCACTTTGCCGATCGCATTATCACACCGTATCGGCCGCGCGTGGTGGTGCTGTACGAGGGAGATAACGACCTGGCCGCGGGTAAAACGCCAGAACAAATCGCCGCCGATTTCAAAACGCTCTGCAAAGCCATCCACAAACAGTCGCCGACCAGTCGGCTGATATGCATTGGCATCAAGCCCAGCCCCCTGCGGTGGGCCTTGGCCGAACAGGCCAAGGCGGCGAATGAACTGATTCAGCGGTACTGCCAGCACGATTCTCGGCTGGCCTACTTGGACATCTTTTCGCCCATGCTGGGTGACGATGGCCAGCCGCGGCCCGATCTCTATGCAGAGGACCGTTTGCATCTGTCGCCCGCCGGATATGCGCTGTGGACGGAACATTTGCGGCCCCTTTTGGATGCGGCCCGCGACAACTCGCCCGATTTGATTTTGCATCACGGCAAAATTGTCACCGTCGATGCCCAATTCACGTTGTCCGAGGCGGTCGCCATTCGCGGCGACCGGCTGCTGCGCGTGGGCTCTAACGATGAGATTCTGGCGATAGCCGGCGAAAAGACGCGCCAGGTGGACCTGGCTGGACGCACGGTGTTGCCGGGTTTGATCGACTCGCACGTTCATCCCGACGGTGCTTCGATGCACGAGTTTGATCATCCCGTGCCCGATATGGAGTCGATCGCCGACGTGCTGGCCTACGTCAAGTCGCGCACCGAGGCGCTGCCAGAGGGGGATTGGATTTGGGTCAGCCAGATCTTCATCACGCGGCTGTTGGAGCAGCGCTTTCCCACCAAGGCCGAGCTTGATGAAGTTGCGCCCAAACATCCGGTGGTCTTTTCAACCGGCCCCGACGGCATGGCCAACAGCCTGGCGCTAAGCCTCAGCGGCATCGACAAGGACTTTGTCGCGACCGGTTCCGGCTCGGTCGAACGCGACCCGCAAACGGGCGAGCCGACCGGCATCTTGCGTGGTGGGACAAAGCGTTTCCTCAAGAGTACCTCTCGCCCTAGCACGGCCACGGCGCAGGACCGCCAGGACCGGCTGGAGTTGCTCATCAAAGACTACAACTCCGTCGGCCTGACGACCTTGGGCGACCGCAACACCTCGCCTGGAACGCTGGAGCTTTATCTCAACCTGTACCAGCAGCAGCGATTGACGGCTCGGGTGGCTGCCTCGCACGCGGTCGGTGCCGGCGGCAAGTTGGAAGGCGTCATCGAAAGCATTCAGCAGGTCGCCCGGCATCCCCTGCGGCAAGAAGACCTGATGTTGCGGGTGATCGGCATTAAGACCTTTCTCGATGGCGGCATCTTGACCGGCAGCGCCTACATGCGGCAACCGTGGGGAGTCAGCCAGATCTATTCCATCACCGATCCTGAGTATCGCGGCGTGCAGTTTATTCCCGACGAAAACCTGGTGCCGATCGTGAAGGCCACGGTCGAAGCCGGACTGCAATTCACGGCCCATGCCACGGGCGACGGCGCGGTCCACAACTTGTTGAACGCTTACGACGAAGTCAACAAGTCGCTGCCCGTGCGGCCGACCCGCCCTTGCCTGACGCATAGCAATTTCATGAGTGCCGAAGCGGTTGACATGATGGCCCGGCTGGGTGTGGCGGCCGATATTCAACCCGCCTGGTTGTATCTGGATGCCAACACCTTGAACGCCCAGTTTGGCTACGACCGTTTGCGGTACTTCCAGCCGCTGGCCAGCATCTTCGCGGCGGGGGCCATCGCCGGAGGCGGCTCGGACCACATGCAGAAGATCGGCTCGTTTCGTAGCATCAACCCTTACAACCCGTTCTTGGGTATGGCGACCACCATCACCCGCCTGGGCAAACGCTTGGAGCAACCGCTGCACCCGGAAGAGGCCCTCACCCGCGAACAGGCAATCCGCTTCTATACCGGTAATAACGCCTACATTTTGTTCCTGGACGATCAGCTCGGTTCGTTGGAGGCGGGCAAGCTGGCCGACCTGATTGTACTGGACCGCGACCTGTTGACCTGTCCGGTCGAGGAAATCGCCGGTACGCGGGTGCTAACAACCTATCTGGGCGGCCGCGCGGTGTTTGAGCAGGAATAGCCCCGTTGGACAACGTGGTGAAACAGATAATCGTTGTCGCGAACATCCTCAATTTTGCGCCCCCCTTGCAATAGCAGCTAGCACGTCGTGGCGGGGCGCACTCGGATTGACCGCGACGGGCATTTGGGCTGATAATCCCCGCCCCGCGCGGATCAGGCAACGGAATTGCCTGGCGATCGCTCCAAGGCGGTTTGAACCCAGCAAGGAAGCAGCAGCCATGAGCCGTATCAATCCCCAAGACAACCGTCCGCAGGGTGGCAACTCGCCCAAGATCACCACACCCGCGGCCGTGCCCGCCAGCGCGGTCGTCATCAAAACATCCAACACCGCCGCGCCGCCCTCGGCAGCCGCGGCTCGCCCGCAGCGTGGTTTCGTGGAAACGCATCTGTGCGCCATCGTGGTGGGCGTATTGACGTGTGGCGTGCTGGTTTTGGACCAGGTGTGGCACATGTTTGACCTGCCGCGCGGTTCGGGCCCTGCGCAATGGAATAAGGAACCGGCTACGCTGTGGATTTGGGTCTACACCCTGGGGCTGGGGATGTTGTTTGCGCTTGGGGTGGTGCAGTTGTTTCGGCGGACGCGCGTGAAGTGTTCGCAGCCGATCAAGCTTTCGCATCCCGGCCTGGCCGCCGGCGTGATTGTGGCCGCGGGCGCGGCCAGCCTGACCATGATGTATCTGTCGGAGGCGTTTCGCCTGTCGATGGGTTCGGCCACGGTGCTAGCCTTTGCCTGGGGGGGCTGGCTTTTGCTGCAAGGCCGCATGCATCCTCGCGTGGCGCGCGGCATTCGCGTGTTGCTGGTGGCCGTGTCGTTGTCCAATATCTTGGGCGAAGTCGTCTGGTCGCTGGCATTCAACCATCCTTCGCTGGTGTCGTTTCGGCCTTATACCATGTGGATTATCTGCCACATTCTGTTTGAGGTCTGCGCATTGGCGCGAATTGTCGATGTGTGGCAGTCCGAGTCAAATCTGCCCATTCGCGGCGTGGTGCTGGCCTCGTTGTTCATTGCGCCGCTAGCCTTGCGTTCCACGACCGTCTTGAATGTCACCGATCCGCTGGCGATGGAAGAGGAAGTGGCCGTGGCCGCGCCGCCGGCCGATCCCAACGGCTGGTATCAATCGCTGCTCGACCGCTTGGATGCCGTTCCCGGCGACCAGGACTGCCCTTATATCTTTGTCGCGGCCAGCGGCGGCGGATCGCGGGCGGCCCTGTTTACGTCGCTGGTGTACGAGCATCTGAGCCATGTGCGCATCGACGGCAACGAACCCGACAAACATGTGGCGATGATTAGCAGTGTGTCGGGCGGCTCGCTGGCTTCGGCCCATTATGTGCAAAACAGCGGGGTCGGCCCAGAGTTGGAGCAACCCACCGGCTTCACCCAGACCGAGATCGAGGACTGGATCGACGAAGAGCTACGTTTGTTTCACCAGGCGGACTCCTCACTCTACAACGAGTATCATCGCGCGTTCGACAAAGAAGATCTGAGCCGATATCTGGCCAACGCGTTTGTCGTGCCGGACGCCGCGACCGAAGCCGCGGGGACTTACGCCCTTAGCGACAATGCCAACTGGATATTGCGGCAAACCTCGGTCAACGACATGTGCAGCGACTTCATGGCGCCCCTGCTGCGCGGAGCCTTGCACCCCGGGCTGGAACGGGGCGAGGCTTGCGACCAGTTCTGGCGGACGAAGCTGGGGCTAACCCGCACCATAGACGAGGATGGCCGGGGGGACCGGCCTTTGCTGTTGTGCAACGTCACGGAAGTCGCGAAGGGAAGCCGGCTGGTAATTGGCTTTCCGTCGCTGCCCGCGGGCTTTTATAGCGGCAACCAGCGGCGCTACCGCGGCCTGCTCGATTTAGGGCTGCCGATGGCCCAATCGCAAATGCCGCTGTCGACCGCCGTGCGGCTATCGGCTAATTTTCCATGGTGCTTTGAACTAGGGGTGGTTCAGGTGCTGCGCGGCGAGTCGGATGCGGAAATGGTGGCGGCCATCGACGGTGCCGTATGCGACAACACGGGCATCGACACATTGCGGTACACCTTGGCCTCGATTGTGGCCAAGGCCGATGAAACGACAGACGAAAACCATCCGGCCCGGCAAATCGTTTCCAGGCTGCGGAAGCGGGGCTTGATCATTCTGGAGATCGACTCTGGGGCCAAACCGCAGCCGCCCGGAGCGGTGGAACGGTTGTTTTCGGCATCGATCGGCCCGGTATTGGCCTTGAAGAACGCGGCCTACTGTAATTCGCAGTTTGCCAGCGCCGAGCATCTGGCCGCCATCGAGGCCATGCTGCCATCGGACGCCACGGAAATCGCCAAGCGATACGCCTGGCGGCTGCAAGGACGGGGCACTAGTTCCGATTCGCCGCAAAGTTCTCCCAAGGTCGGCGTGTTGAGCTGCGTGCAGCATGTCAAGGTGCAGTGCAACCACGAGGAAAACGTCATGACGGCCTGGGCCCTCGGTCCCCGCGACAAGGCCAAGATCTTCGTCAAGTTCTCCATTGATGCCCAAGCCTTGAGCGACAATCTGGCCCAATGCATCGAGCAGCAACGGCATGTTAACGAGTGGCTGTCGTTTGAGATTCCGCGCAGCGTGGCCCGCACCAGCGATGCCGCCGAACTCTATCAAAGCCTCTACGATACGTACAACGCGCTCGTGGACGAATCATTGGAGTCCAACCGCCTGGCGGAATTGCAAGGCCAAGTCCGCAGAGCCGTCACGGACGACGAGTACTATCGGCACATCGTCGACCAGGTTGTCGTGCCTAAGAATGAGGAAAAGTTCGTCTCAGCCGAGAACCCCCGCGAGGAACTCGACTCGCTGATGGCCAACCGCATCGAACGGTCCAACCGCGCGGCCAAGACCGCCGGCGACCGCCTGCGCGGCCTCCGCAACCGGCACTCCCGCGATGACAGCCAGCCCTCGGCCATTCGGCCGAACCGCGGGACGCGCTAGCTGTCCGTCGAACAGCGGGCGGCGTTTCCGCTGCTGATCGTTTTGTTGAGGGGGCGAAATCGCGAGTGGACTGAAATTGCATGTGTGCGACGCGGCGGCCGGACTAACTCGTCACGGCCGTTTCCTTAATCCAATTGCGCCTCTATCGCGGACAGCCAGCAATTGGCGATGAGGTAGGCCAATCTATCAGTGCCGCGGCATCGACAAGAAGTCGGAGGCTGTATGGTTTACGGTCGCAATCCGTCGGAAACGAACCGACGAAGGCGTTGCCTATTCCACAACCTCCGTCGTCCCTTGCACCGTCAGTACCAGGCTCCTTCCGGCCGCCCGGTCGCGGTGTTCGCATAAGAAGATTCCTTGCCATGTTCCCAGTTGCAACCTACCGTCGCGAATGGGAATGGTCAGCGAAGATCCCAGCAGGGCCGACTTGACGTGGGCCGGCATATCGTCGGGCCCCTCGCACGTATGGCGATAGGGGAAATCCTCCGGTGCCAAGTGGTTGAGCATCCGCTCCAAATCGGCCGGCACATCGGAGTCGGCGTTCTCGTTGATGCATAGCGACGCCGATGTATGCCGCAAGAACAGATGCAGCAAGCCAATCCGCACCTTGCCCAATCCGGGCAGCGCCCGCAGCACTCGATCGGTAATCAGGTGAAAGCCGCGCGTTAGGGGTGGCAGCGTTAGTTGTGATTGAGACCAGAAAGACATGGGGCGAAAGGCGAAAAGCGAAAAGCGGAAAACTAAGAACTAAAAACTGACAACTGACAACTCCCCTTTCATACAACTCTAACCCTTCCTCCTCAAGCGTCCATGTTCCTAGGCTCGTTGGCGAACGGTACAATGTTCGCACAATGAACGAGTTTGTTGGCCCTGTTTGGCCGAGATGGATGGCGTTGCGAAAGGACGGAACGTGAGCGACGATATTTCCGAGGATGATCCTTCTGGGCTGCAAGATTCCCGCAAGATTGAGCCGGTCGATGCCCGGCATGTGGCGGACTTGATCCAGATGATTAAGGAATCGGCCGACAAACTGGCGGGCGACCAGACGAGCCGGGGCGACCTTAAACTGCTCAGCCGCACTTTGCGCGAGTTGCGTTACGCCTTCAAGGTGTTTTCACCCTACCGCCGCCAGAGAAAAGTCACCGTGTTTGGGTCGGCCCGCACCTTGCCCGACGCCCCCAGCTACCAGCAGGCGGTGGCATTTGGGCGAGCGATGGCGGCGCATGAATGGCTGGTCGTGACCGGCGCGGCCAGCGGCATCATGGAGGCGGGCCACGTCGGGGCAGGCCGCGACAACTCGATGGGGCTCAACATCATGTTGCCGTTCGAGCAGTCGAGCAACCCGGTGATCAGCGGCGACCCCAAGCTTGTCCACATGAAATATTTCTTCACGCGAAAGCTGATGTTTGTCAAGGAGTGCGACGCCGTTTGCCTGTTTCAGGGGGGCTTTGGCACGCTCGACGAGGGGTTGGAAGTCCTGACGCTGTTGCAAACCGGCAAACGCGACCTGGTGCCGGTTGTCTTTTTGGACGAGGCCGGAGGGGGCTTTTGGCAAGATTTTCAGCAGTTCGTCGTCAAACGCCTGCTCGGCAACGGGCTGATCTCCGAGGAAGACCTGTCGCTCTATCGGCTGACCGACAATCTAGAAGAGGCCGTGGCCGAAATCCTGCAGTTCTATCGCAACTACCACAGTATGCGGTATGTCAAGAACAAGCTGGCCTTGCGACTGCAAAACATGCCCGGCCCTGAGTTGCTGGAACAAATCAACACGGAGTTCACCGACATCCTTTCGGAAGGCCAGTTCGAGGCGGGCGGCCCCCTCTCCAGCGAACGGGACGAACCCGACCTGGCACATCTCTCTCGGTTGTCGTTTCGGTTCAATCGCCGCAACCTGGGCCGGCTGCGGCAAATGATCGACCTGTTGAATCGGGCGGCTCCGTCACCCGCCGCGCCGGAGTAACAAGTGGAACGCGGATTGTCGCCGTCGGGAGACGGCTCCTACATCCGTAACGAAACGCCTTACAGCTTGGGCAGCAGCTCAGCCACTTTGGCCTCGAACATTTGGTGCCATTCGGGTGCCAGAATGCAGTCGCTGTCTTCCTGGGCACCTCCTACATTGCGAAGCTGCTCCTCGGTGGGGGCGTAATAGATGTAGCCGTTGGTGTAGCCGGCCACAAACGTCGGTTTGTGCGGCGACATGGCTTTGATATTCAAGCCGATTTGCACGGTCAGCTCGCCAGGAAAAGTGACCAGGACAAAGTCGCCAATCCTCACTCCAACCAGTTCCACATCGACAGTCCGCTTGCCCGCCGCCACATTTTGCGCCTG
The DNA here is from genome assembly GCA_050247075.1 of Pirellulales bacterium. GTDB lineage: Bacteria > Planctomycetota > Planctomycetia > Pirellulales > JBFWUW01 > JBFWUW01. The sequence goes on along the minus strand of JBFWUW010000008.1, from coordinate 114,239 downwards.
ATGCTTTTTGAGCAGCGCCAGGTTGGTTTGCATCCGCGTCAATTCCTCCATGACGTGGATGTTGCGGATGTATTGCTGGAGGTTGCTTTTGTTATCGGCGTCAAGCTGCTTGAGGTCGTCGCGCCCGAACATTTCGTCGTGCATGTAGCGATGCGAATAGTACGCCGGGAACTTGTCCGACATGTTGTATTTGACGGCCAGCGGAATAAACGTCTTGAGATTGAGGCTGGTCCCCCGCAGCGACTGCAACTGCCGCAATTGCTCGGCCTCCAGCGAATAGATGCGTGGAGCCAGATCAGCCCGCGGCAAGGCAATCACCTGGTTGATGACCTTGAGTTCATTGTCGGCCTTGGTCTCGATCGCCTTCAGGCCGCGCAGTACGCTCAGTCCCAACAGGTTGCCCAGCGGCTCGGCGTCACGCGGGTTATCCACATCCTTGTACATCACCGGGTTGATATCGCCAGCACAGCCTTGCAGAAATAGGGCCAATGCCCCGTCGCTGAGGTTCTCTTCGATCACCTTCGAGGCAAATCCGATCATGTCGGCCGTGTTGCCCTTGCTGGGAACACCCTGGATTGGATGGCAGGCAAAGTTGTACAACACGGCCAAGGTCGTGTTGTCCAACCGGTCCAATCGCAACAGGCCAATCTGCGGATCGACCGGCCCCACGCCGGCCACTTCGTCATCCGGAGGCAGCGAGTAGGCGTGCCGCACGTCGGCTTCCTTGCCGCTTTTCAGTCTTAACCGGCGGTTCTCCATGATGCGGTCTTCGTGCCCGACACCCATCCCCACCTTCACTGGCACCATTGCCGCATGGGCTGCCTTGACGGCTTGAACGGTGCGCTCGACGACATCCCCGCAAACGATGCCGTGGCAATGGCTGGCATTGACCAGCACATTGGCGGCCTTAATATCGAGGTCTTTGTGCAATTGGTCCCGCACATCGGCCAGATACTCATTGCGGATGGAGCCAATCTCGGCGATGGCGACGGCGTCGACCGTAGCAATCACGGCGGTCGTCGTACCATCACTAATCACCAGGGCCTTGACGTACAAAGGATCGTTGACTGGCCCGGCCTCACGATTCGTGATATCGACCTTGGCCACGCCCGCCGAAAGCTGCCCGGCCCTTACCGTGCTGGCCAACGTACAGACGGCCAGCATGACAGCGGCGGTCAGCGAGCGGTAGCGGGAAAAGTGGATTGGCAGGGGCAGTTGCTTGTGTCGTAGTTGGGAAAACAGGGCACGGAAATGCATGATCGTCCTTTTGCAATGGGCCAGGCTGTTGGTGTTGCGTCAAATGCTGGTGTTCATGTTAGTCCGAGGCGCACCGCGACCGCAACCAATCAGCGCCGGCCATGGGTATTCGCAGATGAGGTAATGCCGCGCGTCAAATGGGCTACGTCAACTCGCCAGTCTTTGTGAGAACCACGAATCCAACGAATCCAACGAATGGATTTCCCGCATGGAAACTTGCCACGAATGGAGCGGCGGGTCGCGACTTGAAGAAATTCGTTCCGTCGAATTCCTATTCGTTCGATTCATGGTTTTCTCCTGGCAGCAGCGGTGCAACAGCCATTGGGGTACCCTTCGCGACGCGATATCCGGCGCGAGGATATAGTACGTTTACGGTTTCGGTCTCTTGCTTGGAAAGCGGATTGCCGCCGTCGGAAACGGCACCCGCGGGCGGATCGGCGATGGAATCGCCTCCTACAGGCAATCCCATGCTGGCGGGGCTAGCGGCATCGCGCTTGCCAAATTCATTGGACCGCCCGGTGGCGGGATTCCGATAATCCGAGTAATCGACATGACCGGCACAACCGGATATTGCCAAGGCCACCACCCGCGATTCCGGTGGCCGGCCCTGTCGGCGCTCCGTAGGACCGCCGGCGTCTCAGCAGGCCAAGGACGACCAATTTGAGCAGGGGAGGGAACCCATGAAGATTCAATTGTCACGTTATTTGTGTGCGGCCGCCGGCTGCGCCATGTTGCTGGCTGGCATGGCCAATGAGTGTCTGGCCCAGCGGTTTGTACCCGGCACGGGGCATAAGATCACCCAGGTCTGCGATGACTTTGAGGACACCAAGTGGAGCTATCGCCCTAATTCGCCGAAGGCCAGCCACGAGCTCGATAAACAGGCGCGCGGGCCCAACGGCTTCGCCACCAACGGTAAGTGGCAAGAGTGTTTTCTGCGCGGACAGCCCGACGTCGTAAGGCGAGTCGATACGCCCGCGGGCGGACTGCCCGGCAGCCAGGGGGCCTTGCTGTTGCAGTCGCTCTACACTGGCATTCCCGGCCAGCTCACCGGCCAGCCGCAGCAAGACGATTTGCAGATGAATGTCAGCCAAATTCTGCGTGGCGCGGTATCGGTCAACCGCCATCCCAGTGCCACGGTGCGGGTCTATGTGCCGCCGTTCGAGCAGTTTGAAAACCGTACGGGCAGCCAGTTCGGGTTTCGAGCCGACACCAAGGGAATTGGCCCCAAGAAATCGAAGGGCTTCTTCGACTTTGCCAGCGGATCGGAAGAGGTCAAGGAATACTGGCCTGGCATGTTCATTGAGTTCCATAGCGAGACCGATCCCCGCTTCAAGAAGGATTCGGCCTGCTTGACCATCCGCTCGGGCCCTAGCGGCGCGGATATCCGCGGTCCGGAAGTCACACCAGGTTGGTGGACGTTGGGGCTGTCGTTCACTCCAGACGGCCGCATCCACTACTATGCCCGCAAAGGGATCGAGGATCTAACGGATGCCGACTACATCACGTCGCAGTATCCTTACGGTTACCGCTGCACGGTGGTCAACACGATCTTCTTCAACGTAGCCAACATGGACAATGGACGTTCGTGGTCCACGCCTTGGGTGATCGACGATCCAATGTTCTTCTGGTGGAAATAGGGAAGGCTCAGCCGCCGATTGTCGCACCGCGTCGGCTGGCATCCGGCAGGGCCACCAGGCAGGCCACCGCCAGTTGTCCGATCAGCAACGCGGCCAAAGCCGGGTGAAGGGCCGCCGCGTACCAGGCGCGCGGCACCGGCCGCCGCGGAAACACTTCCCAACCCTCTGCGGTGCGCCGCCAGTTGGATTGAACCGTTACATTGTTGGCCGGATGGGGTGATGGCTCGACCATCGCGCATCCGGCCAACAGCGTTCCGGCACAAAGGGCGATGAAGATCAGGCTTCGCACGGCGGCTCGATTCCCAGTTGCTTGCATGCCGGGCGGATAGAACGGGATTTGATGCTGTCGGAGACGGCTCCCAAAGGCGATTCCATCGCCGATCGACCGGTGTGGGTGCTTCGTCGCAAGTGCCGGGCCAAGAGCCGCCGCCAACGAAGCGCGCGGCCGTAAGTTGAATTACAGGGGGCACTAAGGGCAGTTGCCCGCGGACCGGCCGCAACCCGCAAGACGTTGCAAATCCGCCACCGCGGCGCTTCTGGTGGCGTTTTGGCAACTGGCCGCGAGTATCCGCGTAGCCAGGAACGGCCAGCTTTGCCGGAGGCCCGTTTGTGACCTAGGTTTCAACAAATCTCTCGCTGCATGACGGGTCGGCTGGCGAATCGTGCCACTGGCGATTCGTCGATGCTGAACCGCTGCCGACCCACGAAATCTTCCGTCCCTGGCGAACCGAACATGGCAACCTCGACCATTACCGATCCGGCCACCTTGATTGAGTTGAACCGCATTCTGGCCTCGGGCCATTTGCCCGCCTTGCCGCAAAGCGCGATCCGCCTGCTGGAACTGGCGAAAGACGCCAAGAACGGGCCAGGCGAATTTGCCCAGCCGATTGAGGCCGACCCAGGCCTGATGGGGCAGGTGCTCAAATTCGTGAATTCGTCATACTTTGGCTTCTCGCGTGAAATCTCTAGCGTCAAACACGCTACCACCATGGTTGGCATCCGCACGGTGAAGAACTTCGTGCTGTGGAGCGCGGTCTTCAGCCTGATGCCCAATCCCAAATGCGGCGTGTTCAACCTCAGCAACCTTTGGCAAGACTCGCTGCGTCGTGCCCTGTTCGTGCGGCTGTTCTGCAAACTGATGGGCCAGCGCGACGCCGAGGATGCCTTCGTGGGTGCCCTGCTGCAAGACATGGCCTTGCCCTTGCTGGTCAAGGAATATGGCGACCGTTACCAGAAGCTGTTCGCCCAGCGCAATCAAGGGGCGGTGCGACTATCGGACCTGGAACAGGCCGAGTTCGGTTGGACACATGCCGCCGTAGGGGGCATGATGGCCCGCAAGTGGAATCTGCCTGAATCAGCCGCTCAATTAATCGAACGGCACGTCGATCCCGACATTCTGGCCGCGGGCCAAGGCTCCAGCCCGGCGGAACTGGCGGTCTCGTTATCGGCACTCTTCCCCGCGGTGAACGACGGGTCGTGGGTCGATTGCCGCTTGTTTAGCGACTGGTTCCAACATCTTTGCCCATCCGGTTCGTCGGGCGTGTGCGAAGTGCTGTCGCAAGTCGATCACGAATTCATGGAGTTCGCCCCGGTCCTCAAGGTCGCCGCTCCTCCCAAGACCTTGGTGGAATCGCACCGCGAGGCCCTCGGCCTGCTGGCCTAGGCGCAAGTTGTGGGGGGCGACCCTTCGCAAACCTTGCCGACCGGTCCTACTTGACGGCGGTCGATAGGCGTGCGATGGGGCTGTATGCTATTTCCATGAACATGCAGCAACAAGTCGCGGAGGTTCGTGCCCGGCATTTCGCCTATCCACCGGCGGAACCAGGATTGTTGCAGGCCGCTCAAGAACGCGGCGTGCCGGCCTGCTTGTTGGAGTTCCATGCCATTTGTGACGGCGCACTGATCGGGCCAGGAGATGATTTCCTCTCGCCGGCCGGGCAATGGTTTCGCTTCCGGATACCGTCGCTGGCCGATCTTCAGACCACGCAAGAGTACGGCTTCATCCAGGACGATTCACCTCTATATACGGCGTCGGCTGCCTGGTGGCAGATGCTGGACTACGGCGATTCTAATTGGTTGGCGATAGACGCTACTTCAAACGGCCAGGGCCGAATTCTCGACGTATGCCACGAGAGCGCCGGCGACCCGGGTTGGCAGGAAATTGTCGCCCGGTCCTTCCAAGAACTGATCGACCGGCTGTTGGCCGAGCCGGACACGTTTTGGTTCGGCGACGGTTTTCAATCGCTGGGGAGCGTTTGAACTCTCAATCGGCTATCGTTCCATGCGGTACTTGTACCGGCTGGCGTCTAGGTTCAGGCTCGCCTTATAACGGTCCATGGCACCGTAGATGCCCGCCCCCTTGACGGGACCGAAATAACGAAACTGGGTCAACCGGTTGCCGTAACGCCCAAGTGCGTTTTGAGGTTGGTCCGAGGGAGCTGGCGTCAGCACGCTTTTCAGGTGATAAAACTTGTCTTGCGCGGCATCGTAGTGATGCACCTGGGGCGCATGCCGCACTTTGAAGGGATCATTGCGATACCCGTCGTCCGCCCGGCTTGCCGCAGGCCAACAAATGGCGATGGCCAGGCAGCCTAACGGAATGACATAGCTCAGGCGGCCGGAAAGCATCGGCAGGCTCCCACAAGTCTTAATCGCGATTGGCCCCTCGACTATGACATCGTATTCCGCCCGGCGCGTGCGTGTCCAGCACTTTCTGGCCCTTCTAGCGGGTGGAGATTGCGGCGGCTCGCGCCCGCCCGCGGCCAACTCAGACCGTAACCAGATTGGCGAATTGGTCAAATTACGATGAAATCCTTGCGTCAGGCAGCTATAAGAGAGGTTTGCGCCGCGTGCGCGCCAGCCATAATAGGGCATCGGCTGGCCGTTCGCCGGTAAGATCCATGCCTTCCCGCCGCTCAGATGGCCCACCGCTGACTTTATTTCCCGCCTGAAAGGCCCCGATATGCTTTTTCCGCCATTTCGGCCGTTGCTGGTTGCTTGCCCCGTTTTGCTGATTTTGGCACTGGCCGCGGGTGCTGGCCAAGCCCATGCCCAGACCGTTACCTACCTGGAAGGGCACACGGCTCCCATTTATGCCGTGGGCTATTCACCCGACGGCAAGTTGCTGGTGTCGGGCGGATTTGACCGTTCTGTCCGCATTTGGGACCGAACCAGCAAGAAACTGCTGCATACGATTACCGACCACAAGAACCTGGTGCTGGCACTGGCCATTTCCAAGGACAGCGCGCAAGTCGCCTCGGGCGGTATCGACCGCACGGTGCTGGTCCACGATATGCCGCTGGTTGGTCCCTTGATGAACATGGCCGGCTTGTCGGGCGTACCAACGGCCGTCGTCACATCGGCCGATGGCGGCATGGTCTTCACGGGCGACACTGGCAAGCTGGTCCGCCAGTGGAACCCGCAGACTGGCCAGGCGGTGCGGGACTATCCCGGTATGACCGCCGACGTAACAGACTTGGCGCTGTCGGCCGACGGCGCGGCGTTGATCGCGTCGGGCAGTGACGGCAGCATTCGCGGTTGGAATGTGGCCGATGCTTCTCCGGTGGGCGTGGTGATGGCACCCAAGACGGTAGCCTTGGCCTTTCATCCGGAAGACGGCACGTTGCTATCAGCCGGTGAAGACGGCGCGCTGCGATCGATTCAATGGCCGCCGCGGGCCCTTCCCGCTGTCTTGGCGACCTTGGGTGGGGCAGTGAACGGCGTGGCCATTTCCGCCGATGGCAAGTTAGCCGCCGCGGGAGCCGCCGATACTTCGGTGCGGTTATTCGATGCCGAAAAGCGGACAGAGCTGCGCAGCCTGGCGGGCCAATCGGGCCCCGTGTCGTCGCTGGCCATGCACCCCGACGGATCGGTCGTGGCTACCGGCAGCACCACCGGCATCATCAAGTATTGGAAATCGGAAGACGGCGCGGACTTGTTCACATCGTTGGGACATGTCGGCGCGGTTAGTGCCTTGGCATTCCATCCGCAGGGCAAGGAGATTGCCTCGGCGGGTGAGGATGGCACCATTCGCATTTGGAATCTGCCCAAGCCGCCGACCACGCTGGCCGGCCATGCCCGGCCCGTCCAATTGCTGGTGACCAGCAGCGACGGCCAACTATTGCTGTCAGCCGGTGCCGAGACCTCGTTGCGAGTGTGGAAACTGGGGGAAGGCAAGCCGCTGCATACGCTGGATGGCCACACGACCGCCGTGACCGCAGGGGCGATATCCAAGGACAACAAGCGGATTGCATCGGGCGATAGCGCCGGCGTGGTCCGCATTTGGGATGCCGCGGCCGGAAAGCTGCTGGGAGAACTCGGCGCGCACACCGGTCCCGTCACCGGCATCGCCTATCACCCCGATGGCAAGCTGCTGCTGACCTCTGGTGCCGATGGCCTAGCCAAGTTGTGGTCCACCGACGCCGCGCCGTCGCAATCGCTGGAGGGAACCGCCGACGTCGTTAACGCCGTGGCCCTGCTGGCCGATGGCAAAGGTGTCTTGCTGGCCTCCGCCGACAAGACGCTCACGCTGACTGACTTGACGAAACCCAACGCCGCCAAGACGTTGGTGGAACTTGCCGAACCGGCTACTTCGCTGGCTGTCAACGCCGACAATACCGTGGCCGCCGTGACGTTGCCCAGCGGCAGCGTGCGCCTGTTCAGTCTGCCCGATGGCGCCAGCCAGGGAGACATCGTGGCCCATACCGGCGCTGCCTTGGCGGCGGCCTTTCATCCCAAGAATCCAGAATTTGCCACGGCGGGCCAGGATGGAACCATCCGCGTATGGCGCACGCCAGGCGATGAGAAGACGCTGGGTGCCCATAAGGAGCCAATTCGCAATGTGGCGATTAGCGCCAACGGCCAGTTGGGTGCCACCGTGGGAACCGACAAGGCGGTTAAGCTGTGGAACGTGGCTGACGGAGCCGTGCTGCGGACGTTGCAAGGACACTCTGGTGCCGTCGAAAGCGTGGCCTTCCGGGCCGATAATGCCCAACTGGCCTCGGGCGATGCCGACGGCAACATTCACCTTTGGAACGCGGCCGACGGCGCCGTTCAAGGCCAAATTGGCGCGCACGCCGGCGCGGTCAATGGCCTGGCGTACCATCCCGGCAACCAAATGCTGCTCTCGGGCGGTGCCGATGGCTTTTTACGACTATGGCAGTTGCCGGTGGTGCCCGGCCGCGCGTATGCCGGCCACAAAGAGGCCGTCAATGCGGTGTCGATTTCCGTGGACGGCAAACTCGCACTGACCGGTGCCGCGGATAAGAAAGTACAACTGGTCGATGGCGCGTCGGGCGAACTGGTGCGCGAGCTGCCTGCCCATGCCAGCGCTGTAACGGCGGTCGCCTTGTCGGTCGATTCCGCGCTGGCCGCCTCGGCCAGCGATGCCGGCATCATCAAACTGGCACAGACCGGTACGGGGGCCGATTTGCTGTCGATTGAGGCGCACATGGGTCGCATCACGGGCCTGGCGTTTCATGCCAATGGCACGCAGTTGGCCTCGTCGGGAGAAGATGGCACCGTCAAATTGTGGCAATTGCCGATACCCGCCAGTCGCGCGATGGCCGGCCACACCAAGCCGATTCAAGCGGTGGCTCTCAGCCCCGATGGCAAGACCGTGGCCACGGCCTCGGCCGACAATTCCGTCCGCTTGTGGAACGCCGCCGACGGCGCTTTACTGCGTACGTTGAACGGGCATACCGCGGCGGTGACGGGGCTGGCTTGGAAGTCGGACAGCACGCAACTGGCCAGTTCTAGCGCCGATAAAACCGTCCGGCTATGGACCGCGGCGGATGGCGCAACCGTCAAGACGTTTGAAGGGCACGGCGCGGCGGTCAATGGGGTGGCTTTTAGTGCCGATGGGACACAGTTGTTGTCGGGGGGGGCCGACCAAGTCCTCAAGCAGTGGAGCATTGCCGAGGGGACGACCCTGGCCACGATCGAAGGGCATACCGGTGCCATCACTTGCGTGGCCTACAATTCCAAGCTTGACGAAATGTTGTCCGGCTCGGCCGACGGCACCATCCGCGTCTGGAAGATCGCCGGCGGCGCGGCCGTAAGGACGATTACCCACGGTGCGGAAGTAGCCGCGGTGGCCGTCAGTGCGGACGGCGCGACCATTGCTTCCGCCGGCGCGGACAAGATCATCAAGCTGTGGACTTCCAGCAACGGAGCGGCGGCAGGCACGCTGACCGGCCACGAAGCGGCTGCCACCGGCGTTAATTTCAGCCCCGACGGTCTGACCATTGTCTCCAGCGCCGGTGATGGAACCGTCCGCCTGTGGAACCTGGCCGGCATCGAACTGGAACGGTTCACCACGCCCGATGTCCACATCAGCGGCGTATCGTTTGGGCCCGACAACAAGACCATTGCCAGCGGCGGTGGCGACAATGCCGCCCGGTTGATGCAGTCTTCGTTCCTGCGGCTGTTTGTCGGGCATGAAGGTGCCGTCAACGCCTTGGCGTTCACGCCGGACAGCACGCAACTGGTCAGCGGCGGCGCGGATAAAACCGTCCGCCTGTGGACCGTGGCCGACGGCTTGCAAGTGCGTGCCTTTGCCGGCGCTACCGACGCCATCCTTGGCGTGGGGGTCAGCAAGGACGCCACCAAGGTCTTGGCCGCTGGCGCGGACAAAAACGCCCGCGTCTGGAACCTGGCTGATGCGGCTGTGGTTTCGGCGATGGTCCACCCAGCGGGCGTCCGCGGCATTCAGGCCAGCGCCGATAACACCCGCCTGGTAACAAGCGGCGACGATGGCGTGGTGCGAATGTGGGATCTGACACTCGCCAAGGAATTGGAACATTTTTCCGGGCATGAGGGGGCCGCACTGGCGGTGGCCCTGGCGGGAGACAACAAAACGATCGTATCGGGCGGTGCCGACATGGTGGTTCGCATTGCCACGGCCTCCGCCATTCGATTGGTCGAAGCACACGAAGGAGGGACCAATGACGTGGCGTTTGTGACCGATGGCTCGCAGTTTGTCTCGGTCGGAAACGACAAGCTGGCCAAATTGTGGGCCTTGGCCGGTACGGTCGTGCGGCCTTATGCCGGTGCGATCGCGCCGCTGCGCCGCGTGGCCGTTAAGCCCGACGGCACCCAGCTTGCATCGGGGGGCGACGACGGGCATTTGTTCCTGTGGAACATGGCCGACGCCGCCGTGCAACAGAATATTATCACCCCTGTCGCCATTCTGGATGTAGCCTACAGTGCCGATGGGCTCAAGGTGGCCGTGTCGGGCGCGGATAGCCATCTGCGCGTCTACCGCACTATGGATGGAAAGCTATTGGAAGAGGTGGCCGCGCCGGCCGCTATCAACGCCTTGGCCTTCTTGCCGGACCATAACACGCTGTTGACCGGTGGGGCCGACAACTCGGCCCGCCTGCTGGCCTTGTCGCTGGTGCGGCTGATCGCCGGCCATGAAGGGGCCGTGACTTCGCTGGCCTATACGCCGGCGGGCGACCAATTGGTGAGCGGCGGCATGGACAAAACGGTACGGCTGTGGAACCTGGCCGACGGAAATTCCGTGCGGACCTACGCCGGCGCGACCGATCAGGTTACGTCGGTCGGCGTCACCAAGGATGGCACCAAGGTGGCGGCCGCCAGCATCGACAAGGCCGTCCGAATCTGGAATCTGGCTGACGCGGCGCTGACGTTCACCCTGACGCACCCCGTGGCCGTGCGCAATATGCGGCTCAGCCCCGATGGCACGCGGCTGGCCAGCGCGGCGGACGACGGCATCGTGCGGGCCTGGGATGTCGTCACGGGCAAGGAATTGCAGCAGTTCACGGGACATGCCGGAGTGGTGCCAGCCGTGGCCCTGGGGGCCGACAACCGCACGATTGTCTCCGGAGGAGCCGACAAGACCGCGCGGGTGTGGCGGCTTTCGGCCAACATGGTGATTGCGGCCCATGAAGGGAAAGCCAACGATGCGGCCTTTGTGGGGGACGGCACGCAGTTCGTCACCTGCGGCGACGACAAGCTGGCTAAATTGTGGGGACAAGATGGCAAGATGGTCCGTCAATTCGCCGGGGCCGACGGCCCCTTGGCTAATGTCGCCGTGCGGCCTGACGGATTGCAACTGGCTAGTGCCGGCAACGATCTCTACACCGACAAGAACCTGCAACTTTGGAACATCGCCGACGGTGCCTTGCAGCATAAAATTGTCACGCTGGGCGGATTAACCAGTGTTGCCTACAGCACCGATGGGTCGAAAGTGGCGGTCGGCGGGGCCGATAACCGTCTGCGCGTCTTTAGTCCAGCCGACGGCAAACCTTTGGAGGAACTAGCCTCGGCCACGCCATTGCTGTCGGTGGCGTTCACGCCCGACAACCGCACTTTGGTGACGGGCGGGGGCGATAACAACATATTGGTCCATAATTTGTCGCTGGTTCGCATGATGACCGGCCACGCCAATGGAGTAAACGCCTTGGCGTATGCGCCGGGCGGCAAGAAGCTGCTCAGCGGCGGTGCCGACGCCACCGTTCGTCTATGGGATGTCAACCTGGGGACGGAAGACAAAAAATTTAACGGCTCGGGCGGGGCCGTGTTTGGCCTGGCGGTCAGCCCGGATGGTAAGGCCGTGGCCGCCGTGGGAGCGGACAATCAACTTCGTTTGTGGAATTACGATGATGCTTCGCCGTTGAAGACGGTTGCGCACCCGGCCGTGGTGCGTGGAGTCGCTTTTACGCACGATAACTTGCGGGTGGTGACAGGTTGTGACGACAGGTTCGTGCGGCTGATCGAGATCGGCTCCGGCTTGCTGCTCGAACAGTTCATCGACCATACCGCCGGTGTGGCGAGGGTAGCCGTGGGAGGGGAGGACGACCGCATTGTTTCGGGCGGGGCGGATAACATTGCCCGCTCGTTCTTGCCTTCTGGCAGCCGCGCGGTGCAGGCTCACACGGGGACGATCCACGACGCTATTTTCGTGGCGGGCGGTAAGCAAGTGGCCACGGCGGGTGTCGATAAGATCGTGGCCGGATGGAACTACGACGACTTTTCCGAAACGTCGAAGTACGAAGGGAGCACCGTGGCCGTGAAGGCACTGGCCGCGCTCGATGCAGGCGAGTTGCTGGCGGGTGCCGGCGAGGACGGCATGGTGCGGTTGTGGAATGTGGCCGACGCCGCGGAGTTGGCGACCGCCGAGGTCGTGACGACCGCCGCCGTGCCGCTAACGGCGGCCGCGGCCAGTGATGCCGGGCACAAGATTGTCGTTTCTGGCAACGATGGCATCATCCGTAACTTCCGCGTGAACCGCGACGGCGACGAAACGTCGCTCGTTTTGATGCAAGAGTGCGCCGGCCATACCTCGGTCGTGGGCGACCTGTGTCTGGCGGCCGATGGCCGCGGCATGTTCAGCGTTTCAAACGATCAGACCGCCAAACGCTGGCTGGCTGCCTCGGCTGAACCGCGGTTGGTGCTCAAAGGGCACGAGTCGCAAGTCTATGCCATGGAATTCAGCCCCGATGGCCGCCTGCTAGCCACGGCTGGCGCGGACAAGACCATTCGCCTGTGGGATACCACGACAGGCGAGGAAACGGCTACTTGTAAAGGGCACGAAGGGCAAGTCTTTGCCGTCTCGTTCCACCCCATCGAGCGGCAACTCGTGTCGTGTTCGCTCGATCGAACGGTCCGCTTTTGGGATACGGATGGTGTCGAGATCAAACAATTCAAGCCCGATGATCCCGATGGGTTGTACAGCGCGCTATTCTCGCCCGACGGCAAGTGGGTGGCGGCGGGCGGGCTGAGCAAGGCCTGGGAGATCTGGGATGTGAACGAACCTAAACCGCTGCGTTCCGTATCGGGCCATAGCGACTACATCTACCGTGTGCTGTTCAACCCCGTTGGCAACCGACTGACCACGGTGGACTACTCGGGCGGACTGTTCATTTGGGATCCCAACACGGGCAACCAGATCCACCATCAGCAGTTGCCCGTCGCGGCGGCTTACTCCGCCGCCTATTCGCCCGACGGAACCGAAATGGCCATTGCCACCCAAGACCACAAGTTGCTGCTGCTGGTGGTACCTCCAGGGGCCAGATAGATCGAACTACTGGACGCGGACAAATGGCGAATCATAATACACCCTTCGCCAGGGCCGCCGTTCCTTCCAGCGCCAATCCACTCTTCCGCCCAATTCTCGTCCAGGAGTTGCCCGCATGTCCCGCTTTTCCTCGCGTCGCGATTTTCTTTGTCTGTCGGCCGCGGTGGCTGGCGGGGCCATGCTAGGCATGCAGCGCCGCGTGTGGGGCGAAGACAAAGCCGAGGAGTTTCCAGGCTTTAAGCTGGGTATTCAAAGTTACTCTCTGCGCGGCTACGGCGTTGATGAGGCCATTAAACATGCCGGTGAGATCGGCTTCACCACGATCGAGTTTTTCGGAGGTCACTACCCGCTCGAATCAACCGACGAGCAGATCACCCAGATGAACGAAAAGCTGGCCTCGGCCAAGTTGGAGATTACTGCCCACGGTGTCAACGGCTTCGGCGCGGACCACGCGGCCAACAAGAAGGTCTTCGACTTTGCCAAGCGGGCCGGCATCAAGAATATCAGCGCCGATCCCAGCCCCGACTCGTTCGACAGCCTGGATAAGCTCGTCGCCGAATACGACATCCGCATTGCCATCCACAACCACGGCCCGTCGCATCGCTACGATAAAGCCATCGACGTGCTGAACGCCGTCAAGAACCATCACCCGCATATCGGTGCCTGCGCCGACCTGGGACACTACATCCGTTCGGGCGAGGATCCCGTGGCGGTGATTCGGCTGTTGAAGGGGCGGTTGTTTGGCATCCATCTCAAGGACTTCGCCGAGCAAAAGGCGCAGACCAAGGGGGTCATCCTGGGCCGCGGGCACATGGACGTGGTGGGCGTGTTCAAGGCCCTGAAAGAGGCCGACTTTCCCATCGACGGCGGCCTGTCGCTCGAATACGAAGAGAACCCCGACAACCCGCTGGACGATATCCGCGAATGTTTCGCGATCGCCACCGACGCTGCCAAGCAAGTGCGGGCTTAGATCAGGAAATCATCTGATCGGCCTCGTCGCCGGCTTCCAGAGTGATTTCGCCCGCGTCTTCCAGACGGCGAACGATATCGACGATTTGCTGCTGCGCCTGGGTGACGGTGGAGCTTTTCACCGCGCCCAGGTAGTCCATTTCCTCGCGCAGCAGATCGGCGGCCCGCTTGGAGAGGTTACCCAAGATCTTGTCCTTGATGACATCGCTTTGTCCCTTGAGGGCCATGGCCCATTGCGAGGTCTCGACATTCTTGAGAACCGTTTGAATGTCCTTGTCGCCAAATTTGACAATGTCTTCAAACACAAACATCAAGCGGCGGATTTCCTCGACCAGGTCGGGGGCCTCTTGGGCCAGATTTTCCAACAGGGCCTTTTCGGTATTGCGGTCGGTGACGTTGAGAATCTCGGCCACCCGCGGTACGCCGCCGGCCGAGGCAAACTGCTGGCTCATCAGGCTGGACATCCGCGCTTCCAGACCCACCTCAACTTCGCGAATGATATCGGGGTTGGTCTGGGCCATCGTGGCGATCCGCCTTACCACCGAAAGCTGCCGATCCGCCGGAAGGCTGGCAATGATCGAAGCGGCCGACTGCGGCGGCAGGTGAGAAACAATTAGCGCGATGGTCTGCGGGTGTTCATCAATGATGAACGTCACCAGGTTTTGCGCATCGACGCGCCGCAAGAAGCCAAACGGCATGGCTTCGATTTGTTCGCGGACATTGTCCAGCGTCCCCGCCGCCTTGCTGCCTAGCGCTTTCTCGACCAGCCGCTTGGCCACATCCAGTCCGCCGCTGCCCGCCGTCAAGGTATTGGGATTGGCGTCAGCGAACTCCTTGATGATCGCCTCTTGCTCCTCTCCGGGGATAGAGCCAAGCCTGGCGATTTCAATCGTAACCGCTTCTACCTGTTTGGGTTCCAACTTGCCCAGCAGCACCGCCGCGTCGTCTTGCGGCAGGCAAGTCAGCAGTACGGCAGCGCGGCGGGCATTGAGGTGGGCGGTCACGATGGCCTGCTTCCTAAGAATCTCGCGGAGATGGAACGAACCGAGGCTGCCCTGTTCGGCGATCGGGCTGGAATTCGACATGGCCTGCCGGCCTGACCGTTATCTTCGTTATCGTCCGCGCGTTTGTTACGGCTTGAGGGCTTAAAACCATGCCTGGCCGCACTCTTCAAATCTTTTTGAACTACACTTAAGTCAAGACGCGTGGGGCCGGCGTCGTACATGTCTGGGGCCGCTAGCATCGGCACAATCGGCACATTCGCCACCAGCGGCATAACCGTCACGAAGGTAATCTTCCGCCAAATGGATGCTGTCGTTGCGCGCTGCGTTGACAGCACTCCAAAGCGATTGTCTAAAGAATAATCCTGTACGTCGTGCGTATACTTTTCTTGGGCAAGGTTGACAGAACATTCCGTTCAGATTGGAGAGACAATGACCCGCAGCCTTCGTAGCGTTGCTGTCGCTTGTACCGTCCTGGCCATGGCCCTGGGCACAACGAGTGAGAGCCAGGCATGTTTTGGATGGTTTAGCTCGTCGTCGCCCTGCGGCACGACGACCTACCGGCCCCTGTTTCCGTTTCTGACGGGCTACCGCGGCGTGGCCGCATCGCCTTGTTGTTCCACTTGTTCAACCGGCTGCTCAACCTGTGCCACCGGCTGTTCAACGTGCGCTCCCCAGGTGTCCACCTGCAATAGTTGCTATCGCGTGGCCTACTCGCCGGTGGTCAGCTATCGTCCCGCTTGTGGCGGTTGCAACAGTTGCAACAGTTGCGGCACAACCGTGCTGCGGCCGGTAGTCTCGTACCAGCCTTCCTATAGCGCCCCCGCGGCAACCTATGCCTCGCCGGTCATTTCGACCCCGGTTTACAGCGCGCCCAGCAGCGGCTGTAGTTCTTGTGGCGCATCCGTTTCGCGGCCAGGTGCCCCCGTGGTCAGCCGAATCGTTCAACAGGGCAGCCCCGTCGTGCGCTACAGTGCGCCAGCCGCGGTTTCCGCTCCGATTGCGTCCGCCGCGCCAACTACAAGCTATGCTCCTTCTAACGCCAGCTATGCGCCGCCAGGCGGATCGTACAGCAGCACAGCGCCCGTAGCCCGCACGCCCGTGATTCCTCGTCCGGGCCCGTCCGACAGCCAACCCGTGTTGCTGGCACCCATTAACCAGGCCGATGCCGACTTGCCGCAACGTGCCATACCAGACGTGCGGACCAGCAGCCCCAAGGCCCGCGGCTTGTTGAACGAAGATGATGGAGCGGACCGCACCACCATGTTGCCCAGCCACCGCACCCAATTGGACAACACGCTGGCCGACGATTCCTCCGCCGTGATTCCGGCTCAACACACGCGGCCCGCCAAGCAGAAGATCGACGACAGCGGCTGGCGTCCGCTGCGGTAGTTGACGCGCGAGCCAGGCTTCGCCGGCCTCGGCTCGACACGCGATATCGTCCAAGTGCTTCAGACCCACGCCGGCCGCCGCGTTCTCCGAGGAGAACGCGGCGGCTTTTTTATTGCGCCCGCTAGCGGCCGCCTTGCGGGCATTGTACGATTGCCGCGCGGTTACCATCCGCAAAGCACCCCTTTGTTCATTCCATCGAGCTTGCCCGTGTTTCTCAACCAGCGTGCCGCCAGCCTGTGTCAGGCGATGATTGCCGACGCCGAGCGTCTCAAAATTGCCGTTCACCAACGGCCCGATGGCGGCACCACCGTTGACCTGGGCATTTCCGTGGAAGGCGGCCTGGAAGCGGGGCGGCGGCTGGCCGAGGTCTGCCTGGCCGGGCTGGCCGAGGTGAGTCTGGTGCCAGGCCGCATCGAAGGTATTTCAGCGCCGTCCGTACAGGTTTGCACCGATTTGCCGGTGGCGGCCTGTATGGCTTCCCAATATGCCGGGTGGCAGATCGCTGGCGAGAAATTCTTTGGCATGGGCTCGGGACCGATGCGGGCGGCAGCCGCCAAGGAAGCCTTATTCCGGAAAATTGGCCACACCGAGCGGCCCGCCCTTGCCGTGGGTGTGTTGGAGACTCGCAAATTGCCCCCCGAAGCGGTCTGCCAAGATATTGCCCGGCAATGCGGCGTTGAGGTGCCGGCGCTTACGCTGCTGGCCGCCCCCACGGCCAGCCAGGCGGGCCATGTCCAGGTGGTGGCCCGTAGCGTGGAGACCGCGCTGCACAAATTGTTGGAGCTAGGTTTTGACCTGAGCCTGGTGCAAAGCGGCTATGGACTGGCACCGCTACCCCCGGTGGCAGCCGACGACATGGCCGGCATTGGCCGCACGAACGACGCCATCTTGTACGGCGGCGAGGTAACGCTGTGGGTCCGTGCCGACGACGAGGAGCTAGCGCGGCTCGGACCGCAAGTTCCCAGTTGCGCATCGTCCGATTATGGCCAGCCGTTCGCGGCGATTTTTGAGCGGGCTGAGCGCGATTTCTACAAGATCGACCCGCACCTGTTCAGCCCGGCCGTCATCACCTTGGCCAATTTGGCGACGGGCCGGCGGTTTCAGTTTGGGAGATTAGCGCCCGACGTATTGCGGCAATCGTTTGGCGCCAACCTGTAGGAGGCGTTTCCAACGCCGATGCCATTGCACGAAACGTATCCATCGGCGATGGAATCGCCTCCTACAGCCGCCTAAAAAACCGGCTGCTCGCCGCGGTAGCTGTAGTCGAGCAGTTCCACCGGGTGCATGACGCCCAGCCGCTGGCCTTGTTGGCGGGCCTCGCGGGCAATCTGCAGTATGCAGCCGGCGTTGGCCGTGACAACCAACTCGGCACCGGTCCCCAGGATGTTTCGCAGCTTGCGGCGGCTGAGGCGGCCGGCCATTTCTGGTTCGGTCAGATTATAGGTGCCTGCTGCGCCGCAACAGAGTTCCGTCTCGGGCAGATCCTTGAGCGTTAACCCTGGTATTTGGGCTAAAAGGTTGCGAGGTGCCTCGCGTACTTTCTGCGCGTGCGCTAAATGGCAAGCATCGTGATAGGTCACCGTCAATGGAATGTTGCCTTCCGGCGGAATGAGTCCCAGGCTGTCCAAGAACTCGTTGACATCGCGAACCTTGGCGGCAAAGGCTGCTCTTTGAGGTTGCAGTTCGTCGTGCCAGTGATGGCCGTAGTCCTTGAGCATCGAACCGCAGCCGGCGATGTTGGCCACCACCGCATCGACACCCTGGTAGTCGAAAGCTTGCTCGTTCAGGTCGGCCATTTCGCGGGCCGGGGGGCTGCTGCCCGCGTGAAAGTGAATTGCCCCGCAACAGACTTGTGCGCTGGGGACCACCACGTCGCAGCCATTCTGCTGCAGGACGCGGGCCGTGGCCCAGTTGGTGTGGCGAAACATGACATCGCCCACGCATCCGGTAAACAACGCCACGCGGGCTCGGCGGCGGCCAATGGCGGGCAGCACCTCGGGCAGCGGCTTTTCTTCCTTCCGCGGCGGCGGCAACATGGCCACCAACTGCCGCAGCCGCGGCGGCAGCAGCTTTAGCAAGGGGGTGTTCTGCAGCAGCCCCATCAAGCCCAGCTTTTGAGCCAGACGCGCCGGGGCCAGCGCCTTGCGAAGTTTGTCGGGATACGGAAACAGACCGAACAAGATGTAACGATGGAACCAGTCCGACGACTTGGCGGGCGTGGCGGCATCGGCCGACTGCTCCATGGCCACGCGGAAAGGTTCGATCAGCTTGCCGTATTGCACGCCCGACGGACAGGCGGTTTCGCAAGCGCGGCAGTCCAGGCACAGCTCCAGGTGCCGGCGGACTTCGTCGTTGAGCGCCAACCGGACATCGGTGACGGAACGCATCAGGTAAATGCGCCCGCGCGGACTGTCGTTTTCGTTCCCCAGTTCGGCGTAGGTAGGGCAAGCCGCCGTGCAAAGGCCGCAGTGGACGCAATCCAAGAAGAGCTCGTAGTCGATACCCGCCCCAGGGTTCTTGCCTGCTGGCAATAAAGGCAACACCGCGGCCGCCGCGGTCTCTCCGCCATGCGGCGCGGGTGTAGGCGTGCCATCGGGCGGAGGCGAAGTACCAGCTAGGCCGGCTTTGGCATCGGTGGGCGTGGGATTCATGCGGCTATTTTCCGTAAACAAAGCGGCCTGGATTGAGCACGCCTTGGGGATCGAATTGTTCTTGGACGGATCGCATCAAGGTGGCGTCCGCGGTCGCCGTGCCCCATTGGGTCTGGCGCGTCAGCCCACATTCGTCGGGCGCGGCATAGACAACAATATTGCCCCCCAAAGACGCGGCCAGAGGCTGCAGGCGTTGCACCAACAGGCCTGGCAGTTCGGCTGGAGAAACGCTGTCCAAGCGAACCAGCACAACCCCGTTACCAGCGTGAGACAATAGCGCGGCACCGGCATCGACCTGGAGGACTTCTTCCATGAAACGCAAAACGTTACTTGGCAACACCGCGGCTCTCAGGACCATTCCGCCGGCGGGCTGGGACGGAAACTCCACCAGTTCGCTCCAAGCCGGCGCGGCGGCGGCATCCGCCAGGACATCGCTACGATCGACACCGAGCTCTTTCCATTCGGATTGCAGCCGGTCCACCATCCAGTTGACTTCCGTGCTGGTTCCCTCCAAGCCCACGGCCAGCTTATACCCGGCAGGGCCGGGCGATTGCAAAAATACCGGTTCGCTGGAATTTCTTGCACCGCAAGCAAAAAGCTCAACGGCCGCCGGCGTGGTTTTCGACTGGCCTAAAGCGGCCAACAGATGATCTGCTTGGGACGCGTCGCTAACCTCGCACGCCACCAAGGCCGAGGCCTCGGGCGTGGGCTTGAGCTTGAGCGTAACCTGGCTGATCACGCCCAAGGTCCCCAGGGAACCGGTCAACAGTTTGCAGAAGTCGTAACCGGCCACGTTCTTAACAACTCGCCCGCCTCCATGAAACGCAACGCCGCGGCCATCCACGGCGGTCATGCCAATCACGTAGTCGCGGATGGTGCCGCAGCCGTAACGCCGCGGGCCGCTAAAGTTCGTGGCGATCAGCCCGCCCAGCGTTGCCTGACTGGCTTGCGCCGCATCGACCGCCAGCCGCTGACGCTCCTGGGCTAAAACCTCGGCCAGTGCCGCCAAGGTAATGCCGGCCTCCACCGTGATCGTCATGTCGCGCGCGGGATACTCAACCACGCGGTTCAATTTGGCCAGCGACAAGCGAATACCCGGCCGCTTGATTGCCAGTCCAAAGTTCATGGCCGTACCGCCGCCGACGGGATAGACCGGCGTGGAAGCGGCAGCCGCATCGCGCACGGCCTGGGCCAACTCCGCCTGATCGGCGGGCTCAATCGCTTCCGTGAAGAGCGGCTTGTCGGCGGCCTTAGCCACGATGGAATTATTTCCGTGGGAAGAGTTTGAACCGCGGTCGAAACAGGTATTCTAGTCCGCCCGGGCGGTCTTCCCAAGGAGCAGAGCTTCAAGAAAGGCATTTGGATTGCCCGCCTTCGTGTGATGCCCTGTTTCGTTTTACGCGCGGACAGGTTATTGTGTTAGCGAAAACCAACCCGCCTGCTTTCCATCGGTCGGCGAGCGGCCACCCCGCCGCGCCGACGAAATCTCCTTCCTATTGAGATCACCAGATGGCCAAGAACCATAACAAGGACAAGGACCGAGGCAAGAAGCCCGAACCGGAACCAACCACTCCACCACCCTCCGGCGACCGGCGGGACTTTGTCACCAAGGCCGCGGCTGTCGCGGCGGGCACGGTCTGCGGTGTTTTGCCAGCCGCCGCGGGTATTTACACCTATCTGGACCCTCTCCGGAGCCACAATCATCCTTCCCCTGCGGGAGAAGACGCCGGTTCGAACACGGCGGATGCATCCGCTGGACCGGGCCGCTGGCTGAAGATTGCCGCCGTAGCCGACGTCCCAGTCGGCGGTGAGCCTAAGTCCTTCGCCGCCATTACCGATTCTTGGGATGCCTGGAACTATCACCCGCCCCACCCGGTTGGCGCTGTCTTTTTGCGGTGGCCGGAGGGGGCCGACAAGCCTATCGCCTTCACGGCGACTTGCCCGCACCTGGGGTGTTTTGTCGATTACGTAAAGTCCAAGCAAAGCTTTTCTTGCCCTTGCCACAACAGCGAGTTCAACCTGGATGGCGCGATGGTCAAGGGGCCGCCCCCCCGCGGTTTAGACGAGTTGCAGGTCGAGGTTCGCGGGCCAGAAATCTGGGTTCGATTCGAGAAATTCCGCGTCGGCCATGAGGAGAAGATGCCGGTATGATCAAGTCCTTTCTCAACTGGTTCGATGACCGTACCGGCTATCGCGACTTGATGGCCGAGGCGCTCTACGAAAACGTACCCGGCGGCGCCCGCTGGCGGTATGTGTGGGGCAGCACGCTGGTATTCGCGTTCATGACGCAACTCGTCACCGGGTTGTTCTTGTGGATGAGTTACAGCCCCAGTTCGCAAACCGCCTGGGAGAGCGTCTATTACATCCAGCACGAGATGCAAGGGGGCTGGCTGCTGCGCGGCATTCACCACTTCACGGCCCAGGCCATGATTGTGTTGCTGGCGCTGCACCTGTGGCAGGTGGTGGTCGATGGCGCGTACAAGGCCCCGCGCGAAGTCAACTTCTGGCTCGGCCTGATTCTGCTCAAGATCGTGCTGGGGCTGTCGCTGACGGGCTACCTATTGCCCTGGGATCAAAAGGGCTACTGGGCCACGCAGGTTGCCACCGGCATCATGGGGCTAACGCCGGTCGTGGGCGAACAAGTCCAAGAAGTTGTCGTCGGCGGCAAGGAGTACGGGCATCAAACGCTGACTCGGTTCTTCGCCCTGCATGCAGGCGTGCTGCCTGGCGCCCTGATGTTCTTCCTAGCCTTGCATATTTACGTCTTCCGTCGGCATGGGCTGCATTACAAGGCCCCCAAGATCAAGCCCGACGGCACCTTCTGGCCGGATCAAATCCTCAAAGATGCGGTCGCCTGCCTGGCGACGTTGCTGATCGTGATGCTGTTGGTCTGGAAGCTAGGGGCCGAACTTGGCGCGCCGGCCGATCCGGCCAATCCTTATTCGGCCGCCCGGCCAGAGTGGTACTTCCTGTTCTTGTTTCAGTTCCTCAAGTTCTTTCCCGGCAAGCTGGAAGCGCTCGGCGCAATCTATATTCCCGGGCTGGTGATGGGGCTGTTGTTCTTGATGCCGATCGTGGGCCGTTGGAAACTGGGGCACCGCTTCAACGTGGCACTCCTGGTGGGAATCCTCTGCGGAGCCGGCGTCTTGACCGCCTTGGCGATGCGCGAAGACAGCAACACCCAAGGCTACCGCAACGCCGTGTGGGAAGCACACGAGCGGGCCCAACTGGCCGAAGTTCGCGCCGCGCAAGGCATCCCAGCCACCGGCGCGGCCGAGATGATGCGAAACGACCCGCGTTTCCAGGCGTTTACGGTGATTACCCAACAATGCCTGGGCTGCCATGCCTATACCGATGCCAACGGCCACGGCTTCCGGCCCACGCCTATTTCCGCCCCGAACCTGCACGGCTTCGCCAGTCGCGAGTGGATCGAGGGTTTGCTCGATCCCAAGCGGATTGTCAGCGACGATTATTTTGGCGCCACGGCCATGAAAGAGGGGGACATGGTGAGTTTTGTCCACGACGACCTGGGCAAGCTCGAAGCGCCCAACGCCGTGCAAGCGGTGGCCCTGGCGCTATCGGTCGAGGCTGACCATGTCCATGCGGAAGCCGATCAGCCCTTGCTGGAACTGGGCCGTAAAATTCTGGCTGATGATAGCGCCGGCTGCGCGCAATGCCACGAGTTTCACGGCGCGGGCAGCCTGGGTGCCGCACCCAGTTTGACCGACTACGGCTCGAAGGATTGGATCATCGGCATGATCGCCGATCCAAACCACGAGCAGTATTATCAGCACCTGTTTTCGGAAGACGCGCAAGACAACAAGCAGTTGATGCCCAGCTTTGGCCTGCCCGACTCTCCCGAAAAGTCCGAGCCGCGGCTAACCGATGAGACCATTGTGTTGATCGCCGAGTGGTTGCGTGGAGAATGGCCCAAGCCGGGCCAGCATGCGGTTGCCCACGATGCGGCGGACGCAGCGCCCGCGCCGGCTGTGCCATAAAGTAGGTTCCGTCTGCCGGACGGGGCCTAGGGATGATCTTGCATTGGCCTGCCTACAATCGCGGAGAGAGTCGCACTTGGCCTTCCGATTATCCCTCGTGGCGTCGAATTGACGGAGGAACTTTCACCAACCGCAAGGCACCGCCCGGCAGGCGGAGCCTACGGGATCCGACCGAATTTGATGATGCCTGAAGAAAACCCGCCACCGGAAGGCCAGCCCTCGCGGTCACTGGCGGAGGCCCTGTCGCGGCACGCTATTTCGTTGCCGCCATCGCAAGTCGGTTTGCTCAACCGCTACTGCCAGTTGCTCTGGGAGTGGAACGAGAAAATCAATCTCACGCGGCATACGACGTTTGACAGGTTCGTGGCCCGCGATGTCATCGACTCGCTGGCGATCAGTCGCCAGTTGGACGCGGAGGAAGACATTTTGGACTTTGGCACCGGCGGGGGCGTGCCGGGGATCGTGTTGGCCATTGTCCGGCCCGACATTTCCGTTTCGCTGTGCGATTCCGTCGGCAAGAAGGCCCGCGTGGTGGCGGAAATCGTCGATACATTGGGCCTCGATCTGGACGTTCACAGCGCGCCGGGGCAAGACTTGTTGGAGGAGGGCCTGCACGACACCATCGTCACGCGGGCGGTGGCCGCGCTGCCCAAGCTGCTGAACTGGGTCGCCCCGCATTGGACCTCGTTCCGCCGCATGCTGGTGGTGAAAGGCCCGGCCTGGGTCGAGGAACGCCGTGAAGCCCGCCGCCTGGGCCTGTTTCAAGATTTGCAATTGCGCAAGCTGGACGAATACCGCCAGCCCGGCGCGGACCACCCCAGCGTGGTTCTGGAGATCAAGCCGCGCGAGGAGTCCGCGTCGTAAGTGGCGTTTCTAACGCAGACGCGCGTTGGCGATGCTCATGATCGCGGCGCGACACGGGGGCATCGCCGCAGAAAAAGCAGCGGCGGCCACACCGGTTAATACAATCAAACGGGGCCATTTCCGCCGGGTTCACCAAATCGGCGCGCCAATCGAG
The DNA here is from genome assembly GCA_050247075.1 of Pirellulales bacterium. GTDB lineage: Bacteria > Planctomycetota > Planctomycetia > Pirellulales > JBFWUW01 > JBFWUW01. The sequence continues at coordinate 90,274 of JBFWUW010000008.1, read as the reverse complement.
CCATGATTCAATCTCCTGTCACCAGCCGCAGGAATGCGTATCATGCACAGTCAAGCAAAAACAACGTTTTTCTTGCCGCAGCGGCCGAATGATGTCGGTCTCCGTAGCTCCGGCCACCGTTGCTCCGCAGGCGCTTTCGGTGTCACCAGGCCGCCCAGTGATTTTCCTGTGAAAGCCTACAAGGGATGGCTGTCCCGATTGCTCCAGCACCTTAGGTTACTTTTGAAATCAAAAAGCCCTTTGACTCCGCGAATTCTGTCAGACCGCTAACCGGCAATTCGTACGCGAGTGAGATTGCGAACAAGGCCGGAAGAAGAGCCTTCAGGAATTCAGCTTTTACCTCTTCCTTCGATGCACGCTTTAGCGGTGCCAACTCGACTTCCATCGCAAATGTCAATTCGTTGTTTCGTTTGTCGATTGGTCCTACTTCAACATGGGGATCGAATTTTGTTCCGTATCGGACGATACCATTTAGAAGATCAAACGGTGCATCAGCCAAGAATCTGTCCTTAACCAAATATGGGTTAAGTTCTTGTGAAATCTCCACCATTGATGGACCGGCATTCCGAATGCTGCCTCTGATCAATCCCACACCACCTAGGACCACACAGATATCGGGTCTCATGAACCGCCTCGTCCTTTCAAAGAGCCAGGGGGACACCCATAAAGAGCCAGGAGAGCCAGGGGGACACCCATAGTTTGAGCGTAGACGGCAACCGGGGGACGGCAACCGGGGACAGCCATAGTTCGAGCGTGGGACCATCGCGGTTGGGTTGACGACCTAACATATTGCTCAAAGGCATGTTACGAAATCTGCCGCATGAACTCCACCACGGCGGAGGCTTGGGCCACCGTGGAGCCGGTGCTGTTCGCTCGGCAGGGTGTCATAAGCGGTAATTGATGGGTGCGACGAGTGTTCTGGAGGGCGCATAGGCGCCGGGCTAGCCCACTTCCGCCGACCGGCTAGCCCTTGAGTAAGCGTACGCAATAGACCTCTAAATAATCATTTTAATAGTTTACAAAACATGCATATCTTATACAATCACCAGCGTCCGGCTTTGCGCGTCGACGTGGCTTTCGCACGTCCAACGGGCGTGAAGCCCCTGAACCGCCCAAGCATCGTCGTCCGCCGCTTGCTCGAACAGCATGGCCGTGGCGGGCGAGTCCTTAATTACGGCTTCCGTTGCCGGCTGGTTGGCCCAATTGGGTGCGGCGTCTTCCTCGTCGCCCCCTCCGCCGACCGGTACGTGCCACGGGGCCTGGCCATATTTTTGAAACGCGGTCGGTACGCGGGGCGCTGGCGGTGCGCGCCGCTGTAGGAGCAGTCTCCGACGGCGATTCGGGTCAGTCGCAACCCGCACCACACCCCCGTTGTTGGAACAGGTAACGCGGCCGCCCCAACGAAAAACCCCTTGATTTGTGGGAGATATGCCGTCTTGCTACCTGCACCACTCCGTGAAGTGGTGCGATTACGTAGCCACGTGGCTCCCGCCATGTTGGCTTGGGTCTGTTTCGATGGCCCATGCCGGGCAACCGCACTGCAAGTGGCAAGCAACACACACATCAAGCCGGCAAAGCAGGAGCTTTGCGGACACGTTTACCCGCACCACAACCCCCCAAAACACGGCAATTTTGGAACAGGAGGCCCCCAACATCCGCCCACTCTCTCCCCTGCGGCAGATAGGGATGGTGGAAACGACTTCTACATGCGGACCACGGCCGAGCTCCAACCCAGCCCGGCGCCAAAGGCCAGCATGATCGCCAAATCACCCGGCCGCAGGCGGCCTTGGCGGCGGGCCTCGTCCAGGGCGATGGGTACGCTGGCGGCCGCGGTATTGCCGTAGCGGTCGATGTTGACGAAGATTTTTTCCCAGGGAAAATCGAGCCGTTTCATGGCGGCTTCGATAATCCGTTCATTCACCTGATGCGGCACCACCAGGGCTATGTCGGACGATTGAAGTTCGCAGGCCTGCAACGCCTCTTGGCATAAATCGACAAAGGCGTTGGTGGCAAACTTGAACACGCGGCGGCCTTCGATCCGCATGAAGTGCTGCCCGGCGGCAATGGTCTGTTGCGATGGGGGCAGCTTTGAGCCGCCGGCGGGGATTTGCAGAATGTCGGCCTGGCTGCCATCGCTGGCGATCTTGGAAAACAGCACGCCCGCCCCGCTGGCCGATCGGCTGAGCACGGCGGCACCCGCCCCATCGCCGAACAGGATGCAACTCCCCCGGTCGGTGTAGTCAATCACGCGCGACAGCGTTTCGGCACCCACGACAAGCACATTCCGATGCAAGCCCGACAAGATCATGGCGCGGGCAGTATGCAAACCATACAGAAAACCGCTGCAAGCCGCTTCCAAGTCAAAGGCCGCTGCCCGGGCGGCACCCAACTCCGCTTGCAGAAGGCAGGCCGTCGCCGGAAAAACATAGTCGGGCGTGACCGTGCAAACGATGATCAGATCGAGATCGGCGGCCTGCATGTTGGCGTCTTGCAACGCCTTCCGCGCGGCGATTACCGCCATGCTGGCCGTGGTCTCTTGGGGGCTAGCGATCCGCCGCTCGCGGATTCCAGTGCGCTCGATGATCCAATCGTTGCTGGTGGCGACCATCTTTTCCAGGTCGGCATTGGTCAACACGCGGTCGGGCAGATAACTGCCCGTACCGGCGATGGCAGCCCGCGGTTGGTTAGACATCCGACACCTATGGCTTCTTGCGGCCTTGCAAAACGAAGGGACAACCTTGTCCGCCGCGCATGACGCCAGACTTCGCCGCCTGACCGGAAAATTTTACCGCCGCCGGCAAAGATTGACTAGATTGATTTGCCGTCCCGGTCGTTGCAGACTGCGCAATCGGAAAATCACGGCAAAGCGATTCTTGGACACGGGGAGGGCTGGTTCCAGCGTGGAACCGTGGGAGAAGAGCAACGGACAAAAAATAAAAGATCATGGCACCTCGTTCCGTCGGGGTGCCATGATCTCTATCCTGAAACGGGACCAAAACCGTCCCGCCCTCCCGGCAGCGTTGTACTAGTAGTATCGGACAGTTCCGTCCTTGCGCTTCAACCGAAGTTGCCGCGAAAAGTACTTTGCGCGGCAATCCGTATTGCGCATGGCCATGCCTGGCGGATATTCGCCGTCGGAGACGGCTCCTACAGGGGTGATCGGCGATGGAATCGCCTCCTACAGCAGATCGAATCGCCTCCTACAGCAGATGGAATCAACTGCCACGGACAATGGATTTGACCCCCGCCAATGCAAACGTAGAGTTGCTATGCCCATACCCGGATTGGGCCGCCGCGCGATGCGGTTCGCTTTGGCGGCCAAGCCGGCAGCGGCCCGATCTACTTGTCCTTCAACACATTCCGCCGACCATGCCCGACGAAACTCAGGACAACTTGCTGGCCAAATTGGCTGGCCGAACACCGGGCGAGGCTGCCAAGACCTGGGCCGATATCGCGGCCCGGCAGCCGCAGCATGTGCCACAGCCCATCCGCGTAACGCCGCCACCCGCAGAGCCCCAGGGCAAGGGGCCAGCAGTAGCCCGGCCCGGCCAGTTTACGGTACCGGTGCCATCAGCAACCGCGCCGCGTCCGCCACAGCCGGCAGCCGCCCCGCTGGCTTCGGCCACGCCCGCGGCCCAGGCCGGAGCCGCGCCGGCTTCCGCCAACTCCACGCCCGAAAGCCGGCTGGAACAACTGATGAAGCGGATCGGCAATTTGACTTCCACCGATAACGCCGTGCCCGCCTCGTCGCCCGCCCGTCCCGCGCCGGCCCCGCTGGTTTCCGAACCGCAGCCGGGCAACGCCACGTCTGTCTTGGCGCGTCCTCCCGAGGAACCGATCCATCTCGGCTTCTTGCCGGTGGAACCGCAGACATTCTCCGAAGCCAAAGTGACGGCCTCGCAGGTCGAAGCAATTGTCCTGCGTTACATGTTGGTCAAGGGTAGCCAGTCGGGCCGCGATATCGCCGAGCAGGTCAAGCTGTCGTTCAAGATGATCGACGACCTGCTGCGGCAGATGAAAACCGACCAGCTAGTGGTCTACTCCGGCACCGCGCCGATGAGCGACTACTACTATCAATTGACCGATACGGGGCGCGAGCGCGGCCGCCGGTTCACCGAGGAGTGTTCGTACTTTGGCTCCTCGCCGGTCTGTCTGAATGATTACATCGGTTCCGTCAAAGCGCAGTCGTTGTGTGACCAGCATCCCACCGAGGACTGTTTGCGGGCGGCGTTCGACGACTTGCTGATCAACAAGCACATGCTTAACCGCTTGGGCCCGGCCATCAACTCTGGCCGCGGCATGTTCTTGTACGGCGCGCCGGGCAATGGCAAGACCAGCATCGCCGAGCGGATCACCAAAGCCTTTGGCGACGCCGTCTGGATTCCGCGGGCGGTCGAAGTCGATGGCCAAATCATCCGCTTGTTCGACCCCAGCGTGCATGAAGAGGCTCCGCTGGAGGCGCACGCCGGGTTGCTAGACCAGCGCAAGATCGACAAGCGCTGGATCCGCATCCGCCGGCCCACGATTGTGGTGGGTGGCGAATTGACCATGGATAATCTGGAGGTCACGCTCAATACCTCCACGGGCATTTGCGAAGCGCCACTGCAAATGAAGAGCAATTGCGGCACGCTGGTGATCGACGACTTTGGCCGCCAACGGATGCGCACCGATGAACTGCTCAACCGTTGGATCGTGCCGCTGGAGAAACGCTACGACTTTTTGAACTTGCCCAACGGCAAGAAGATCCAGGTGCCGTTTGACCAGTTAATCGTATTTTCCACCAACTTGGAGCCCAAGGACCTGGTGGACGATGCCTTCTTGCGCCGCATTCCGTACAAGATTGACGTGCAAGATCCTAGCGAGCAAGAGTTCCGGGACTTGTTCCAGATCATGTGTCCTAAGACCGGCATCGAGTTTCAGGCCGACGCCTTGGACTACCTGATCGAGATGCATTACCGCCGGGTCAATCGCCCCTTCCGCTGTTGCCAGCCCCGCGACCTGTTGTTGCAAATCCGCAATCTGTGCCTGTTCAAAAGCATTTCACCCGAAATGACCCGCGAGAATTTCGACTTTGCCGCCGAGAATTACTTCGCGGTGATGTAGTGGATTATCGCCGTTGGAGACGGCTCCTGCAGGCGTATCGGCGATGGAATCGCCTCCTACAGACTTACACCAACAGGCTTTCATGCACGACTGTCCCTTGAAAGGTGAGGGCCGAGGCATGTTCTCCATCCACTGACTCCGCGCGGTATTCCTGGCCTTCGCCCACGGCTGGAGATGGCTCCCAGGGAAAGCTGCCCGCGGCTTGCAGCAGTTGCGAAACCTGGGCGGCCTCAACTGTCGGGCCGCTTTCCCGCGACTCCAAGGCGTCGAAGACGAATCCCGACAGCAGGCGGCTCCAGACTTTTTGGCACGTTGCCGGCTTGTCGAACACATCGATGCTGACCACACGCGGGCCGACGGTCACGGCCATGCCCACGGCCGGTGCCAAGTATTGCAGGCGCTCGCGGAACTCGGCAATACGGGCCTGATGCTGCTCGAAGGCGTCTGACATTGCGGTCGTTTCCGACTCCACCCCGTGCGCGGCATGCAGGCCTTCCACCTGCCGCCAGACCTCGCCCTGGTCCGAGGCGTGGCCGCTCTTGCCGCGCACCGAGCGGCTGACCGATGCTTTCAAGGCCCGCCGCAACTTGGAAGGAGAATGCGAACCGCTTGAACCGAAAAACTTGGACTTGTAGCGCCAGCGGCCTTGTTCCACGCACGACACCGGAATCTTCAACAAGCTATGGGGGGCGACCAGCACCGACGTGTTGAGTACGCGGTTTTGCTTGGCCCCCACCAATTCCTCCCCCTCCAGAAACAGCACCAACAAGTCCCCCTTGTTCTCGACCAGCAAATTGGGGACGGAGCCTCCTTCCGTGACTTCTTGAACCAATAGCGATTCGCTAGCCAAGGCCTCGTCGGACAATTGGTACTCTACCTCGCCGCCCGCTGGAGCGAACAGCGGAAAGACCGACAGGGACTCGTACTGCATGGGATCGCCCACGCTAAGTTGGGGCAGCGTCAATGGCATGAACAGCCTCCTGGAGCAGGAACAGATGTGATTCAATCAAGACAGTTTGAGGCGGTGAAAGGTTCGCTGGTGGACCTGACTGGTCGAAGGACTGCCCACGACCAGCTAGAAGCGGCGTGGTTCAGCCGTTTCATGGGCATGACGACTCTACCAACCAGATTGGACAGGGCGTGTCCAATCTGCCGGCATTAATTTTGAATTGCCGCCACCCTCGCCAATGTCGCGACAGGGGCCTAAACTGGCATTTTACGAACCTGCCTGCCTGGGCCTGCCATGTCCGCCTCCGCTGATGACCTGCCAAAACCAGCGTCGCCCGACGATGCTTTGCCGCCGGTTGAGCCGCCGAGTGCGGGCTTTATCGTGCAGTTGTTCGTGGTTCCGATGGTGATCGTGGTCATCATCGTGGGGGTCTATCTGCTGTTCAATCAATTGGCCCAGATGGGGACCGACCCGCAAAAGCATATTGCCCAGATCCGCAAGGGAGGGCTGGCCAGTTGGCAGGCCGCCCACGACCTGGCGACCGAACTGCGGCGTAAAGCGGAACTCCGCCGCGATCCGGGAATTTCCAGCGAGCTAACGACGCTGCTGCAAAACGAACTGGCCAAAGGGGACACGGAAGCCAACGCCGTCAATTTGAGGGTCTTCCTCTGCAAGGCCCTGGGCGAATTCGACCGTTTAGAGGGACTGCCTGCCCTGCTGCAAGCGGCCTCGGCCCAGGCCGACAAGCCCGAAGCCACACCCGTGCGGCTGTCGGCGGTGGAGTCGTTGGCCCTGTTGGCGTCGAAGCTGCATTCCACGGGCGACAAGCCGCCGATCATGCCGGCCGAGGAAGCCGCGGCACCGTTGGCCGTTATCTCGGCCGGATTGGTCGATCTTTCGCACGACGACGACCAAAGGATGCAGTCGACCGTGGCCTTTGCGTTGGGCGTGGTGGGGGACGAAAAGGCGTTGGCCCGGCTGCGCGGCATGGTTGTCTCGGCCGAGCCCGATGTGCGTTTCAACGCGGCGACCGGCCTGGCCCGCTGGGGCGATACCGCCTGTTTGCCCGTGCTAGAAGAAATGATCGACCCTCAAGCATTGAAAGAGGCCACCGAGAAGGAAGAGAAATCAGCCCAAGAGTTCAAGCAGGTTCAGATCATGGTCAATGGGCTGCGTGCCGCCCGGCAATTGGCCACCATGAATAGCGAGGCCGATCTGGCGTCACTGCGCCGTGCGATTACCAAACTTCGCGAAACTGACAATCTACTCGGCCCCGTGGAGGTAGAGTTGGCGCAAGCGTTGCAGCAGCTTGATGCGAGAAAAGCGGTACCGGAGAAATAGAGCGGCCGGCAACCCGTTAATGCTAGATCCTGGCCGCGGGTTGCCGGACTCACGGGGTTGAGGTACGAGAGATCGAACGCCGATTTTCGCCGTCGGGGGACAGCTCCTCTAGGGATCGGCGAGGGAATCGCCTGCTACAATCGGGAAACGGGCAGCGTAGGAATCCGGAACTCCCTGCCAGCGATTGTCGTCAGTCGCAATCCTTCCGCTGGCAATTCGGTTCCTTGCCGAAATACGCTCGATGCCATGTCGGCCAAAATGGTGGCCCGGTGCGACATACCGCCATCGTACACCGCCAACACGATGGCACGATCCTGGTCTTGATCGGCCTCGCGAATCAACAGCACATCACGGTCGGCCTGTAGCCAGCAAAGCAACGCCGGGTCGGCTTTATGCAACGGCTGCCAATCGAAATGCCCCAGGAATTCATGCAGCGATTGCCGCGTGGTTGCCAGGAATACGAAATCCTCGGCGGCTTGCCGCGCGTCTTCCAGCGCCACCACACCCGGCCGCGCGTGGGCTGAGTACGCGCGGACTGGCTGGCCAGCCAGGGGCAAGCCCCTCACGTGGGCGATGAGATGGTCACGAAATGTGTCGTTGTCGATCAGCCCCAGCCGCCGCAGTTGCTTCAGGCGGTCGATCGCCAGTTCCTGGCTGAAAGCCACGTAGGAAAGCAGCGGCGTGCGGTCGGTCTCTCCCGCTGCCTTGTGAAATCCCAGAGGCCGATCCAGGTAAGTGCCCAGTCCAAGTTCACGCAACTCGCCCGGTTGCTTGAGGTCGGCTGCTGATTGCGCCAATGCCCGTGATACCGGGCCAGTTGGTGCCTCCCCCAGGGAGTCGTCCACAAACAGTTTGCGGCGGCGTTTGACGGCATATTGAAGTTCCTCGTCACTGGCTCGCGGGTATTCGGCGGGCAGAACGCGCAGGTTTTCGCCGGGCGAGGTGGGAACCTCCGGCACCAGCAATCCTTCGCAGGCTTGCCGCGCCAGCCAGCCTTGCCGCAGCGCACGCCGCAACAAACGGGCCTGTTTCAACAGCGGTTCCTCTGCCGAAGCGGGCGGCAAGATCGTTACCGGGTCTTGCTCGATCAATCGCAGAAACGCTTTTAGCAAGCTATCGAGAAACAAGGCGTCGGGGTAGTTTGCTCCGCGATTGTGAAAGGTAATCAGATCAAAGGCCGTCAAATGGCTTACCAAGTGCCGCAGCATGTAGCCCAACACTTCCGAGACCGCCGCCGAACCTAACCGTCGCGGCCCGGCCCAACATTCCAGCCATGCCGTCAAGCGTGTACCTAAACCTGTGTAGGGTGAAAGGGCCAACTGGTTGAACAGGGCACGCACGCATGAAGGCAGATCGCCCCAGGGCTGGCCAGACTTGGCCTGACACGCCGTCTGCCACCACGTGAAATACAAGTCGGCCAACGTCGGAACCTCACCAGATGTCGCCGCACGCAGGACAACCTCCAGCAGCCTGGCCCGGTCTGCCTGCGAGCGGGCTAGCGGCAGCCCAAGCGCGATCAACTCCTCTACATCGGAAATCGGTGGTTCGTGCGGGTTCCGCGCCGCCAGAAACGGGAAGTACGCCAATTGCCCCAGCGAAAAGGCCGGCAGCGGTGATTCCAGCGAGGTAATCGGCAACCGGCTCGTCCCTACTACGACCAACTCCAGGCAGTGGGCTAGCTCCGCGCCGATATCGGCACCGGTGGAAAGGTCGATTGCCCCGACTAGTTCCCTGCGCCACACCTGGGCCGCGCGGCTTTCGATAACATTGGGACTCGATTCAAACGTCTCCCAGCCGTGCATCAAAATTTGCCGCGTGACGAACAATTCCTGCGTGGCGGGATCGTGGTACAAAACGATCAGCGGCTGGTCTTCATCGTCGCCGGTCCAGCGAAATAGGGCACGCCAGACATCCAGCGTACGCGTTTGCCGCGTTTGGGCCGGTTCGAGCAAATGCCCCCGGTAGAACTCCCAGCGAACCTCAGCCGCGGGCTGCGCCGTGAACCGCATGGTCCCGCCACCGCCCAGGAAAAACAGCCGTGGCGAGCAAGCAGCGGCAATCAGCGATTCAAGCACAGTCCGTTCCCTATGTCGCGGCTACTGCCCGTTTCGAGCACATGGTTGTCCGTGGCAACTATTGCTTCTTGCCGCCGGGGGTGGAAAACGGGTTGCATCGCACGTAGCATTAACCGGTACGCGGCAGCCACGCGCGTTCCTGGCGGTACTGGTCTTTGCAATAGCCCTAGAAAGGTGTTTTATGGCCGACGAAGAAGCTGTCAAACGGCTCTATCGCGAATTCTTGGATTTGATGCCGCTGACGCTGGCCTTGGCGGGCCTTTCGGTCAGCGAGGGGCAACGCAATTTTACTACGGAGCAACTCGATATTCGGGCGCAAGTGATCCTCAACTCCTTCAAGATCGCCCGCAAAACGGTGCGAGAGGCGATTAGGGCCACATGACTGCCCCGTTTGTGCCGGCAGGCTTGCTCCCTTGCAAAACAGGGGCGTTTTCCTAAAATGCGGCAGACAATCGGCTTAACTCTCATTGCAGGCATTATGACACCTACATCGATCGCGGCTTATCTGGCGCTGTTTGTCGCGCTAGGGTTTGTGTTTTTGTTTGCCAATCTGCTAGTGGGCTGGCTGCTGCGGCCAAAATCGCCCAACGCCGAAAAGCTGGAAATTTACGAGTGCGGTGAGCCGACTATTGGGTCGAGCTTTGTGCAGTTCGATCTGCGGTTTTACGTGGTCGCTCTGCTGTTTATCATTTTCGATGTTGAAGTGGCCTTCTTTTTTCCCTGGGCCACGGTCTACGGCAAAGGCAACCAACTTCGCGATCTTGGCACGCAAGAGCGAGCGGAAGTGGCGGCCGATATCCGCGGGCAGTCGGATCTGCAAGAGACCGATCTGGCCCGGCTAGAAGCCCGTGCGGCAGGCTATCAATCGGTTGTGGCCGACAAGTTTTCCGAACTGGGCGTGACCAATCCTGACTGGCCGCGGATATTGCAAGAGCCGCCGGCAAGTTCCTCGAATATAAGCCCCGATGCAGTCACGAGCGTCGGCCAAATAGGCAACAGCATTGTCAAAACGGCCATGATCGACATCGCGGTCTTTTTTGCCGTGCTGATGGTCGGCTTCTTTTACGTTTGGAAACGTGGCGACCTGGACTGGGTGCGGGCACTCAGCCGAGAACGAGCGGCACAAGCCCCACGCCGCCCGCCCGGTGCTCCGGTGGAAACATTGACGATGGCGGCCAACTGAGCAACCGTCCCCTCGTCGCCAAATTTGTAGCGGGCGATGTGATTCGTCGGTTGTTTCGCCTCATAAACCTCCTAAAACCTTTCACTTTAGCAGCGGCAAAAACCCATGAGCGGCCAGGAATTTGTCGATCGGTTGCGGGCGGAGTTTGGCGACCAGATCACCGGCTCGAACTTGGAAGCGCTCGATCCTTGGATTGAGGTCCATCCGTTTGCCTTGGTCGATATCGGCACGTATCTGCGCGACCAGGACGATCTGCGGTTCGACATGTTGAACTGTATTACGGTCGTGGACTATTTCGAGCCAGACCCCAAAAAGGCCGCCAAGGCCGGCTTCGATCCTCACTTAGAAGTGGTCTACCACCTGTGGAGCGTCCCCAATAAGCGCAGCATTGTGCTCAAGGTGCAACTGCCGCGTTGGAAAGACGACGAGCCGGGGCAACTGCCCGAGGTCGAGAGCGTGGCCGATGTATGGCGCACCGCCGACTGGCACGAACGCGAAACCTACGACCTGTCGGGCGTGCGGTTTGTGGGGCATCCCAACCTGCGGCGCATCTTGTGCCCGGAGGACTGGGTGGGCCATCCGCTTCGCAAAGACTACGAAATGCCGCTGGAATATCACGGAATACGGGGAAAGTAAGGCAACATGGCCACCGATACATCTGATTCCCGCGTCATCGAGTTTGACGTCCGCACCGACGAAATGCTGGTCAACATGGGGCCGCAGCACCCCAGCACGCACGGCGTGCTGCGGTTAGTGTTGCGCACCGACGGCGAGATCGTCTCCGAGGTCACGCCGCACATTGGGTATCTGCATCGCTGTGCCGAAAAGATCGGCGAGAATCTGTCTGCCCGGCAGTGGATTCCCTACACCGACCGGATGGACTACCTGGCCGGCATGAACATGAATCTCGGCTGGGCCTTGTGCGTTGAGAAACTGCTAAACCTGGAACTGCCCGAGAAAGCCAAGCACCTGCGGGTGATCATCGCTGAGATGGGCCGCATCGCCAGCCACTTGGTGGGCATGGGGGCTTACGGGCTGGACTTGGGGACATTCAGTCCGTTTTTGTACGCCTTTCGCGAGCGGGAAAGGATATTGGACCTGTTCGAGGAAGTCTGCGGCGCTCGGCTGACCTACAGCTATCTGACGGTCGGCGGGGCCACCCACGATCTGCCGCCTGGCTGGCTGAAAAAGTGCGAAAAGTTCCTCGACCAATTGCTGCCGATCATCACCGAGTATCACACGCTGCTGACAACCAACGCCATCTTCGTCAAGCGGACGGTTGGCCTGGGCATTCTCACGCCGGAAATGGCGATTGACTACGGCTGCACCGGGCCGGTGCTGCGTGGCAGCGGCGTCGACCAAGACCTGCGGCGCGACGGCGAGGAACGCTACACCGAAATGTACGACGGCTACGCTTTTGAAGTCATCGTCGAAAAGGACGGCCACTACCCCAGGGACCGCGAGTACCCCGCCGTTCCGCACGGTGCCGTGCTGGGCGACTGCTGGCATCGGTTTTACGTCCGCATGTTGGAAGTCATGCAGTCGATTGACCTGGTGCGGCAAGCCATGGACCGCTACAGCACAGCCAAGGGTGCCCACACCCTGGAGATCTCGCTCAAAGAGAAACTTCCCAAGGGAGAAGCCTACCTGGAGACCGAGGCCCCCCGCGGTCAGATGGGCTTCATGGTCGTCGGCGATGGCACGCCTATTCCCCGCCGTGCGCGCGCCCGCAGCAGTTCGTTCTGCAACCTCTCTGTCACGCACGAAATCTGCCGCGGTTGCTTGTTAGCCGACGTCCCCGCCATCGTCGGCTCGCTCGACATCGTGATGGGTGAGATAGACCGCTAACCGTTGGTTCGCTGTGTGGGGTGGATGCCTACGGACATGCCAACCACGCTAGTTTCCGCGACATAACCCTTCTGTGTTGGCTGGATTCACGAGTGGCGGTTGATTCCGCGCGAGGTTGAGGGGCGTGGATTGTCGCAGTCGGTGTCGCACCTCACTCCCCGGACCACCTGCCTATCCAGCCGGCAAGGCGGGTGCCGCGCGGCTACGGGAGCGCCAAAGCTGATGGATGATGGCTTCTCCGCTGACTGCTTATCTCCGTCTGCTGTTACCATGTACGATAGTCCCACCGGTAAAGCACGATCGTTTGCAGGGGGAGCCGCTCCGAAGTGCCGGGCCGTGGCGTGGGATCGACCATGTGGACCAGTTCCACCGTGGCGACGGTCAGTTCCGCGGGAAGCAACTCGTTCCAACGGCGGCGGAAATAGACGGCGACGGCGCGGCGTTGAACGTCGTCCGGCAGTTCGTGCAGATACAGCAGATACCGCCGCCAGCGGTGCGAGGAATACATGCCGCTGACCAGCAACGGCTTGGCCTGTGGAAGCGGGTCGGACGGCGACCACAGGTTGACTCGCCGGCCGTCGCTGAGCGTGCCGCGGATTTCCAGCCACCCGCCAAACTCGTGCGGTCCGGTGGCGAACATGCACCAGCACTGGTCGAGGCCTGTCGCCCGCGCCGTGTATTTCCAGGGGCCTTGGCCAATTGTACCGAACCAGTCGCCATCCAGCCGCCGCACATTAAGCAGAGTCACGTAGCATAACAGAAACAACACAACGCAGTCGCGCAGCCAGTGCCGGTCGAAGGCCAACGTGGCGTGGATTGGTGTTACATTTATCCGTTCGCGTCTGGCAAGCCCTCGGCAAAAGTCTTCCACCTTGTCCCACACACCACGGGGCAAGAAGACCAACCAGTAGCAGATGCAATAGAAGGGAAACAGGCCCAGTTCCATCGTGGCGGCCAGGCCCAGATGAAACCCGACAAAGGACGCCACAATTGCCGTGCGAATGCGGCCCATGCCGATGGGACAGAACAGCAACAGCGGCCCGGCCCATTCCAGCAGCCATGAGGCGAGCGTCATCGGTGGCAATAACTTTGGATATTGCAGCAGCCGGTAGCCCCAAGCCGTGGTGAAATGGTCATGGTGCAGCGCGTAGTGAATGGCCGAAAAATCGCTGCGCCAACTGGGGTCGGTCTTAAGCAAAGCGGTAAAAACATAGACATAACACAACTGCAGCAGCAGCGCCACCGTCGCCGTTGAGCAATAGCGAAGGTCCGCCGGCCGCGGGCGATGCCAGGCGTCCACGCTCCAGACCTCGCCCCACGGTAAAAACATGCACCAAAATAGCAGGCATCGCAGCAGCGTATCGCCACATTGCAGCACCAGCGGGTTGCGCGCGTGCAGGCTGAGTAGCAACAAAAAACAGGCCACGCTGGCCAGCCGCGTGCGATAGCCCAGCAGCAACAATAACGCGGCGGCGGCAGTCAGACAGAACAGCAGCCCTTGAAACCAGACCGACCCGCTCAGCATGTGCAGCGAGGTCCATCCGCTCAGGCCGAAATCGACCAGCAAATTCCAACGGTCGGCCCGCGTCAGCAGGCCAACATCCGAATAGTGAGCCGCCAGATCGGGCCAGCGATTGGCCAGATCGGCCAACAGCAGCAGCCCACACCCGATGCGCACGGCGGCCAAGGCACGCAAGTCTACGCTCCACAAAGCCGTCCACCAGGCGTGGCGTGGCGGCATGGTTGGAGTCTGCGGGGGCATGGCGGTGCAGCGTGAGATGGCAGCGGCCTGATTATCAGGTGAACTGCGGGATCTGGCTATGATCCTCGGATGGCCGGGAAATCTGGCGAATATCGTCACGGGCGCGGAAGAAAGCCGCGACGACTTCGGCGTCCCATTGCTTGCCCGCCCCTTCGCGTAGCACGATGTCGAGCTTGTCGTCGCCCATCCCTTTGCGATAGGGGCGGTCGCTGCCCATGGCATCGAAGGCGTCGGCCACGGCGACAATTCGAGCCAATAAGGGGATATCATCCCCCGCCAGCTTGGACGGATAGCCGCTGCCGTCCCAGGCTTCGTGATGGTGCAGCACCGCGGGCAACACCGGCCCCAGTTGCTTGAGATCGACCAGGATATTGTGGCCAATCCGCGAATGGTTCTTAATATGTTCGAATTCGGCTTCGGTTAGGCGGCCCGGCTTGCGCAGCACCTGGTCGTCGATGCCGATCTTGCCGACGTCGTGCAGCAGGCCCGACAGGTAAACCGTTTCCAGCAGTTCTTCGGCGCAGCCCAGTTCGCGGGCCAACCGAACCGAAACGCGAGCCACGCGGTCGCTATGCCCACAGGTGTAAGGGTCTTTGGCGTCAATGGCGGATGTTAACGCCCGCACGATGCCGGACAGAAGTTCGGCCTGTTGGTGGTAAAGCTGGGAATTGTTGGCGTGGATGCCCAGGATGGCCGCCACGGAAGTCATCAGGTCGATCTCGACCGGACTAAACCCGTCACCCCGATGGTTGACGGCCACCAGCCAACCGGCGTTGCGGCCGCCGTCACCCAAGGGACAGGCCACGTAAGACCGCACATTGCGGATAGCCGCGGACTTGTCACCTTGGTATACCACGGGGCTTCCTTCGTCCGAAGGCCGCAAGCGGGCCAGCAGCTTGGAAAAGACCTCTGACGCCACCGAGCAGCGCATGGCCGTCAGCAATGGTGATTCGATCTCGTCGTGGTTGCTGTCTCTAGCTGGTTTCTCGCCATGCAGTTGCACGGCTATGCCCTCGACAGGCAGTACGTCGCCCAACCAGTCAACGGCCATGCGGGCCAGGTCTTCTGCCGTGCGGCTCAGGCGCAGATTTTGCGTCAGACGAAAAATCAGGCTGACCTCATCAAACGTCAGCGCCATGTTTTCCGAAAGCCTGGTGACTTCACTTTCCAGGTCTTTGATGCGGCAGTCGGCTTGCCACTTGACCGACAACATCTGGCCCATGCGCCGTAGCGACTCGGTTCCCCACGGAGTTTGACGGGCGGCCCAGCGGCGGGCGTCGTCGGGGTCGATATCCAGCAGCACCGCTAGCAACGCCAGGTCTTCCTCGTCGCGGATGGCCCGCACCAGGATGGGGCCGGCGGCGACGAAGCGGGCGGTGTTGTCCTCCATCAACGGCAAAGCGGCCCAGGCAATCGGACCGTCGGTCTCACGGATGCGGGTATGGCGGCTGCGAAAGGCCTGCAGGGCCAGCCGAGAGACGAGCACGGGATCGGCGTTGGGTTGGTTGGGAGCAGCCACCAACACTCGGCCCGACTGGGCATCTAGGATCGAAAGCTCGGCTCCCAAGGCGTTCCAGACAGCCGCGGCCGCCAACGCCGCTTCTCCCTGCGCTATCCCCGAATCTACGACCGGCATTGCGCCCGTGCGTGGCGCAGCCGCTGACATGCCATCTTCCGATGGTGATCCCATGAAGGATGTGTCTAGCAGTTCGCGTGCCATCATTGCCGGTCAGATTGTCCTCGGAACAGCTCCTACGCCAAGCAACCCTAGGTTGCCGTTTTCGCATCGGCAACCTGGGGACCCCCGATGGGTTTGGTCTACTCAAAGATTCGGCTCAAATCGTGGCCAATCCCTTGCGGGCGGGCACTTCCGATGCCTGTGACGGTTGTAGCCCATTCGCCGTGATTGCCGTTCGCGACAATCGTGCCGCCCATGCTTGCAGTAGGAGGCGATTGCATCGCCGATTCATGGGCTTCTCGTGCCTTTCCAAGCTGATCTTGGTGCTTCGGACCGACTATGCGAAAATCGCGGCCCATGCTGGCAGGCCGCGCCCCGTTCACGGATGGAATGAACTGGTATGTTCTCCCTGGCTGTAAGTTTTGTCGCTTACCTCTGCGTTCGTGCGTTGCTCTGCATCGCGCAGTCGATGCGGCTGGAAACGTGTGAGTCGTTTTGTTCGCTGCTAGCCAGCTTGTTGACGGACGTGCTGCGTTTGCGCCGGCGGATCATTCTTGAGAACTTGCGGCACGCTTATCCCGAGTGGTCCGACGCCCAACGTCTGGCGGTGGCCCGGCAAATGTGGCGGCACCTGCTGTTTTCGATCGTGGAGACCGCCCAGTTCCGCCGCAAGATTCGCTTGACCAATTGGCGGGATTATTTGCGGCTTAAGAAGACCGAGGAGTTCACGCGGATCATGCTGTCGGGCCGCCCGCGCGTGATGGTGGGAGGGCACTTCGGAAACTTTGAATTGGGGGGCTACATCATGGCCCTCTTCGGCTACACCAATCATGGTGTGGCCCGGCCGCTCGACAATCCATTTCTCGACCGCTGGGCCTACGGCCATCGCAACATCGACGGCCAGCATATCCTCTCCAAAAGGGGCGAC
This sequence comes from Pirellulales bacterium, assembly GCA_050247075.1. Lineage (GTDB taxonomy): Bacteria > Planctomycetota > Planctomycetia > Pirellulales > JBFWUW01 > JBFWUW01. The sequence goes on along the minus strand of JBFWUW010000008.1, from coordinate 73,407 downwards.
CACGAGCGCATTCGCGACATTCTGGCGAACGGCGGCGCGGTGATCTTTCTGGCCGACCAGTACGCCGGCAGCAAAGGCTGCTGGGTCGAGTTCTTTGGGCGGCCCGCTTCGGCCCACAAGGCCGTGCCGCTGTTTGCCTTCGATTGTGGCGGACTGGTGTTGGCGGGTCATTGCCGCCGCGTGGGCCCTCCCCTGCATTATGAGATGACCATGGACGGCGTGGTGGACGTGCTCGATCCGCCCGCTTCGCTGGCGGGCGTGCGTGAGTTGACGCAGTGGTATACCAGCCGCCTGGAGGATGCCGTCCAATTGGCTCCGGAACAATACTGGTGGCTGCATCGCCGCTGGAAAGACCGCCGCGCCCAAAACAAGGCCGCCCGCCGCATGCGCGCCGCGTGAAAAGCAGCCGCTGGCTCCCTGGGAAGCCGGGTGGAGTGTATACTCGCGCACAACAGGCTGCTGGCGGTCGAACCGCTTCCTGGCAACGTCTATAATCACCACATGCCGGGCAGACGAGGATTGTCGTGGTGGCCCGGTCGTGCAAACGTTCTTGCCGAGGATCAAATGTCGAACTGGGTGCGGGTGGCCGCCGTCCAAGCGTGTCCGCCTGGACAATCCTTGGAAGTCGTGGCGGGCGACCACGTCATTGCGCTGTATAACGTGGAAGGGACATTTCACGCGCTCGACGGAGTCTGCCCGCACCAAGGGGGTCCGCTCGGGAAGGGACGCCTGGATGGCTGTATTGTCACCTGTCCTTGGCACGGCTGGCAGTTCGACGTGCGGACTGGCGTGCATCAGTTGAATAAGACTTACGAGCAACCGCGTTTTGCCGTCAAGGTCGAGGGAGACGCGGTCCTGGTCGACTGTGGGTGAAGACGTGATCCGCTATCGTCCGTTCATGAATGGCGACCCGCCGGCTTTGGCCGCGATCTGGCGGAGCCATAGCACGCCGCGCAGCATGACGCAGCCGCTGTCGGCCACGATGCTGGTCGAGACCGTGCTCGCCAAGCCGTACTTCGAAAATGCCGGGCTGATCGTGGCCTTGCAGGACAATCACCCGATCGGTTTTGTCCATGCCGGCTTTGGCCCCAATGCCGACGAGACCTCGCTGGACAAATCGACCGGCACGGTGTGCGCCTTGGTGCTGAACCCGGCTGGTTGGCATGGCGAAGCCCCGCAAGGACTGCTGGCTGCCGCCGAAGACTATCTGCGTGCGGCCGGCGCGCAGGCCGTGTGGGGTGGGGGAGCGCCCTGTTTTAGTCCTTTCTATATGGGATTGTTGGGGGGCAGCCGCCAATATGGCGTGCCTGCTTCGGATGCCGCGGGCCAGGCGGCCTTTGCCGCGGCCGGCTACCAGCAAGCTGACTGTTATTCGGTAAGGCATCGCGACCTGCGAAGTTTCCGCCCCCCCATGAATCGCAAGTTGATGCAACTTCGAAGGCAATTGATTGTGGAGCGGCTGAATGACCCAGCGACGACAACCTGGTGGGCCGCTTGCACGGTGGGGGCCTGTGAGCGAACCGTGTTTGTGGCCCGTGGCAAGGATGGCGGCCCGGCACTAGCGTCGGTCAGTTTTTGGAATATGGAACCGCTGGCGCATCGCTGGGGTGTCCGAGCGGCGGGCATGCTGCGGCTGACGGTCGAACCCGACCGCCGCCGCCAGGGACTGGCTACCTATTTGCTGTGTGAGGCGTTTCGCCAACTGGCCGAGGAAGGCATCTCCTTGATCGAAGCCCAAGCCCCCTGCGGTGACGCGGCCGCCCGTGGACTGTTTGATAGCTTTGGCCTGACGGAAATCGAACAAGGAATCATGTTTCGCAAGTAGCCGAAACTATCTCTAAGAGCCCAATCATCCATGAGCAGCCTGGAAGCCGCCAGCCCGTTTGCCGTACCCGATGAGCCTGATGCGGCGGATGCCCGGTTTTGGGTACGGCTCGATCGGACGATGTCGCGGATGAGCGAGCGGCTGAATCCCATTCTGGTCAAAGAGGCCCGGCAGGCGCTCAAGAGCAAGCAGTTTTCGATCACGTTTACACTGTTGCTATTTTGCGGCTGGGCCGTGTCGATCGTGGGGGTGGCCTATGGCGGCGTCGAGATGAAGTATGGGGCCAATGGCCCCACGATGTTCATGTTTTACTTCATGATTCTGGCCCTGCCGATGCTGGTGATCGTTCCGCTGAGCGCCTTCTACTCGCTGAGCACGGAGTACTCCGACGGCACCTTTGAACTGCTGTCGGTAACGACCTTGGGAAGCTGGCAGATCGTGGCGGGCAAACTGGGCAGCGCCTTATTGCAGATGCTGGTCTATCTGTCGGCGATGGCCCCGTGCCTGGCGTTTACGTACTTGCTGCGCGGCATCGACTTGCCGACGATCTTGTTTTCGTTGTTGTATGTGTTCATGGCCTCGTTGGGTTTGTCGCTGATCGGCCTGCTGTTGGCGACCGTAACGCAGCAAAAGCATTGGCAAATCGTGCTGCTGGTGTTGCTGCTGGGCATACTGCTGTTTGCGGCGGGCATTGTCTGCACGGCGATCTTGGAGGGGCTGCTGTACGAGAGCAACGGCCTGTTCGACAACCGCTACTTCTACATTTTCAATGGTGTGCTGCTGACCATCTACCTTGGTTACTTCGCGTTGTTTTACTGTCTGGCCGCGGGAAGACTGACATTCGCCAGCGAGAACCGCTCGACACCGTCGCGAATTGTCATGCTGGCGCAACAGGCGATGTTTTTTGGCTGGATGGCATGGGGCTTTCTGCAAGAGCCGGCCAGCGAGTGGTGGCTGCTCTTCACGACGATCTGCGCGATCAACTGGTACGTGATGGGGATATTCTTGACATCCGAGGACCCCGAACTGTCACCGCGCGTACAGCGCCGCTTGCCGCGAAGTTTTCTGGGCCGGCTGTTTTTTAGCTGGTTTACGCCGGGGCCCGGCAGCGGCTACATGTTCGTGCTGGCCAATTTGGCGGCGGCCATTTTGTTGGGGGCGGCCTTCATGTCGGCCTACCAAATGTTTGTGCCAGGGGGGGCGCGGTTCGGGCTGCGGCAAGGCTGGAGGACTTTGTTGCTGTTTGCCTTATTGGCCTACTGCTACACGGCCATCTATTTGGGATTGGGCCAATTGATTCTGGCCTGGATGCGCAGGCGCTTCGCCGTTAGCGAGGTGTTCGCCGTGTTGCTGCAGGCCTTGTTGCAGCTATTGCTGTGCGCCGTTCCTGCCGTCATCAACGCCTATGTCGAAAACTGGCGGGAGAACTACACCCTGCTGCAATTTGTCAATCCGTGGTGGACAATACCCGAGCTATGGTTCAGCGGTCTGGGCCCAGACCCTTGGCTGGGGATCGACCAGGAGCTGGCCCTGGTCTTGACTGTACCACCGTTGGCCGCATTGATTATCTTTGTCAACCTGCGCGGCGTAGCGGAGGAGGTCCGCAAGACCCGCATTGCGCCCCCTGTCCGCGTGCTGGAGGAAGATGCGGCCCTACATGCCAAGGAAGTGCCAACGGCACCCGTCCAGGTCAGTCCTTGGGATTTTGAGACGCCAGAACCTAACGGCCTTCAACCTTGAGCAGCCGCGTGTGCCGTTTGAGAAAGCGTAAGGCGGTGTAGAGTACTGCCGCCGATAGCAGGGCCACGGCCCACGGCCAGTCTAGTTGCAACCGACGCTCCCCCATGAAGCCACTGAGCAGTTGCAGCGCTACAAACCCCACCACCACCGCCAGCCAACCGCTGTACTCGCGCCGCAACACATTGCGGGGTGAAAACGCTAGCGAGGGCCGCTGCCAATTGCCTGGCTTGGGGATGAAGGCCGGCGTTCTGGCCGACCAGGCGATAAACTCCGTGCCGAATTGCCGCCGCAGGAATTCCTCTTCGGCCAGCATGATCCGCTCGTAGTATAGCCAGTAGGCAAGTGCCATCACGGCCACCAGCCAGCCTAGCAGGGTAAACATCGCCAGCCCCAGCCAGATCAAAAAGTTACCGACATACAAAGGGTGCCGCACGATGGAATACATTCCCGTCGTGGAAAGCTGATGCGCCACCTGGTGCTTGGTGCTGCGGCACGACGTCCGCCGCGGCGCATGGCCAATCACCAAGGCCCGCACCGCAAGCCCTGCGCAGCAGACAGCCAAGCAGAGCCATTCCCAGACCGGTGCCGTCGCCTGTCGGTGGGCAGCATGGTCGGGCAGGCAAACGCCCCAGGCGATTAGGGCGACCAGCGGCAACGGCAGAAAGCTCCGCCAGCTAAACAGCCATTGTCCCTGCTCTTCCAGTTCTTCGCGAAGCGGCATGGGCAATCCTTTGCCTGGATGGTCGCTTAGTTCGTAATCCCGTGTGACTTCAATTTGCGTAGGGTGGGACAAGCGGCAATCCACCAACCACTAAGATTTAGCATCTCCGCGATGTCCCACCATTGCCACGGTCCATGACGGCTGATGGTGGGACATCGCGGACCACACTTATCCGCATGGGCGACCGATGGCCGCTTGTCCCACCCTACCAATTCTTCGCGCAGCGGCATAGGCAATCCTTTGCCTGAATGGTCGAACGTTAGCTGGTGATTCCGCGCGACTTCAAGTACGCCAGGACTTCGTCGGCCAGCACTTCGGCGGTCTTGTTGCCGCTGTCCAAGACAAGTTCCGGCTTGACTGGTGCTTCGTAGGGGTCGTCGATGCCGGTGAAACCCTTGAGTTCGCCGGCGCGGGCTTTCTTGTACAGGCCCTTGGGATCGCGCTTTTCGCAAATGTCCAGCGGAGCATCGACGAAGATCTCGATGAAGTTGCCATCGCCCAGCGCGGCCCGCACGGCATCGCGGTCGCGGCGGTAGGGGCTAATAAAGGCCGTCAGGGCGATAATGCCAGCCTCGGAAAACAGCTTGGCCACGGCTCCAATGCGGCGGATGTTCTCCTCGCGGTCCTGGGCCGAAAAACCGAGGCCAAACCGCTTGGAGAATTCCTCGCCGTGCCGCTCTTTGAGCATGCCAGGTCCGGCGTTCAGCCCCATGCGGACGTTGTCGCCATCCAAGACATAACTGTGCTGGCCCTGGGAGTGCAGCTTGTGATCCACCAGGTTCGAGATGGTGCTCTTGCCGCAAGCACTAAGGCCGGTGAACCAAATCACGCAGCCCTTATGGCCGTTGAGCTTTTCGCGTTCCGCACGGGCAACCGCGTGTTCGTGCCAGGTGACGTTTGTGTCGTTAGCCATGTTGATACCGCCGCTCCTATAAACCTACTAAACCGCGTAAATTGGGAAGGGAGTATCATAACGATCTCGGCCCTGGCCGCAAAGGTCAGCTAGCGGCCGATCTGTGTTGCGCGGAAAAAAATGCCGCCATCTGGCGGCCAGAAGTGCCGTGGGGTCGTGGCCGGAGGAGGGCCAACCTGGGGCTGACTGGCGGATTTTGCTTGGCCCAGCGCAACGGGGATAGTACTATCGCACCGAGCAAACTCGCGTTTGCTTCTGGCAATTTCCTCTTCCTGAAAAGGGCGACGTTATGTCCATTCGCAATCTGCTGCATCGAGGTGCATGGCTGAGTGTCATTTTGGTCTCCGCGGTTCTGGCTTCGTGGTCGTTGCAAGCCGCCGATGACGACAAGCCGGAACCTAAGCCGAGGGCGAAGACTGTCCATCGGCTGCCGCCATACTTTGGCGACGTGGTGAGCGAACAGCAACGCGAAACGATCTACGGCTTGCAGGACGAGTACGCCCCGCAACTCGAAAAGCTCAAACAACAAATGCGGGTACTCGTCGCCGAACGCGATGCCAAGATTTACGAAGTCTTGGATGCGGAACAGCAGGCCAAGATCGTCGAGTTGCGAGCAGCGGCCAAAGCAGCCCGAGCCAAGAAGATAGCCGAAGAGAGCGAAGATGAGGAAAACGCGGAAGAGACTGTCGCACCAGCGGCCAAACCCGCCGCCGCGCCGGCCGCGATCAAACCAGTCACACCGGGCGCTCCCGCTAAACCAGCCGCTCCCTCAGCCAAACCGGCGGCCACACCCGCCAAGCCTAAGTAGTTCTTGGGATGGAGCAACCGCTGAACGGGAACGTCGGATGTTGCGTTGGTTCAAGCTGACTTGAGGGTTCGCGATCACGGCGCGAGAAACACCGCCGTCTCTCGCCGTGATCACCGCTCTCCAGGACCAACCGCCGCGTGAACAATTTATCCCTGCCAAATGGACGATCCATCCCACTCGTATGCGGCGGATTGTTCGCGGCTAAATCCGGCCCATCAGCACCAACACCAGCAGGATGATAAAGACCAGGCCCAAGCCGCCGGTAGGGCCGTAGCCCCAGGATCGGCTATAGGGCCAAGCCGGCAACGCGCCCAGTAGCAACAGAACCAGGATGATCAGCAGAATGGTACCCATGGCATATTCTCCGACGTTGTGATGGGGGCGTGGATTCACGCATCGGAAAATCTGATTTGCACATGGCGTGCCAAACGCCTCAGCGGCCAAGTTCGCGGAGTTACCGTCATTGGCCAGAGCAATTTGCGCTGAATAGCGATTCAACGACGACCAGCCTGGTCGCTGGACAGTCGGGCTATCGCCCCAAGCCTTTCTGTATGGAAAGCGGTTTGTCGCCGTTGGAGACGGCTGTATCTACAGCTACGGCCGCTTCAGCGAGCGTTCCAGATACGACACGCTCGCGCGGACCCCTTCCAGATTGGGATTCATCTTCAAGGCGCGGCGAAAGCAGTCGAGCGCGGCGGGCAGGTCGTCAAGCTGCACATAACATTGCCCCATGCCGCCGGCGGCGCCAAAGTGATAGGCGTTTAGCTCCAGGGCTTGCCGGCAATCGTTGATCGACTCGACGTACCGCCCCAGGCAATAATAGGCAATCGCCCGCTGGTTCCAGGCTTCGGCCAAATCGGGCGCGGCGTGAACCAGTTCGTTCGAGCGGCGTAAGGCCTCCTTGTATTGCTGCATGGAGTTGAGCCGCACAATGGCGGCCAGCTCCTGACGCTCGCGGTCGTTGCCGGCCCGCAGCCAGATAGAGCGAATGGCGTTCTCGGCCAAATTGCGCGTCAGCCGGTCATTGTTCCGCAGCGCGCGTCCCAGCACTTCGTTGGCCTCGTAGCCCGCCAGATATCCCAAGGCCAGCACCGCCGCGCGACGGCGCGGGCGTTGGCCGCATTGGACCAGGCGTTCCAACGTCCCCAAGGTGTAGCGGGTGGCAATGCGTTGAATAAACGCGGCCGAGTCCTGATCGACGAGGAAGTCGTCGTAGCACTCTTCAAGGTATGTCGTGGGAGATTCGGTCGGCATCAGAGCTGCTCCGCAGCACAAACTTGACGAAGGAGAACGCAGATTCCAGTCTAAGTACTCCACCGGCCAAAAACTATCCCCCACTTGCGAGCGCCCCGGCCTATTTCAAGGGATTGGGACCGGTGCGGCGGGCCGTGCTGGGAAGTCCGGAAGGGGTGGCTGGAACGCTGGCGGAAGATAGGGAGGCATCATCCGTTGCTGGCTCTGCCGCCGCCGCTGACGGCCGCGGACTTGGGGCTGTCTGGCGAGACATTTCCAGCGCCGCGGGGCTGGCCGCGCGATCAAGCTGTGCCAAGGCCACCGCGGTTCCAGCGCAGGTCGCCACTCCGGCCAAGAAGACGGGCGTGACCGCCGACAGGGCCGCCAACCCGACGCCATCCAGCAAGATCTTTCCTTGCCAAATGGCCAAGGCGGCCGGCCATAGGCAAAGCGCACACAAGCCAACACCCAGCAGAAACAATACGGCCAATACGCCGCGCATGAAGAATTGCATAGGTACCTCGCGGGCCGGGGCCAGTTAGGTGAGAGACAGCCTGGATAAACCCCCTAACAGCATAAACGTGACTGCGGCCGTATGAAATGCCCCGGCCATTCACAACTTGGCCTGACCGCGCGCACTCAAGACCGGGGTGGTGCGTCGGCCGACCGAACATTCTGCCGTCCACCCAGCAGTTCAAACCGAATCGGCACCAGCACTTCAAAGGCAACCGCGTTTCCACCGCGGCGGGCTGGCGAAAACCTCCATTCGTATACGGTCGATAAGGCCGAAGAGTCCAGTGGCGCCGCGCCGCTGGAATTCGATAGCCGAACGTTGACCACCGCGCCGTCGGCACCGACAAACACCGCCAGCACCACACGGCCCTGCTGTTTGGCGGCCAACGACTCCGGCGGGTAGGGGGGAATGGGGTTGTTGGCAAACGGCCGCGGCATTTCCTCGACTTCGTTGCCGTCGGCCGGCCGAATCGACAACGATTCCTCGCTTCCCTCTTCAAACAGTTCAATCACGACGCGATACTCCGCCAGAAACGGTTGCCGCTGGGGTGTCATGGCCGCCGTTGTAGCCGGATCGCCAGGCGCCGCGGTGTGGGATGGCTGCGGGCTTCCGCTGGGGAGATCGGGCAACAATTGCCGCTCACTGGCCACGGAATGGCTGGCGACAAGTGCCAAGACTTCATGCGGATTCCGCGCAGCACGCTGTCCGCCGCTGGTGCGGGCCGCTGTTTGCGTTTTGGATTCAATCCGAGAATCGAGAAACGATGCAATCTCGCTCTGCAAGTTGGGCGGAGTCTTGGGGGCTGGCATGGTGGCCTGCAGCTCCATTGGCACCAGCCGAGAAGCAACCTCCAGGCGACGGACTTGCGATAGGCCAAGCGAGGCCAATATCCCTAACAGCAACGTATGCACGCATGCGCTGGTGAAAAAGGAGGCCGTAAGACGCATGGTAACCATGACCAACAGAGACCGGCAAAAGCGCACCCTTCCGCAGGGTGTATCTGGCCGTGAAGCCGAAAAGCCCAGTATAACCAGGATTAATGGATAAAATAGACTGATTGAGTAGATTGAAGAGACTTCTGGGTGAGGGGTGGCAAACGCATCTTGTTCCGCGCTATCTCGACCGTTTCACGGTTTGGAACAGGTAGCGAAGAGTCGTTTTCTCGGGGAATTCATGGGGTTTGGGCGGGTGCAACGGGCGTTATCTGTTCCAGTGATATTGGGGGGATTCACACTCCCTGTTCCGCGCTACCTCGACCGTTTCACGGTTTGGAACAGGTAAGAGCGATCTCGGGGCCTGTGCCGGCAGCGCGCAACGGTAGCGGAACGCGAGAGAATCGGGCTTCAAAAAGAATGTAAGGCCCCGTGCTAAGTACTGGGGGATGGAGGGATCGGCTAGGAAAGCGCCCTCCATGACATCCGACCAGCCGGCAACGGTAGCTGATAATAAGAAACTCGCCCGACGCGGCGTCCGCCGATATTCAAGGCGGCTTTTTGTGGGCACCACGGCCATGGGACGTGTAAATGCCATTTCCGCGCGCGGTGCCGCTGGCCAACATTCTATCCCATTGAGCCATATATTTAAATAGTAAAAATATATATTATTAAATATATTAACAGAAAGGCGGCTTCGGGGCGCAAGCGTGATTGGGAAAACCACTAATCGAACGAATCCAACGAATTTCCAATGGCTGGAACGGGGGGGTGATCTCGCGACTTGTCCCTGTCTGGCCGCGAAAGGCGTGGTAATGGGCTAGCCAGCGACTGCCGGCTGTAAGAGAATCGCCCACAGTCACCCCAACCGCCGCGCTGTACGCCCCTTAGACATGATCCTGCTGAACGTCGTCGATATTCGCAAACACTACGGTCCCCAGATGATTCTGGATGGGGTTTCGTTTGAGGTGCGCCCCGGCGAAAGAGTGGGACTGGTCGGTCCCAACGGGGCAGGCAAGACCACGCTGCTGCGCATTCTGGCGGGCCAGGAAGAGGCTGACCGCGGCACGTTTGAACTGCATGCCTCGGCCCGGCTGGAGTACCTGGAGCAACAGCCGCGGTTTACGCCCGGCCGCACGCTATGGGAAGAAGCCTCCAGATCGCTCGAACGATTCACCCTGCTGGTGAAGGAGGCCGAGCAGACAGCCCACGATTTGAGCCAGGCCGCCGATGAGGCCGTCCGAGCGCGCCTGGCAGCGCGGTTCGACCATTTGCAGCACGAATTGCAACGCCACGACGCCTACCACCTGGACCGCAAAATCGAGCGCATCTTGGACGGCCTGGGCTTTGCCCAGGCCGCGTATGGCCAGCAGGTGGAGCATCTCAGCGGCGGGCAGCAAAACCGCTTGTTGCTGGCCAAGCTGCTGTTGGCCGAGCCGGAACTAATGCTATTGGACGAGCCTTCGAACCATTTGGATATCGAGGCCACGCAATGGCTGGAAAACTTCTTGACCGAGACCGACCAGGCGTTGGTCGTCGTCAGCCACGACCGCTATTTCTTGGACAAAGTCACCAACCGCACGTTGGAACTGTTTCGCGGCACGGTCGATAGCTACGCGGGCAATTTCAGCGCCTATTGGCGGCAAAAAGCAGATCGGCTGGAAGTGCAGCAACGGACGTTCGAGAAACAGCAGGAGTTTATCGCCAAGACCGAGGACTTTATTCGCCGCAACCATTACGGCCAGAAGGCCGCGCAGGCCGAAGACCGCCGCAAGAAACTAGAGCGGGTGGAGCGCGTGGAACCGCCGCGGGCCATCACCGCCCCCAGCATGGGCTTTGGCGATGTGGACCGTACCGGCGATATCGTGCTGCGCGCGGAAGGCCTGGCCAAGGCCTTCGACCGCCCCCTGTTTGCCGGATTGAGTTTTCAGATAGAACGGGGCCAGCGGTGGGGCATTTTAGGGCCGAACGGCACGGGCAAAACAACGCTGCTGCGTTGCCTGACCGGCGAGATTCAACCCGACGCCGGACAGGCCACCATCGGCACGGGTGTCAGGATTGGCTACTACGACCAGTTGCTGTCGGGCCTGGCCGAGGACGCAGAGGTGGTCGAGGCGGTTCGTCCGCCGCCGCAAAAGGAGTTCAACGAACGCCAACGGCGCGACCTGTTGGCCCGGTTTGGTCTGACAGGTGACCTGGTGATGAAGAAGGTCGGCAGCCTTAGCGGCGGTGAGCGGAGCCGCGCGGCGCTGGCCCGGCTGATTGCGGCTGACCCTAATTTTTTGATTCTCGACGAGCCGACGAACCATTTGGATCTGTGGGCCCGCGACGCCCTGGAGCGCTCGCTGGCTAAATTCGAGGGGACGGTGCTGTTTGTCAGCCACGACCGCTACTTCGTCAACCGCGTGGCCGATCACCTGCTGATTGTCGAGCCGGGCCGGTTCCGGGTGCTGCAAGGCAATTACGAAACGTACCTCTACCTGGCCAAACAGGGGCTGGCGGGTGAAGCCACATCGGCGGCTGAAGCAGCCGGCACGGCAGCGGCGAACAAAGATAAGCCGGCTGGCGACAAGCCAAGCGAAAAGAAGAACTCCTCCTCCGCGGCCGAATCGGGCGGCAAATCGGGCAAGCCCAAGCGGCGGTTTCCCTATCGCAAGGTTGCCGATATCGAGGCCGAAATCTTCGGCCACGAGACCGAACTGGCCACGCTGCAAGAGCAACTCTTGCAGCCCGACGTGTTGCGCAACGGCACGCGGGTCAAACAGATTCAGGCCGAAATCGCCACCCATCAGGCCGCCTTGCCACCTCTCTACGAGCATTGGGAAGAAGCTAGCGCCTTGAACTGAGGGCACTTTTTTTCTCGCTCTACCGTTACACCATGCGTTTTTCCTCACTTTCCTGGCCCTATCGCGTCTGTCTGGCCGGTCTTGGACTGAGCGTGGTGGCGGGCCTGGGATTTTACTTGCTGTCGCTGGAAGGCGATCGGCCGCTGGGAATGCCGGCGGATATTTCCGCTCGCACCAGCCGTTGGCTATGCCTGGTATTGGCCACCATGAGCTTGGCCCCATTGATCTGGCAATGGCACACCAGGCTGAGGGCAGAGGTCACTCCCCCCACGCTGCTTTCGCGATGCTGGCCCATACTGTTGGCCGCCTATGCGGCGGTGCCGTTCTGGTGGATCAACGTGGCACATTTTGCCGATCCGGCTGTCATGCTGGAAAGGACCGTGCCGACCGGCTTTGTGCAGTCGGATCAACCCTACTACCTGGCCAACGGCCGCGATATTTTTGAACGCGGCAATGGCTTCATGAATCCTAACCCTTACGACCCGCGGCCCGATGCGCCGGTGATCTACTTCCACTGGCTGATCTGGGTGTTAGGCTTTGGGGTGACATGGCTGGGGTGCGATCCTGGCTTGTGGCTGCTTACCCTGGGCGTACTGGGAGGCTGGGTCTGCTCGCTGTTTACGTTCAAACTGGTTTCGGCCGTGGTGCAAGACCGACGCTGGGAGCTCCCCTGTTTTCTGCTAGCGATGTGGGGCGGCGGGGCTTTCGTGCTGTGGGAAGCCCTGGCTTGGCCGCCGCTGCACGGTTCGCTGGCCCAACTGTTCATTGGTGATCCCTTTTACGGTGATTGGTGTTTGAACTGGGGCCGCAATTTGTTCTATCCCACCGAGGCCATTTACCACGCGCTGGTGGCAATTGCCTGGTGGGCCGTGGTGGTGCGCCGCCCGGCGCTGGCGCTGTCTGCCATTTGCGTTCTCGCGGCGACACATCCCTTCTCGGGTGCCGAGCACCTGGCCATCATCACGGCCTGGTTTGGGTTGCGTTGCGCGGTCAAACGGCAGCGGCTGGATCTGTGGCTGCTGATGGCTGTGGCGGCCTGCGCCGCCTTCGTGGGATACTACCTGTGGTATTTGCGGCAGTTTCCCGAACATCGAGAGCTGCAAGCGTATTGGGAATCGATGGAATGGACGTTCGATTGGGACGCACTGATCCTGGCCCATCTGCTGGTCTTGCCGCCGGCCATTCATCGCTTGCTGCGCGACGGGCGAAATCTGTCGGAATCGACCTGTTTTTTTCTGTTGGCGTTCCTCGTGGCGTTGCTGCTTTCCAAGCACGAACTATTTCTAGCACCGCGCCAGCCCCTGCACTTCACGCGCGGCTACACCTGGCTGCCACTGCTGTTGATTGGCTGGCCATCGCTGCTGCAATCCATTCGCGGGTTGCAAGCCCGCTTGGCGGGCTGGCCGTTGGCGGCCGCGCTGGGCGGACTGGCGCTGGTGTTTTGTAGCGACAATGCCGCCTGGGTGGCCATGAAGTCGGCCTTTGCCAAGCATGCCTATTACCTCACGCCAGACGGATACGACATCTTGCAAGCGGCCCAACGACGCCGCTTGCGCGGCCTGCTGGTCTGCCCCGATCTCGACTTATCGTACCTGTCGGCAACCTATACGGCACTGGATCCCTACTATGGACATGGAGCCAACACGCCGCGGGTAAAACAGCGAGTTCAAACGGCGAAAGACTTCTTTGCTTCGTTTGACAAGCCGGACTTTGCTGATGTGGAGCAGCTCAAACAGACTTGGGACTACCTGATAATCCCCGCCTCGGAGGAAGCGCTTTTTGCTCCACAAATCGAGGTCTTGCACCGCAATCAGACCTGGCTGCTGGCGGGACGAAAAACCCACGCCGAAACGCGGCCATGAAGCAATTCGGACCCATCGCCGATCGGTATGTAGGAGGCGATTCCTTCGCCGATCCATTCGAATGCCTCGCTTCGATGACACCAACCCGCACACGGACTCGTTCTGTCTGCAATACAACCGAGTCCCCGGCGGCCGCGGTTGTTCGTACAATGGGTGCATGGTTACCCCGCCGCGGATGTTGTATCTCGACCATAATGCCACCACGCCGTTGCTGCCGCGGGCGGCGTTAGCCATGCGCCACGCCGAGCAACGGGCCTTCGCCAATCCGGCCAGCCAGCACGCCGCCGGCCGGCAAGCCCGGCTGGTGGTGGAAGAAACCCGCGAACAGATCATGCACTTGCTGGGCGCCGGCCCACAAGACCAGCTAGTTTTTACCAGCGGCGGAACCGAGGCCAACAACCTGGCCCTGTTGGGCATGGCCCGTGCGGCCGAGCAGAATTCCTCCGTTCATCGTCGCTCGGAAGAATCCGGACCTTTAGGGATTGTGATTAGTTCCATCGAGCACCCCAGTGTGATTGGCGCGGCGGATGAATTGTCGCGGCGGGGCTGGGAGGTCGCCCGCTTGCCCGTCGATGCCAACGGCGTAATTCAATTGGCCGCGTTTGAGGGGCTGCTGACGCCCAGCACACGGCTGGTCAGCGTCATGCTGGGCAATAACGAGACCGGCGTGCTGCAGCCGCTGCATGAAATTGCCGCCACGGTGCGCGCGGCCGAGTCGCGGTTTGGCACCCGGATTTGCCTGCATGCCGACGCCGTGCAAGCCGTCGGCAAAGTGCCGGTCGATTTTCTGGCTTTGGGCGTCGATGCTCTCTCCTTCACGGCCCACAAGTTACACGGGCCGCGCGGCATTGGCGGGCTGCTGCTGTCGGCGAATACGCCCATTGCACCTATGTTGCATGGCGGATTTCAGCAAGCCGGTTTGCGGCCCGGCACGGAATCGCCGGAACTAGCGGCCGGCCTGGCCGCGGCGCTGGCCGATAGCGCGGAGGAAGGTCTCGCCCGAACGGCACGCATGACCGCCTTACGCGACCGGTTTGAGAACGGAGTTGTCTCCGTCTGGCCGTCCGCCGTGGTAAACGGGGCGGGCGCGGCGCGGTTGCCCCACACAAGCAACGTTGCCTTCCCCGGTATCGACAGGCAAGCCTTGTTGATGGCACTCGACCTGGCCGGAGTCTGCTGTTCGACCGGATCGGCCTGCGCCAGTGGTTCAAGCGAGCCTTCGCCCGTGCTGTTGGCGATGGGCTGTCCGCCGGAAATCGTGGGCAGTTCCCTGCGGTTTAGCCTGGGGGCGCTGACTAGCGAGTCCGACATCGACGAAGCCATCCTTCGCCTGGGCCGCACGTTGGCTTGTTGGAAAGGTGCTTCATCGTAATACCGATGGCGACAATACGGATGTTCATCATCACACTAGAGCCACACGCCACTCGTCATTTAATCAGCGGGTGCTTCCATTGGACCAGTTCGTTTTCCGTTTCAGATTCACCATTGAATAAATTCAGTTTGAGCGGATTCATAAGGCCTTACCTTGTATTCCCGCGACGGGCGGCCAAGAGAAAGAAAGCTTCAATGTCAGTCGTAATCGCCAGGCCAACTTGTGCCGAACCGGTGCCGCGCCAATTGTTGACCAGCAAGCCGCTTCCTTGATTTTGGAAGCTGCCGATCAACTCCAGGCTTCCCAAACGGCCACGGACGCCGATTCCCCCTGAGAAGACACCGTTGAGATAAAAAGCATTCTCAGCCGGATTATTGCTATTCACCGTCAGGATCGGCAGGGCGGGATTGAACGCGCTGGGTGTAAGGCCCTGTTCCATTCCTCCCATGCCAAGCGTAGCGCTGGCGAGCAGAAAGACAGGCAGGCCGTGAACACGGACGGGGACCGTCTCAAAGCCGAGACCCAGTGTTCCGCCGTAGGCGTTGCCATTGCCATTTAGGGCAAAGTTCTGGCCCGGTGTGTTGACGTTGATCCCTTGCGAGAACCACGTCTGATGTTGAAAACCAATCTGTCCGCTGACCACAACCCGGTCGTGCAGATAGCCAAACGGAATATCCAAGAAGCACTTGGTCCCTACGCCACCGTCGTAGCCGGGATTCAAGGCTCCGCCCGTTACGACGATTCCATCGACCTGGACGCGAATCTCATAGTCCACTGGGCCGTCCACGTTGTTGTTGGCGTTGAGATTAAAGTCTACGCCAAGACGATCATAGAAATCATCTGTAACGGCGATAAATCGAGGTTCTACCGCGACTTGCAAATCTTGCAGCCTGCGTAGCTGATTGAGCATGGCTTGAGTTTGCTCAATCAAGTCTTGGCCTTGTTGGATGTTACGGGTTAGTTTGCGATCAGTCGCGTCAGCCGGTTCGCCCTCATGGCCGCTGTCTTCCGGTTCCTCGCCCCCCTCGTCTTCGGGTTGTTCATCGTCCGATTGGTAGCGAAAGGTAATCGTGCTACTCGATGGTTGCGAGTCTCGCGTCCGCGATCGCCTGGCCTCCTCCGTCAACGCCTCGGGCCGTAGCGAAGAGGATTCGATGGCCGACTCAATCTGCTCGATAATCGCGGCCACTTCCTGGGCCGCTTGTGGCCGCAATCGCAGCAACTCGATCCGCGGAATCTCGCGGACTTGCTGTCGGACATGGCCCAAGGTTTGCCGCGTGCGGCGGCCAGCCTCCAGCAGCGACAATTGTCGCTCACCATCTGGCAGGTTGGCCGCGGCGGCCAGCGCCTCGTCGTTAGCGGCCTTCGTCGCGGTCAGGCGATCTTGCAAGTCTTGCAAAAACCGGTCGAAGTCGGCCCGGGCGGGTTGCAACGCGGGCGTAGGCACCGGCGGAGATTCGGCAATCGAAGGCCCCGCCACGGTGACGGACAGCAACGCCAGCAACATGGCAAACGAGCGGCTTTTCATCGTAACGTACTCCCAAGACCGGGTATGTTCCGTTGGAACTATCGTCACGACCGTCGCCCGCGTTTTAGACGGCATGACCAATTCCGCCGTTACAATCGAAATACCAGCCGGGTTGTATCGATTATGCGGGCGGTAGCGGTTCTGGCGGTTGAGGCGTCGTTTTTTCCTCTTGGGCGGTGTCGCGTGGAACGATTGGCCGCATTAGAGGGGGATCGGCTTGTGAAGTTGTTCTTGGGATTACGTTTGTCCGATGACGGAGATTGCCGCAGTGACAAAAGGATTGTCACGAAAAAGTCCGATCGCAAGCATGGTTGGCGGATTCGATCCGCGGTGTGTCGGCTGAAGACAGCAAGGAGAGACTGGCATGGAAGTCAGGGGAAGAGCGTCAGTGCGCGGGCGCGGGTTCCAACGAGCCCTCTTGGCCGCGTGCGTGGGCTGTGCGGCAATCATGAGCGCCAGCCGGGCCAGCGCGCAGGGCGATCTTTACTTCACCGCCAACTCCCTGTTCTTGCACAATACCAACCCGGCACAGCAAGTTGTGTCTCAGCACGCGCCGGGTGGAGAGAGCGCCAGGTTGTTTACGGACTCGTCCCACTTCACGCTGCAGCCAGGGGTGGAGTTGACGTTGGGCAAATATTGCGATCCCATCACGGCGGTTGAGATCTCGTACTTTGGACTGCAACAGTGGAATGGGGGTGCCGTAACCACGGACCCCACCCAGAGCCTGTTCACGCCTTTTTCCCGCGTTGGCGCGTTTCTGGGTGACTTCAATAACGCCTACCAACAAGGCTTCAACACGTCTGCCCAAACGCACAACGTGGAAATCAACTTGCGCCGCCATCTGACGCAGCCGATTGTGCTGATCGCCGGCATTCGCTACTTAAACTATCACGAGCGGTTCAATTATTTCTCGGTGGAAGACAGATCGCCTAATAGCGATATTGGCCGCTACGATATCAACGCCACCAACCACGCGCTGGGCGTGCAGATTGGCACCGAGGCCCATTACCTGGTGCTGGACTGGCTGGAGTTGGGGGGAACGTTTAAGTCGGGCATGTTTGTCAACTGGGTCGAGCAAGACACCACGCTGATCAACAACAATGCCACTTTTGCCCAAGGGGGCCAGTCGGACACCGCGCTGATGGGCGTGGTTGACTTCAACCTGATGGCCACGGTGATCCACGGCAACTGGCGGTTCTCGGCCGGATACCGGGCCTTGCTGATGAGCGGCATGGCTCGTGCCAGCGATCAGCTCGACTTTTCCATCAACGAAGACCCAGCCGCCGTGACGGGTAATGTCAACCACCAGGGAACCGTCGTCCTGCACGGCCCTTGGGCCGGAGTGACGTTCATCTACTAGGCCGCTATTTCTCAAGTTCCAGCGCCGTCTCTTGATACAGCGGCAGGTGGCGGTAGTAGACCTCCAGCGTGCAGACCGCCAAGGCGGTCATGTATAGCCGCCCGCCACTGGGGTCGAAGTTGCCGGTCGGCTGCCAACTGCCGGCCTGGTGCCCCTTGGACTCTTGGGTGTTGATCAGCAAGTCGCGCATGGCGGGGTTCCAGTCCTTCCAGGCCTGTCCGCCCATGTGATGCATGACCTGCGTGGCGTAGTACCAATAGTACATGTTCGATGGGCCCGCCCGCGGGGCATGCTTGTCGATCAGATCGCGCACGCCCGATGTCAGCCCTGGGTGATTTCGCGGCCAGCCGGCGTACTGCCGGCAAAGCAGGGCCTCGGCTGTCATCGTGGGACTGGCCCCGTGCCCCGGCTGATAGCTGTAGCGGGCACCCGTCGTGTCGTCTTGAACGCTGTTCAGGAATTTCGTGGCCCGTTCAAACGCCTCAGGCGGAACCTCCAGCCCCGCCAGATGCCCGCTGCGCAAGGCCATAAGTTGCCAGCCGAGAACGCTGGTGTCTCCCTCGGTATTGGGATAGTACCGCCAGCCCCCCGCCTCGTGCTGGGCCGCCACGATAAAGTCCAGCGACTTTTGGGCCGGCACGCGCAGGTAAGAGTCTTGGGTCAAGGCGTAGGCTTCGCTGAGGGCGATGGCGGCTTGCCCGTGCGAGTACATCTGGCTGAGCTGCATGCCGCCGCTCCACAAATTGCCGTCTCCCTTTTGATGCTTCACCAGCCATTCCAGCCCTTGGCGGACTTCGTTGGTGTATTTGCCTTGCTTGTGCGTTTGGCCGGCACCCAAGAATGGCAGCAAGGCCAGCGCCGTCCCCGCCGTATCGCACTGCTGGCCCGCGTGGGAGCAACGCCCATTGCATTTGCCCGCCTTGTGGAATTGGTCCAGGCTCCAACTGCCATCCGTGTTTTGATGCCACGTTAGCCACTCTAGCCCGCGTGCCACCGCAGCCTCGCTGGCAATCGTTCCCCCCGATGACTGCACCAGATTGGCGCGGGCTTTGGGGTCGCGGCCCAGGTAGATCGACCCTTGCCCCTCGCTCGTCGAGATTGGCACTGAAGCAAACAGTGTGTCGAATTGTGGGGCGTCGGGCGTTTCGCTCAGCATGGGGAGCGGGTTGAAGATGTCGGTCTCGATGGTCCCCTCTTGCTTCAAGGCCTCGCTGGCTTCGACATCGTGCGGCGTCAGGTCGCCAGGGTCTTGGAATGACTCGGGGTCGTCCGAGCGGGCAATGTCGTCGATATCGCCGGGGGTGTCCTCCGGGCCAATCTGCGTGGCCAAAATCATGAAGCGATCGTCATCCCGCTGGGGATTCATCCAGATCGCCAACAAAATCAACAGCACCATGTGCAAGATCATGCTGGCCAACCAGGAAGGCAACGAGCGAAAGATGTGGCTGGCCCACACGCGGACAAAGCCATGTTGCTGTTGCTCGGCCAACTGGCGGCGCATGCGTTGCGCCGCGACCGCCGCCGGTGTGCGACGTGGTGCAACCGTCGGTGCCTGGGCAAAAGTCTTAGCCGCGGGCGAGGCCTGGGGCGGCGGCAAAGTCTTGGCGGCGGGAGGAGCAGTCTTTGGTTGCGCTTGGGCTGGTTGCGGGGGTGCGGGGGGGGCAGCCTTGCGCGGCACGGCCGCGGCAGGCGGCGCGACCGACGGTACCGCGGGGGGCGGAACTGGCGGAGCCTTGGCCGGAGGCGGCGGAGCCATTGGAA
Organism: Pirellulales bacterium; assembly: GCA_050247075.1. Classification (GTDB taxonomy): domain Bacteria; phylum Planctomycetota; class Planctomycetia; order Pirellulales; family JBFWUW01; genus JBFWUW01. The sequence continues at coordinate 53,992 of JBFWUW010000008.1, read as the reverse complement.
TTGGCGGCGGAACAACTGCCGCCGGTCGAGCTACCGGCCTGGCCCAGGGGCCGGCAGCCGGATTCGCTGGCGGGGACTGCTGCTTTTCGGCCAGCAAGCGCTGGGCCTCGCGCTCTTGTTCTTCCGTCAGTTCGACACTGGTGCCGCAATGCCAGCAATCGGCCAGCATCAGCCACAGCCGGATCGACATCGGCGACCCGCACTCGGGACAAGCACAGGCCAGCACCTCGCCGTCCAGATAAATCGGCCCACTTTGATGCCGCGAGAGCTTGCCGGCAATTGGCCTGCCCGACGATGGCTTGGCTGCCGGGGTTATGCCCGCCGCCGATTTGGCTGGCGGTGAAGAGGCCGATTCGTCGGCCATGCTGCTGGCCAGCGAGGCCCCTCCGGGCGCAGACTCAGCCCTGCCGGGGGGAGTCCAATCTCCCAGATCAACGACCAGATGGGATTTGCTGTCCGCGGTAGACATGTCAGCCATTCGCCAGGGCGAACGGTCTCCTGCTTTGGCCGGGCGAACGCGAACGAAACCAACGTGAACTCTATTGTATCCGTGTGGACAATAAGGTAGCAACGTAGTGGGAACAAAAACTTTGCCGCGGGTGGCTCTGTCGCCGAAGAATCGCCTATTAAACGAGCATGAGTATGGTCGCGTCGATTGAATACATTGAGCAGGTTTTGGCCAACGTGGAAGCCGCGGCCGAGGCAAACGAAACTACCCCCGGCCGTGAGGGGAACGTCATCGAACTGACCTCGGAACTGGCCGACGATGTGCTAATCTCGGCCGACTTGCACGGCCATCGCCGCAACTTCAACCAGATCCTCAAACAGGCTGACTTGGCCCATCACCCGCGCCGGCATTTGGTGATGCAAGAGGTTTGCCACGGTGGGCCAACCTATCCCGACAATGGGGGTTGCATGTCGCACACCATGCTGGAAGATGTCTGCAAGCTCAAGGCACAGTTTCCCGACAGGTTCCACTTCCTGCTCTCCAACCACGAATGGGCCGAGTTGACGGAGTACCCCATTCTCAAGGGGAAGCGGATGCTGAACCTGATGTTCCGCATGGGGCTGGCCGAGGCCTACGGGCCGGCTGGCGAGAAGATCCGCGAATCCTTTGCCCCGTTCTTGCGCAGCCTGCCGTTGGGCGTGCGGCTGCCCGGCGACGTGTTGGTCTGCCACTCCGCGCCGGAGCATGTCGATACCGAAGGGTGGGACCATACGCTGTTCGACCGGCCGCTAGATGCTTCGGACTGGAAGGAGCACAGCGACCTGTTCTGGCTGCTGTGGGGCCGCGACTACCGCCCCGACAATGCACGGGCGTTTGCCAAGAAGGCCAAGGCCAAGGTCTTGATCCACGGACACGATCCGTGCCCTGAGGGCTTCCGCGTCCCCAACGACACGCAGATCATCCTTGACTGTTGCAGCGACAAGGCCTGCTGCGTGCTGCTGCCCGTGGGACCTGCCTTGACGCAACAAGAAATCGTGGAGCGGATTAAGAAACTGTAGGGGCCTTTCAGGCTGCTCCACGCCGGCCAGCATATAGCAGCCACGCGCAGCCCAGCACCGCGCTGGCGCCCGAACCGATCATGGTCCCCAGTTTGCCGGCGGAAAGCGCATCGCCGGAAAGGGCCAAGCCGGCAATGAATAGCGACATCGTAAAGCCGATTCCGGCTAGCGCCGCCCCGCCAAACAGCGCCTTCCAACTCACCCCTTCCGGCAATCGGGCCAGGCCCACGGCCACGGCCAGCCAAGTCAACAGCATGATGCCCAATGGCTTGCCAATCACCAGCCCCGCGGCCACCGACCAAGTGATGGGTTCCTGCAGTTGCGATGGCTGAAACGCCACGCCCGCGTTGGCCAGCGCAAACAGGGGCATAATGATGAAGGCCGTCCAGGAGTGCAGGGCCGTTTGCAGCCGGTCCAACGGCGCGACGGTTTCGCGAGCCGTGGTTGCCAGCACGCTCACGGCGTCGTCGAGATGTTCCGGCTCGTCTTGTTCCTCGTCGATTTGCAATTGCCGGGCCACACCCGCGGTGACGCGCATCAGGCTGCGCCGCTCGAACCAGGCGCTGGCTGGCGTCATCACGCCCAACAACACGCCTGCTACCGTGGGATGAATGCCCGACTTGAGAAATGCCAGCCAGATGCCGGCCCCAATCACGACATACACGCCGATGGCCCGCACGCCAATCTTGTTGAGCAAGAAGACAACGGCGAATCCGGCCACCGACAGCCCCAGCATGCCCAACGCGATTTGATCGGTATAGGCCGCGGCAATCACCAGCACGGCCCCCAGGTCGTCCACGATGGCCAGCGTCAGCAGCAGAATCTTCAGATTGAACGGCACCCGGCGGCCCAACAGTGCCATAAACCCAACCACGAACGCGATATCGGTCGCCATGGGAATGGCCCAACCGCGCTCGCCCGGCTGGTTCCACTGTAGGGCTAAATAGATCGCCGCAGGCGCCAACATGCCACCCAGGGCCGCGGCCACCGGGGCGGCGGCCTTACGTGGGTCGCGCAGCTCGCCGCGCACAAACTCGGCCTTGATCTCCAGCCCGACCACGAAAAAGAAGATGGTCATCAGCCCGTCGTTGATCCACAGCCGCAACGGCTTGAACAACTCCAGCGGGCCAAAAGCCAGACCCACGCGCATTTGCCAGATTGCCTCAAATTCCGTCCTGGCTGCCGTTTGGGCAATGGCGATAGCCGCCAAAGTGCAGACCAGCAAGACAATGCCGCCCGCCGCTTCGATCTCCATGAAGCGGGCAACAGGGCGGGTCAATCGCTCGACCGGCGTCTTGCCGTGCCCGCCGCCAGCTCTGTGAGGCCGGTTTGGTTCGGGGAGCCATTCGGGAACCTTCATGATGATCCTTGGTAACGAGTCGCGTGATGAGCCTAAGTCGATTAGACCCGTACCCGCCAGGGAAGGAAAGGCGGAAGGCGGGCGCGACTCTTTGCTGGGCCATTCGCTTCGCAACGGCCCCAGCCGCCCGCCGTTCCTTCCACGGCTAATTGGTGCAAGCTGACGGCTGACTGCTTCTCCGCTAACAGCTATCCCGGGCGGCCCCACACAAGGCCCTATCGCGGGAATTCGCGATGCGGCATGCATCTGCGCTATGCTTCTTCTTGCGGCTCGGGCGAGAAGGCTACCCCGTCGTAGATTTCCGCCAGGGGCAATTCCGTTTTAATCTCCGGCAGCGGCAAGATGGCGTCTGGGCCTTCGTAGACCTCGCGAATAAAACCTTGCTCGGTGCGGCGGTGCACCACCACGGCGGCCGTCTCTTGCTCGATCAAGGCGTAGACGCAGAGGGCGGGAATGGTGAGGTAGGAGTCTTTTTTTTCCCCCTCGTCGATGCGGCGCGTGGACTTCGACAGGACTTCAAAAATGGCGATGGGCGAATCTTGGAACGAATCGTCCGGCGGGTTGGGCTGGCATACCACCGACACGTCGGGGTAGTAAAACCGCCACTGGGCCGGCAGCCGAATGCGAACCTTGGTGTCGGAATTGTAGGCCTTGCACTTGCCGCCCCGCAGGCGGCTTCCCAGTCCGACCGTAGCGTTGGTCGCAATTAGATTATGGACATTGCGCGCACCCGTCATGGCATAGACCACACCGCCCAAGTACTCGTGCTTGACGGGCGAAGTCAGTTCGCCCGCCAGGTAATCCTCGACGGAGACCAGGTTAAGTTTTTGCGCGGCGGTCATGGTTTTAGTTTAACGTAAGCGGCAACCGAGCGGCAACGGCTCAGGGGCCGGTATCCGCGGCGTCCGCTCGAAACCATTCTCCCTGATGTATCTTGCTATGATGGCCGCCGCCGGAGAGGGCTTGCGCTTCGCCCTTAATTTCGGCGCGGAAGGCATATAGCACCAAGGTAGACGTATCGGCGGCCCATGCGTCCTGAACGGCGTAGGCGGAATTGGCCGGTCGGCAGCGCCATGTGGCCGCGCCGATGGGTGAGCCGCAGGCCGCTCTCGGGCCATGCCACGGGACTGACCTCTGCTCGCGGCTAGTTGTCATCGTCATCGTCATCGTCATCATCATCGTCGAGATCGTCCGCTGGCCCCGTCGGATTGGTTTCCACCCCCTGGCCTTCGGGCGGTGCCGGTTGGCCCTCCTCAACCGGATCGGCCAGTGATGTCTGCCCGGCGGAGGGTTGGCCGCCCATGGCTTGCCGAGCTTCTTCCACGGACAGAGCCACCCGAAATCCCAGGTCGTTGTAGCGAAACGTGGAGGTGAATGCCTCGCGATTCGAGGAACGGCAGCATGCCGCGACGTAAAGCCAGCCGCCCCCGCGCGCAATGCGTTGCGTGCCGTCGGTTTGCGACCCGGGCGGATCGATAGCGGGCTGGCCGGCGAATTGCTGGTAGTAGTCTGGCTGAAACGTGTCCTCCACCCACTCCCAGACGTTGCCGTGCATGTCGAACAGGCCCAGGGGATTGGCCTTCAACTCGCCGACCGCATGGGTCCTTCCCTGGGCATTGGCACCGAACCAACCAGCCAAAGCCAGATCTTCGACACGGTCGCCCGTCCAATGCCTGGCCGTTGTTCCGGCCCGGCAGGCGAACTCCCACTCCGCTTCGGTTGGCAGGCGGTAGCCGGTTCCAGCCTGGATCGTTACCGTGTCGCCCGTGCGGGAATAACGCGGATGCAGGCCCTCGAGTTGGCTCAGCCTGGCACAGAACTCCGCCGCGTCGTTCCAACTGACTTGTTCCACCGGAAAGGTGGCGGTATCGGTTCCGGCGATGGCCGCCTGGCCCTGGCCGCTGGCCGAGAAATGGGAGGGAGTTGCCTCCATCAATTGTTTGTACTGCGCCTGGGTGGCCTCGCGAGTGGCCAGATAAAAAGGTTTGGTGAGGACAACTTTGTGCATCGGCCCTTCGCTGTCGATGCAGACCCGCCAGTGGTCGCTGTTGTTGACATCCGCGGCTGGCTTAACGGCTTGCATCGCATCCGCCATTTCCTCCGCTGTGCTCCCCATCGTGAATTCGCCCGGTGGAATCAGCATGAATTTCATGCCAATACTGTTGGTAATCTCCACCGGCACTCCCAGGTGTTTGGCCCAGGCCTCCTGATGGGCCTTGGCTTGGTCGGCGTCGAAAGGGGCGATGGCGGGGGGCGGGCTGCCTTCCGGCCAACCTGTCCAGGCCGAAGGTTCCACGCGATGGCTGCCTTGTTGGGCAACTAGTGCCGCCCGCACGGCATCGACCGTGAGCGCGGTTCGGAATCCGATGTGGTTGCGCCTGTTTTTCATTAGCCGCCCATCGCGGGCGGAAGTCCGGCAATAGGCGCTAATATTGTGAAATCCACCGCCGCGCAAGACGCGCGAGCGCTCCAGGGAGTTTACGTCGCCCCCATTTGGAGGTACCCACACGTCCTGGCACCACTCGGTGACATTGCCATGCATGTCGAACAGCCCAAAGGGATTGGCAGCCAGTCCGCCGACGGGCCTGGAACCGTCCGCCAGATTGGCGTGGAACCAGGCGGCCGAAGCCAACTCCCGCTCCTCATCGCCCGGCCAAAAGCGCGTGGCCGTGCCCGCGCCACAGGCGAATTCCCATTCAACTTCCAAGGGAAGCCGATAGCCCGCGGGGACTTGTGACGCCTGCGTGCCTTTCAACAAGCCTTCCCGCTTGTTGAGTTGGACACAAAAGTTGAATGCCTCGTTCCAAGTCACGGAATCGACGGGCAGGTTGCCGGTGTCCTTTCCTGACACGGCGGCGCTTCCCCCGCCACTGGCCGAAAAGTACGACGGATTTTGGCCGGCAACCGTTTCGAACTGCCGTTGCGTGACTTCATGGATGCCCAGGTAAAACGCTTGGGACACGTCTTGCCGGCGGCGCGGGGCCTCGCTCTTGATGCGGTCGTGCCAAAACATGTCCGCCCCGGCAGCGGTAAGCGCCTTGGCCATCTCCTCCGGAGTACTCCCCATCGTGAACTGGCCCGGCGGAATCAGCACGTACTTCATTCCCAGGCTGTTGGTATACTCCACCGGCACGCCCAAATGTTTGGCCCAGGCTTCTTGATGGGCCTTGGCTTGGGCCGCGTTGAAGGGGGCGATGGCGGACTTCGGCACGCCGGCCGGCGCTTGTGTTGGCAAGTTGCCGGCCGACTGCTCTGGGGTGGCGAATTCTCGCACATAGCGGAAGCCGCCAGAGCCAAAACGTTTCGAGGGGGAGGAACCGGCTACGGAAGCAATCCGGCAATCCAAAGCGTTGCCGTAGTAACTTCCTCCTCGAATGGCACGACGTTCCTTATTGGGGTAATCGTTAGGATCCCTTGTCGTCGGCTCCGGGTATTCTTTCTGGACAAACACATCTTGGCACCACTCGTGCAAATTACCGTGCATGTCGAACAGACCAAATGGGTTTGGCAGCAATTGGCCCACCAGATGCACTTGCCTGCCCGAACCAGGGTGGTGCCAACCATATTTTGGCAATTCGGAGGGGTCATCCCCAAAGTAATACTGCGTCGATTGCCCACCCCGGCAGGCGTATTCCCACTCTGCTGTTGACGGCAATCGATATCGCTGCCCTTCCTGAGCGGAAAGCCATTGGCAATAGGCCACGGCGTCGTTCCAACTGACTTGCCGCACAGGCAGCTCCTCCTCGGTGCCGGTGGTGTGAGGAGTTTGCCAAGTGACTGGTCGTCGACTATCGGCGATTCCATCGTTCGCATCCTTACTCTCCGAGTCGCCAAAGCCGTATTGCTCCGCCTCGGTGACATACTTGCTCGCTTCCACGAACCGCCGGAATTGCGCAACCGTGACCTCGGTAGCGGTCATCAAGAACGGCTTGGAGATAACGGCCTTGCGTTGTGGCTGCTCGGTATATTTGATGCGGTTCTTTGTCACGTCATCGACATTGAGTTCCTCCCCCGCCTTCAAAGCCGCGGCAATTTGTTCGTCGCTGCTACCCGTGAGGCACTCACCCGGCGGAATGAGGATCATCTTGGCGCCAACGCTGTTAGTCGTCTCGACGCTCGTACCGAGATATTTAGCCCAGGCCTCTTGATGAGCTTTGGCTTGGGCGTTGTCAAAGGGGGCGATGGCTGTTTTGGGGGCCCCTGCTGGCCAGCCTTGCCATTTCGTGCGATGGCTGTTTTCGTTGGCATTGAATACATCCCGCACCGCATCGACCGACAGAGCAACCCTGAAGCCAAGGTAATGGCTAAAGGTGACTGGGTCTCGTGCGTAGCGATCAGCCGATCTGCAGCCCGATGCAAGCGTGGTCCAGCCGCCCCCACGCGCCATGTGCTTGGGGCCAAGAAACGTTGGACCAACGGGGTCGATGGCGGGCGTTTCTTGGAAGTGCGCGTAGTACGCCGGATCCCAGGAGTCTTGAACCCATTCCCAGACGTTTCCGTGCATGTCGCACAGGCCAAACGGATTGGCGGCCAGTTCACCCACCGCGTGCGTGCGCTCACTGCTATTTGCCTTAAACCATGCGACTGACGGCAAGCCGTCATCCGTGTCGCCGTTCCAAACCCTGGTTGTTGCTCCCGCGCGGCAAGCGAATTCCCATTCGGCCTCCGTTGGCAAGCGGTATCCGGTCCCCGGCGACATGGTCCAGTAACTGTCAGACCGGGAATAAAACGTCGCGAGCTTTTCTTGCTGGCTCAAATTCGCGCAAAACTCCGCGGCGTCATGCCAACTCACTGATTCTACCGGATGTTTCGCCGCGTCCATGCCAGCGACCGCTTCTTTGCCGGGACCATTCGCGCAAAAATGGGATGGATTTCGAGATAGCACCTGCTGGAACTGGCCTTGCGTCACTTCAAACACGGAGAGGTATATTGGCTGCGACAAGATGACCTTGTGCAGCGGAGCTTCGCTTCTGATGCATCGTTGCCAGTGCGGGTCGCCGCGAGTGAACTTGACCGCATCCTCGATCTCCTCCGGAGTACTTCCCATCATGAACTCACCCGGAGGGATCAGCCGGAACCTCATGCCGATGCTGTTGGTAAACTCCACCGGCACGCCGAGGTGGTTGGCCCAGGCCTCTTGATGCGCCTCGGCTGGGTCGGCGTGGAAGGGGGCGATGGCCGGCGGAGGAGCTTCGCTCGACGAACCGGTCAGTGGCGGAGGTGGCAGCGACGGGCCCGCAGCGATCGCCGCTTTCACGGCATCGACTGGCAGCGACACCCGAAAGCCATAAAACTTACAACGGCGTCCCTTGGAGTCGGCGTGGCGATGCGCCGACCGACTACCAGTCGCCGCGCCCCCCCAATCGCCTCCTCGGACTACGCGCAGATCGCCAAGTGTTGTGTTGGCCGGATCGACCGCGGCCTTTTCCGAGAATATGTCGAAAAAATCATTCTGCCAACTATCCTGCACCCACTCCCAGACGTTGCTGTGCATGTCGTATATACCGAACTGGTTCGGCCGGAGTGTTCCCACGTTGTGGGTTCTGCCCCCAGCGGTGTTCCCGTACCAGCCGACCTGCGCCAGGTCATCGTCCCCGTTGCCGCTGCAGAAGCGCGTCGTGGTGCCTGCCCGGCAGGCAAACTCCCACTCCGCTTCGCTCGGCAGCCGGTAGCCGGCCCCAGTCCGTAGCGTAGACGTCTCACCCGACGGGGTATAGTACGGATTCAGTTGCTCGCGCTGACTGAGCTTTACGCAGAACTCCACGGCATCGTTCCAACTGACCGTCTCCACCGGGAAATCTCGCGTATCCAAATTACCGACGACAACCTTCTCTTCCCCCGTGGCTGAAAAGGCTGACACATGCTTCGCCACCAATTGCTCGTACTGCGCTTGCGTCACTTCGCAAATGCCCAGGTAGAACGGCCGCGTGAGAACCACCTTGTGCCTCGGGCTCTCACTGAGAATGCTATCGCGAAACCACGACAAAGTTTGGCCCGCGGCCTTCAAAGCCGCATCGACCTCTTCTGGAGTGCTTCCCATGTTGAATTCGCCCGGCGGGATCAGCCGGAACTTCATGCCAACACTGTTGGTATACTCCACCGGCACGCCCAGATAATTGGCCCAGGCTTCTTGATGGGCCTTGGCCTGGGCGGCGTCGAAAGGGGCGATGGCCAGTGCCGGTTCGGCCGGTGACGGCTCGCCGCGCACATCTGTTTTGATGGCCGACGGAGATGGATACAACAGTTCGCCCGGCCCGGAGAGCGGCGTCAGCCGCATTTCGCGGATGCGATAGTCGCTCTTGCCCTGGAACATACCCACGGAAAGGGCACGGGGATTAGGGTTAAGCCAGTGCGGCTCCATTTGCAAGCGATCGAAGCCTTGATCCCAATGGAGCGCCTGGCGACCGTTGGCCAAGACCGTCAAACCGCCGCGCCGGACGCGGACTTCAATCTCCGTTGGTTTGCTGCCGACGAAAACAGGGACTTCCGTCATGGCCGAATTATTCCTAGCGGGCAGGCCATCCAAGGATTGCAGTCCGTTAAAGCCCTCCCAATTCAGCACGATCAAAAACGGACGTCCGCCACCAACAGCCCCAATGCAGAAGGCACTGCTTTCGGCTGCATCCTTTTCAATGGACAGATTTAGATCGTATTCTTCCGGCGGAAGATAGGGGATCTGCAGACGGGATTCATCAGGTGCCTTCGCCGCTCCGCGTTGCAACCGATGGGCCGCGTCGAAACGCCAACTGCCCGCCACGGCATCGCGATACGGATCGACGAGCGCCAGCAAGTCAACGGAGTTGGATCCTACCTTGACGAATTTCGCGCCGTGGATCTTGCCGTGGTGCTCGTTGCCCGAGGCATCTGTTAGAATATCGCCATCACCGTCATCGCAGTGGTACAGCGCCATCGTGTCGGCATCGGGCTTGAAACGCTTTTCAGGCGTGAAGTCGTCGGTGTAGCGGGCGACGCGCGAGAAACGGATTTCGTCGAGTGTACCATCGAAGTAGTCTTTGACCTCAGAGAATATGTTCAGATGGGCCGGCGCTCCTCCCAGTAAAGTCATGTGTTGACTGTGCGGCTTGGCCTTGGTGTCATACGATTCGCCACAGCGTTTGCCATCGATGTACAGTCGCAATTCTTGGCCGTCCCAGACTACCGCGGCATGATACGGCCCGGTGCTCCGCGGTGAAGTGGCGAATCGAACGCCAAACGCTGCCCCGTTCTGCGAGCAATTCGAGACGATGTGTGTCTGGCCAATATGAATGCCGATGGGGTTTTGTCCCACCATTCGAAGCGCTGGACGATCTCCGTTGAGTTGCCGAGGGTCCATCCAGCATTCTAAGGTCAAGGGCTTCGTGCCATCGCTGAACAACGTGGGAATACGCACCCAATTCGATTTCCCATCGAAGTCCAGGGCGTAATCCTTCACAACGCTCGACGACGCAACGTCTTCCGTCGCGCCCAATGCGCCCTCGCCAATCATCACATTGTTGGCTGTTACCCGCACCATGCCGTTCAGCAGCGCGACCTTCAGGGTGACTTTGTCCCCTTTTTTCAGCACAAGCTTGTCGGTGGAGAATTCAAAGTCGTCCCCTCGGCGGACGATGAAGACCCGCTCCTGGCCGGCTTCGCTGGGCTTGATGGTGATGGGCTGGCTGTCGGCTTGCGTGAACTTGAGTTCCGTTCCCTTGAGGGTGACTTCGATCTGGGGATCGTCGATTTCGACCTTGATCGTGCCGTTTCGAGTTTGCAGGTAAAAGACAATTCCGGCCACGATGGCCAAGAGCCCGCCCGCCATTGCGGCAATTCCGCTTGGCCGGCGATGGAACGGCGGCCGTAAGCGAACGCCGCCCGCGATGCTGTCTCGGGCCAACGTCGCCGCGCGCGAATCGGCCTTTTCTTCGGCAGCAATGGTCGCCGCGGCCAACGACGGAGAGGAAGGGGATGCCGTCAAGGAGGCCGACGATACCGCCGATGCTGGCGGCTCGGCGGTTTGGAGGTTGCCGGCCACCTGTTGTAGTTCCTTCAACACCTGGGCGGCCGAGGAGGTTCTACTCGCGGCGTCCTTGGCCAGCAGGCGCATCACTAAGTCGGACAGCGCTGCCGGAATCGTCGGGTTAAGGCTGGCGGGCGGAGCAGGGTCGTGTGTGGCCAGGGCCATCAGCGTGCTGATCGGGTCGCTTCCCTTGAAGGGGAGTTCGCCCGTGCAGAGGCGGTATAAAATTACCCCCAGGCTGAACAGGTCGGCCCGCCCGTCAAGTTGTTCCGCGCGGGCTTGTTCCGGGGCCATGTAACTGGGGGTGCCCATGATGGCCCCCGACTGCGTCAGGTTTTGCTCGCCGGCCGTTTGCGTCAGCCGGGCCAGGCCAAAGTCCAAGATTTTCACCCGGCCGCCGGCCGAGCCGTCCAGCCAAATGTTGGCTGGCTTGATGTCGCGGTGGATCATCCCCTTGTCGTGGGCGGCGGCCAGCCCGCGGGCAATCTCGCGGGCCAATTTGAGGATTTGCGGCACCGACAAGAGCGGGTTCTGGGGGTCTTTTTGCTTCTGTTTGAGGTAGTCTTCCAGCGAGGCCCCTTTGAGGAACGGCATGGCGATGTACGGCACGCCACGGTCCTCGGCCACCTGGTAGATGGGGATGATGTTGTCGTGTTCCAGTTGGGCGGCGGCGCGGGCCTCCAGCAAGAACCGCTTTTTCATCTCCGGCCGGCTGGCCATGGCGGGCAGCATGGTCTTCAGCGCGCACATGCGGCTCAGATGGGGGTCTTCGGCCTTGAAGACCATTCCCATGCCCCCTTTTCCCAGGACTTTGAGAACGCGATACGGGCCCAACCGGCCGATCTCGTCGGGTTGCTCGGGCGGCGAGAGAAAATCGTACTGTTCCGTCGCTTGCTCGGCCTTTTGAACCGATGGCGGGTCTGCCTTAAGGACGACATTGGTCTCGGGCGCGATCGTCTCGCTGGTGCTGCCGGAGTTGGGCCGCAGATCGCGCAACCGCTGCGTCAGGCTGGCCAGCGCCGGATCGAGCGGTTGATTATGCCGGGCCGCTTGTTGGCGAAGAACTTCCACCAGCGTGTCGTCGACCGGCAGTCCAGCTAGTGTTTGCGCGCACGTTTCGCATTGTTCCAGGTGCAATGCAAGCTGTTCCACTTGCGCCAGGGGGAAAGAGCCTTGAGCCAGTTGCTGCAAATCTTGCTGGCTGGGACAAGTCGCGACGGATTTCATGGCAAACGCCTGTCGAAGGACGAAATAGGCCGCGATCGAGCCGACAAACCGGGCCAGAACGGACGTAATCTCCCCTTAATATGCGCCCGAAGCGAAAACCTTGCAGGAAAGTTTAAGAATTTCTTGGACTGAGGTCCACGTCGTGTCTGGCCCACGTTTAATCCCACATGCCGGCCAACTCTTGCCGCAGGCGGGCCAGCACGCGGCATTTGGCGGCGTAGACGGTTCCCACGCTCACCCCAAGCTGGGCCGCGACCTCGGCGGCGGGACGGCCTTCGACCGCCAGCGCCCAGCAGGCCTGCCAGGTTTGCGGAGCAAAGTCTTGCCGCATCAATGCCAACGCCCGCCCGGCAAGCTGCTGGCGGAACTCGGCCTCCCACAGTTCGGCCGATGCTTCGTCCGCGACGTCGGGCGGGGGCTGGCCGTTTTCGTGCCGCGCGGCGGCCTGGCGGCAGCGTTCGCGCCATTTGTTGAGCGTGACGGTTTTGAGCCAGCCGCGAAAACTGCCTCCTTGCTGATACATGAACTCCGGCAACTTTTGAATGAGCAAGGTGAACACGTCTTGCGCGAGATCGGCCGCGTCGGCCGGTTGCAGCCCCATTTGCCGCGCCCAGGCAAATACCAGCGGCGAATACAAATCGACAAACCGCGACCAGGCGGCGTGGTCTACCCCTTTGCGCAAGCGATCTAACAAGCTGACTGGCGTACTCGTCATGCAGGCGGGGCCTAGCGTGCCACAAGAATTGATTGTCGTTCAAAACGAATCTCTCTACTCTACTCCTCTCGTGGGGCGTTCGCCAGCCAGGGTTGACCGGCCCCGCGGCGCTGCCTACGATCGACATTCAACCTTGCTAATCGCCGACTAATTGCCCGCGTTTCCGGATGCCAGCGCTTTGAACAAGGATTTTCGACAGATTGAATGGGATGAGCCGTTGGCCGAGGACTGGCGCGAGCTGATCCGCTTGGCCATTCGCGAGGACTTGGACCGCGGGTACGATTGGACCACGGTGTTGCTGGCCAGCGAAGCCGCTCGCGGAAAGGCCGCCGTCGTGGCACGGCAGCCGGGCGTGGTGGCTGGCCTGCCCGCCGCGCAACAGGCGCTGGCCGAGATCGACCAGGCAGCCACTTTTTCGCCCATTGCGCAAGATGGCCAGGCCGTTTTGGCGGGCGAGGTTATCGCCCATATCAGCGGTAGTGCCCGTAGCTTGCTCACCGCCGAACGATTGATTCTGAATGCCTTGGGCCGGCTGTGCGGCATTGCCACGCAGACGAGGCGGTTTGTCGATGCCGTGTCGGGCACCACCGCCAGAATCTACGACACTCGCAAGACCATCCCCGGCTGGCGGCGGCTGGAGAAATATGCCGTCCGCATGGGCGGCGGGCACAACCATCGCCTTGGCTTGTACGATGCGGTGCTGATTAAGGACAACCACCTGGCCCTGTTATCGCAAGTTGGCGTGGATGGACTCGATGTACCGCCCCCCACGACCGGACAAGTCGTGCAGCGGGTGCGTCAGTTTTTGCTTGGTTTGCCCGACAACGACCCGCGAAAGGAGATGATCGTGGAGATCGAAGTCGATACACTAGAACAATTAGAGCAAGTGCTGCCGGCGGAGCCCGACATTGTCCTGCTGGATAACATGTCCCCGGCCCAACTTCGCACGGCCGTCGAACGCCGCAACGCGCTCGCGGTCCCCGTGGAGCTGGAAGCGTCGGGTGGCGTCAACCTGGCCAGCGTAGGCGAAATCGCGCGCACCGGCGTGGAACGGATCAGCACCGGCGCACTAACCCACGGCGCAATCTGGCTCGACATCGGCCTGGATTGGGCCGATTGGGAGAAAAAATAAGCAAGCCATCAGCGGAGAAGCTATCAGCCATCAGCTTGTTGCATTGCCGCTGATCGTTGACAGCTTCTCCGCTTCTTTCCGAAGACCGAACACCGAACACTTCCCTCAATCCAGCCATGCCCATCCGTACCGCTTGCTCCTGCGGCAAGGTAATCAACGCCCCCGACCATTTGGCCGGAAAGCGGGTAAAGTGCCCCGGTTGCGGCCAGCCATTGGCCGTGCCGGGTGGTGGTGCGCCGGCACAAGGGGCGGCAACGCCACAAGGCAAACCATCCCAGCCAAAAGGGAGTCCGCCGCAGCCGGCGCGGCCCGCACAGGGTATGGGCCAGCCAGGCATGGCACCGGGGGGATTTCAACAGCCGCCACAGCAGGCGGCGTTTGGTGGCGTGGCCGACTTGATCAACGAAGAGATTGGCCGGCAAGTGAAGGCGCAGATCAAAGCCGAGGAAGACGAACTGCGGGAACAAGAACTAGAAAAGTCCCGCGCCGCGTATCTGGCTCCCAAATTGAAGGCCATCGAGATGCAGCGGAAGGGCCTCAAAAAGGCCGATTCGCGTCCGCTCGACTTGGGCAAGACCTTTTCGCGAAGTTGGCGCGTATTCAAGGAGGACTGGGGCCGGTTGATGGGCGTCACCTGGACAGGATTTTTTCTCTCCGTCATTCCGGCCGTTCTGTTGACCTTGCCGCTCTTATTGCTGGTGGGCGTACTGGCGGCCCTGATTGGAGACGCCCTGCCCCGATTCATGGTGGCGATCATCGTGGCATTCTTGATGTTTATCTTGATGTTTCTTGTCCCTGGAGCGCTCGTCGCTTGGATGATGGCCGGCACGACGAACTATGTGCTGGGCCGCATCAAGGGGAAGGAGATGGAATTCCTCGATTTGTTTCGCGCTGGAAGCAACATGCTGTCGACGTGGGGAGGAATGATTTATTGCATGTTGTTCGGCTTGATTCCCTTCGTGCCGTACATCTTGACGATTGTCGCCATCATCGTGGAAGCCAAGACGATTCCTGATGCGGATATCCGGCTGCAAGTCGTAAGATATACGGCGATGGGAGGCCTGGCGCTGACGGGCGTGCTGTATGTAGTGTCCTTCTTGCTGATACTGAAGTCGTCGTTTTTCTCGTTTGCCATCGTTGACAAGAATGGCACGGCGGGCGACGGCATCGGCATATCGCAGGCACTCTGCGCGGGCAATCTTGGCAAGGTCTTCTTGCTGTATCTCGCCTCGGGAATGCTCGGCCAACTCAGCATGCTCACGCTGGGGCTGGGCCTGATTCCGCTATTGCCGTACCAGCTTGTGCTGTGGGGCACGGCTTACGCCGAGATGTCAGGCATTGCCGAACCGCAGCCCGCCGCAGTAGCCCCACCCGCCGCTGGATTCGCACCCCAGCCCGGCCATTAGGGCCTGGCGCATCTTGCTAGCGGATCAGCCGATCATAGTCAGGGATGGCTTGCCGCGGTGCCGCCGCGCGCGGGCCTGTCTCGATTGGCACAATGCGGCGGGCCGTCGGTGGTGGTACCGGGGGCAAAGTCCGGCCGGGCTGAAATGTCCACGGCCTAGTCGCCGCGGGGGCCGCAAGGCGGGCGGGTTCGGCCAGCAGTTGGCGTGGCTGCGGTTGCTGGGTGGAGTTTCCGTCCATGGGATAAGGCCGCGGCGGAGGCATCTGATCCAGCGGAGGGGGCATCTCTTGCAGCGGCTCCGGGCCAGGATCGACAGGAGGCGGTGCCATGTATTGGTTAGAGGGTGGCTCGGTCCCAGGCCCAAACACGGGCAATGTGGGGACGGGCACGAAACGTGGCCCGTAGCGTTTAACCTGAGGGAGGGGAGGTCGAACGACTTCCGGAGTATCTTCGAACAGGGCGGCCTGCACCGCCGGCCCGATCGTTGGCGTTGCTAGCGCGCGGGCAATCGGCCCCTGGGCCACGAATCGTTCATCGTTGGCATGGTAGCCAACTTCATATTCGCTTTCGCCTTCGCAAGCGTTTTCGTGCTCAAATGCCCATGATGGCTGACCATCGGATTGGCGTGCATCAACTTCCGTGTAGCCCTCTTGGACGTGGCAGCGGCCCGCGCAAGTTAAGCAACCCGTTTCCTGGCAGCCACGATGCTGGCAGCCTAAGTCCAGCACCGTCGTGTTTCCGGAATGGTGGATGGAGCAACCGATTTGCGGTCCCAGCAGGCCGCCCAAGATCGCGGCCAGGCACCAGCGGCACAGGGCGAATCGAATTGTCAGAACCGACAACTCCACGGAGACGGGCTCCTTCCCCATACGGACAGAGAGACACGCCCAACATCATCGACCATTGGCAGCCGGTAAAATCAGCATAACCGGCAATATCCGCCGATCTTGAAGGCCGTGCTGTCGAAGCTGGCACGCATGGCAAAGGCAATTCTTCAGGAGCCTTCCGCGGCGGCGACGAGTTCATCGATTTGCAATTGAGTGGCCCCCATGAACCCGACTTTGACACCCGCTTTGCGCAATCGGTCTTGTGTCTGCCCATTGATAATCAGCACGGCCAAAAGCCCCACGCAAGGCGCCATGGTAATTAGGGCAAAAACAATACCGGGCAATATTCCGTAGCTGGCATTGGCGAGTCGAAAAGCAAAGTAGCCGAAGACCAGCACCAGCGCTAGCCAGGCACCGGCAACGGCCAGGAAGACGGATTGTGACAGATCCAATGGGCCTATGTTGGTTAAGAAATTCGACCCCATGACTGCCAGCGCCGTCCACATTAAGCCGCGCTGCGCACGGGCCATTTCCAAGAGGACGCTGGCTTCGTTGGGCTTCGCCCGCGGCAACGGATTGGCATCCGAAGACTGAGGAGATTGGTACGGGTTTTCGTTCATCGATACCCCATCGCGCCGTGCTTGTGGAATTGACCGTTCCTTATGGTACGGCAATCAAGGCACGCGGGTAAAGTCAAAAGGCCGATCGTAGGTGGAGTAGAACGATTTGTCGGGAAGCAGCGGCCAATTGTCGTGGAACAGTCCATTAAAGATCACGCGAAAACTGTTCACTGGCGTGATGCTGGGATAAGGCCGTGCGCTTGCCGATGCCGGCAGACGGTAGGCGCTGAAGATCGACATCCTTTCCGTCAGTTGCTCGGCCGATGGTTGCCGGGCCATCCCCAACATGGCGCTGCCGTGGTCGGCTTGCAGCACGATGACTGAGCTGCCGCCGCTGGTGCGGTCGATGGCGTCGATCAATTCCAGCACTTGCTGGTTCAGATAGCCGATCTGCTCCACATACAGCCGGCTATTGGCGTCGTCGTTGGCAATCGGCTGCGGCAGCCGTCCGTTTAGCCCGTACACGTAAGGCGGATGTGGGCAGCAAATGTGGGCGAACGTAAACAGGGGGGCAGCGGCCGACTTGGGGCTGGCGATGGCCGCCAACTGGTAGTCATGCACGTCGGCCGGATTGTGCAGGGCTGCGGTCCCCAGCTTGTCCAAGATCGGTCCCCACAGCGTCGTCGCCAGAAACGCGGCCCGGTAGCTGCCGTCGCCGCGTCCCAGATAGAATTCCTCGTCGGCGTCGGGTGATCGGCGGTAATGGGCCGAGCCGACATGCCGATAGCGATAACCGGCCTGACGAAACCGCGCCAGCACCTGGCCCTGTTTTCGCATGGCTCGCAGGCGCGTGTGATGCGGCTCGTAAGCGTCGTCGGCCGGCAAGTTGGGCAAGTAGTCCATATCCAACGAGGCCGGCAATGAAAGCCGCGTCTGCGCATAGTTGGCCTGGGCCTGGTCGGCCACGAAGAAGCCTCGCTCGCGCAGCGCCGTCAAAAACGTGCCGTTGTTGAATCCGTGCATTTGTTGCAGCACATCGCCGCGGGCGTAGCCGTCCAGAATCAAGTAATAGACGTCGGGCTGATTGGCGGGCTGTTCAGCACCGGCGGCCAGCGGCAAGGTGTTGCGTGTGGCCCCGGTGGTGCCGTTCCACCATAACGGCGCAACGTGCCACAACGGCAGCAACATCGCCAGCAGGGCGGCGTTTCGCAGCCAACGAGACAGCCATTCCGCCCGGTTGGGCCTTAACTTGCCGATGGCGGCCACGGAGAACAGGGTCGCCGCCAACCAGCATGGAAGCAAATACCGATGCCAGACCCCGTGGGGATTCAGGAGCGCATAGATGTGTCCATAGCCTAAACAGGCCAAGACCAACAGCGACGCCATAACCGGACGGCGGACGGGATCTTGCACCACCAATCGCGCCAGCAAACTAACCAGGCAGGCCCACAACAAACTTCCGCCAATCGTTACCGCGACATCGGCCAGGCCCGGCTCTTCCGTCCAATTGGCCAGCCACATCGACCAGGGAAACGCCAGCGCCAACCAATACGGCCCGCTCCCCCGCCAACATCGGGCCAGCCAGCCAACCGAGGCAGCATCATAAAGAATCGTCGCCCGCACCGTGCTCGCACCATGCTTGGTCGGTGAATCCGGCGCACTTTCACAAGGCAAATTCGCGACGGGCAACCGGACCTGTTCACTCATGTCGCACTACCAAAAGCCAAACACCGAACACCGAACACCGAAAACTGAAAACTGAAAACTGAAAACTTCCTACTCCTACTCCTCCCGCCTAAACAACAACATCGTCCGCAACGAATCCGGCAGTCGCTGCTCGCGAATAAATCGCAACCTCTGGCGAAATACCGCGCGGAAATGCGCGAGCGATCCCTCTTCGCGCGGCGGATCGCGGAAGCGGATCAGCCGGCGGAACATGGGGTCGTCGGGCGGAATGTGTTCCACGATCAGCACGTCCGTGGTCAGTTCGGCCAATTGGTCGCGAATGGCTTGCCAGCTTAGATTGCCGCGGACATGCAGATGATGCACCAGGGCCAGGGCCAGGACGCAGTCGGCCTGTCCGCGGGAGGCGAAGGGGGGCCTTTCACAATTTCGGTAGCCCATGCCGGGGCTGGGGTTGGTGAGATCAACGACTAGCGGCGTGATGTCGGCCGGCGTTTGCCGCAGCCTACGGTAGAGGGCATCGACCGAGTCGTGGTCTGCGTCGGCCGCGATGACCTCGGCACCGCAGCCCGCCGCCAGATAGCTGAACTCGCCGGTGTTGCAACCCAAGTCGAGGACGCGACGGGGGGAGAGTTTCGTCAGTGCCTCGGCCACAAAATGTTGCTTGGCCTTATCGGCCGTTTCGGCGTAGCCGTTGCTGTCGCCATAGCGGTGCCATGCACCGCGCGGCTTGGCCTTAGCGGCCAACCGCTCGATCTTGCGCCTCAAGCGGCCCAGCAGCAGGCGCTGGCCCGCGGAACTATCGTTGGTGTTCTCCTGCTTTGCTTGCGGTGTTTGGGCAAACGAAGCATTGGGCCGGCTTTCGGCCCAATGGCCCAACAGCAGCGGCAGCGTGACATCCAGCCACAGGCTTGGCCGGCAGAGGGCGGCCCAGCTCAGCGCCGCGGCGACTTGTTCCAACGAGCGGCCGGCTGGCGCACCCAAAAAGCACGAACGCAAATCCCAGCCACGCATGTGGTGCATCAGCAGGGGGTAGAGGAACATCGGCAGGAACTGCCCCAGCGCCGGCCAAACAGACTGTCGCTGGTCGCGGACGATGCTTGGCCAGTCGATGAAGGCCGGCCGGCCATGCATGAATTGCACGTTGTAGGCCGAGGCATCCTTCAGGCAAAAGCCGTCGGCCAGCAGTTCTGTTTGCAGGTCGAGAGTCAGCAGGGCCGCATCGGCCAGCATGGTGGACGACCACTCGTAAGGGTAGGAGATTGGCTCGATGGCCGCGTGTTCGAGAAAGTCGCGGTGCCTGGGGTGTTCGCCGCGCAGTTCCGCCAACAATGCCGGCTCGCTCACGATGTCGGTGCGAACCAGCCAGCGCCGTTCGATCAACCGCGCAGCCAGCCCGCGATCGAAAAGATCGCCCAACGTTTGCCGGCATTCGGCGTCGATCGCGCGAAACACCCTTCCCTGCCGGCGGAAGACGAATCCCGCTGGATCGCGAAAAGACGCCGGATCGCGCTGGCTATGGGATGGGGTGACGACGGCCATGCGGCGCTCGCTCAATCGCGCGGGGCGGATCGCCAACGACGCCACGGCCAGGTACCCAGGTTCCACAACTGCCGCCGAAACGAAATCGCCCCCGACAAGATGGCGGCCACCGCTGCTTGCAACAGCAACGTGCCCGAACCGGGATCAATATATGCTAGCAATGCTATCGCCATCGTTCGCTCCCTCCCTGGGCGGCCCGCCGATCAACGCGTGGAAGCAAATGCTTAAGCGATCGTGGAAAATGAAGCAAGAGAGAAACGGGCCATGGCTTCCCCGGCCGCCGGCCTGTCGGATAGTTGAGCGGCGGGCGGGACTCGACTACGATCAAGTCCGGTTAATAATGTAGCCCACCTTGTGTTGTGGCGTCCGTTGGCTTTTTCAGCCCCACGCTTTCAACAGGCCTAAGACGATTTGCACCGCCGTTGCGGCGATGCTGCTTAGTTTCCTCATTCCATTATTCCGGATGTCACACGTTCATGTATCGCCATCTTGCCCTGTGGTCTTTGTTGGTTTGCACCGCGTTGCTCGGTCTGGGTCTGGCCAATCATTCGCCAGCGGCCGATGAGGAAGATTTTTCCGACGAATTGCCGCGGATTCCCCCGCACGCCCCGGCCGATGCTCTCTCCACCTTTCAACTCCACTCTGGCTTTACGCTGGAACAGGCCGCTGCCGAGCCGTTGGTGACAGACCCCGTGGCGATGTCGTTTGACGCCCGCGGGCGGTTGTACGTGGCCGAGATGATCGACTACTCGGAGGACGACAAGGCCAACCTGGGCCTGGTGCGGTTGCTGGAAGACACCGACGAGGATGGCAAGTTTGACAAAGCAACCGTGTTTGCCGAAACACTCTCTTGGCCCACGGCCATCACCTGCTACGACGGCGGCGTGTTCATCGGCGCGGCTCCGCACATTTATTACGCCAAGGATACGGATGGCGACGGCAAGGCCGACGAGCAACGCATCGTCTTCACCGGATTTAGCCGCCACAATGTGCAAGGCCTGTTCAATTCGTTTCATTGGGGGCTAGACAACCGCATTCACGGGGCGGGCAGCAGCGTGGGGGGATTGATCTCCCGACCCGACCAGCCCGACGAACCGCCGGTGAACATCAACGGCCGCGACTTTGCTTTCGACCCTAAGACGCTCAAGTTCGAGGCAGTCAGCGGCGGTGCCCAACATGGCATGAGTTTTGACGATTGGGGCCGCAAATTCCTCAGCAGCAATAGCGACCATATCCAACTTTCGATGTACGAAGACCGTTACGTGGCCCGCAATCCCCAATTGACGGCCCCCGGCCCGCGGATCAGCATCGCCGCCGACGGCCCGCAGGCCGAGGTATTTCGTATCAGTCCGGTCGAGCCGTGGAGAATTGTCCGCACGCGGCTGCGGATGTCAGGCAAGGTGCCTGGCATTGTAGAGGGTGGCGGCCGCGCGGCCGGCTATTTCACGGGAGCCACAGGCGGCACCATTTATCGCGGTGATGCCTGGCCGGCCGAGTATCGCGGACAGGTTTTCGTGGGGGATGTCGGCAGCAATATCGTGCATCGTAAATCGCTCACGCCCAAGGGGGTGGAACTGGTCGCCAATCGGGCCGATGAAGGGGTGGAGTTTTTGGCTTCTTCCGATATCTGGTTCCGCCCCTGCCAATATTCCAACGCCCCCGATGGCAACCTGTACGTCTTGGATGTCTATCGCGAAGTCATCGAACACCCAGCCAGCCTGCCGCCGCCGATCAAGAAACATCTCGATCTGACCAGTGGCCGTGGCATGGGGCGGATTTATCGGATCGTGCCGGACGGCTATCAGCAGAGGGCTTTGCCCAAGTTCGACACGGCCCCCACGGCGGAACTCGTCGCCGCGCTGGCCCACCCTAACGGATGGCACCGCGACACGGCCGCCCGCGTGCTGTGGGAACGGCAAGACAAGGCGGCTATCGGACCACTGCGCAAGTTGGCGGCGGAGTCGAAATCGTCACTTGGCCGGATGCACGCCATGTACGTCTTGGATGGCATGTCGGCCTTGCGGGTGGAAGATGTCTTGCCGAGGTTAAGCGACGAACATCCGGGTGTGCGCCAACATGCCGCGCGGTTGAGTGAGCAGTTCGCCCAGGGAGACGCCAGCGAAAAGCTGCTGGCCGCACTAATGCCACTGGCAAACGATGACGCGCCTTTGGTGCGTTACCAGTTGGCGTTCACACTGGGAGAATTCGCGGGAGACAAGCGCATCGCGGGCTTATCGCAAATTGCCCAGCGCGACGGTGCCGACCGCTGGATCCGCCTGGCGATTCTTAGCTCGCTGGGCCAAGGGGCCGGCGACCTGTTCGCGGAACTGGCGGGCGATAACAAATTCCGTGTCACCGCCGACGGGCGGCAGTTTCTGGAAGTCCTGGTCAATCTCATCGGCACGCAGAACCGCAAGCCCGACGTGGCGGCGGTCGTCGCGGCGCTACAAGGTTTTACCAGCGAGGAACACGACCTGTCGTTCGCCCTGGTGCGGGCCTTGGGCGAAGGGCTGGCCAAGGCCGGTGCCCCGCTCCGCGAGACCTTGGCCGCTACCGATGCCTCGCGGGCCGGCAAATTGTTGGATGACCTGTTGGGCGAAGCCCGCGGGCTGGCCGCCAATGACAATGCCCCGCTGGAGCAACGGGTAGAGGGAATTCGCACGCTCAAGCTCGACCGCTTCGGCGAAGTTCAGGAAATATTGGCCGCCCTTTTGGACAACAAACAGCCGCAAGCCTTGCAACTGGCGGCCCTGCAAACGCTGGACAAGTTCAACGAGGATGCGGTTGGTTCGATGCTGCTCTCCGCCTGGCGCGGTTACAGCCCGCAGTTACGGTCGGCGGCTACCGAGGCCATTTTCGCCCGGCCCCAGCGAATCGCCGCGCTGCTGGATGCGGTCGAGTCGGGCGAGGTCGCCAATACCGAACTGGAACCGGCCCGGATCAAGCTGCTGCTGGCATCGTCGGATGCCCAGATCAAGGAGCGCGCCGGCAAGCTGTTCTCCGACGTACAACTCGGCAAGCGGCAAGACATTGTCGTGGCTTATCGGCCGGCGCTGGAGATGGAAGGGGACGTGGTGCGCGGCAAGGCGGCCTTCAAGAAGATCTGCGCGGCTTGCCACAAGCTGGATGGCGTGGGGCACGAGATTGGCCCGAACCTGGCCACGCTTCAAAACCGCGGGGCCGAGGCGATCTTGCTGAACGTGCTCGACCCCAACCGCGAGGTCAACCCGCAGTTCGTCAATTACGTGGCCGTCACCAACGATGGCCGCAGCTTGACCGGGATGATCTCGGCCGAGACAGCCACCAGCGTCACCCTCAAGCGGGCCGAGTCGGCCAACGACACGGTCTTGCGAATTGACCTCGACACGCTGGAAAGCACCCGCCAATCGCTAATGCCCGAAGGCGTGGAGAAGCAACTCGACAAGCAAGGCATGGCCGATTTGATCGCGTATTTGTTGACGATTAAGTAACCTGAACCCACCCACACCATGCCAAACCGTATCACACGTCTGTTTCTTTTTCACCTTGCGCTGTGTCTCTGCTCAACCACCCAGGCCGCTGGTTGGAAAGCTGGCGCGGCCAAGGTCAACATCACGCCGCAAACGCCGATGTGGATGTCGGGCTATGGCGGACGCGACCATGTGGCCGAGGGGAAGCTGACCGACTTGTGGGTTAAGTGCCTGCTGCTGGAAGACCCGGCCGGCGGCCGGGCGGCCATCGTCACTCTGGACCTGTGCGGCATCGACCGTCCGCTGTCGCAGGCTGTCTGCCAGGAAATTGAGAAAAAGTACGGCCTGGAACGGCGGCGGATTCTGTTGAATTGTTCGCACACGCATACCGGGCCGGTTGTGGGGGGCAATCTGGCGGCCATGTACTTCCTAGACGAAACTCAGCAAAAGCTGGTCGATGACTACGCGGTAACGCTCCGGCAAAACATGATCGACGTGGTCGGGCAGGCCATTGAGGCCTTGGCCCCTTGCGAGCTGGCCTGGGGACAAGGGAAGGCCACTTTTGCCGTCAATCGCCGCAACAATGTTGAAGCGAATGTCCCCATGCTGCGCGAGGCGGGCCAGCTCAAGGGGCCGGTCGATCATGCCGCCCCGGTGTTGCGCGTGACCGGTGCCGACGGAGAACTGCGTGCCGTGCTGTTTGGCTACGCTTGCCATGCCACGGTGCTGTCTTTCTACCAGTGGTCGGGCGATTGGCCCGGCTTCGCGCAGATGCTGCTGGAACAAAACCATCCCGGTGCCATCGCCCTGTTTTGGGCCGGGTGCGGAGCCGATCAAAACCCGTTGCCGCGGCGAACCGTGGAGCTCGCCGCCGAGTACGGGCATCGTCTGGCCGAAGTGGTGGAAACGGTGCTGGACGGCCCGCTAGCACCCATCGCCGGCAATCTGGCGGCCGACTACGCGGAAGTACCCGCCCCCTTCGCGCAGCTTCCCACGCGCGAGCAGTTGGAGAAAGAGACGGAGTCCAAGGATGTATACGCCGCCAGCCGTTCCAAGCGGTTGTTAGCGCAGATCGACGGCGGCCAGCCGCTCAGCCCCACCTATCCCTACCCGGTGCAAGCCTGGAAGTTGGGGGATGGCCCGCTGTTTATATCGTTGGGTGGAGAAGTAGTGATCGACTACGCGCTGCGGATCAAGGCCGAGCTGGGCACCCGCACCTGGATTGCCGGCTACAGCAACGACGTCATGGCCTACATTCCGTCGCGTCGCGTGCTGGGCGAAGGTGGCTACGAAGGAGCCAGTTCGATGACCATCTACGGCCAGCCGACCACCTGGGGACCCGAGATCGAAGAGACGATCATGCGGCAGATTCATGCGTCGGCCAAGGCCGTGGGGGGCGAGTAGAAATTCTTGACAGCTGGCGAAGCGGTAGCCAAACTGCGGACGCCTTGGCGGTGGAAACACAGGCCGATGTTTCGTCGGCTGGGCGGTCGAACGCCTCCACAAAGACTTCCGCGCGCCAGATCCGCGGCGCGCACGCCGCGTACTGGCCCAGCAAGGCCGGCGCGTCGCGATTTCCTCAACGATTCGCGACGCGTCTGTTTTTTCCATCGTCCCACAAGGCCGCCCGGCACCATGCTATTTGCCAACTGGGCAGTGCGGATCATCGGACTCGTCGCCTGCCTGTTGCCGGTCGGCTTGGTGTTCTTGCTAGCAGCCGTGTCGTGGCTAGACTGGCAGTATCGGGTCCGCTTTGGCCGCCATCCCTGGCATTGGCTGCGGGCCAAGTTGGGTTGGGGGCGCGGCATCCAACGGCTGGCGCGGTTGCTGCAAGTCGATCTTCGCGAACTGCAAGATTTTCGGCCGGGCTATCGGGCATTCAAGCTGGCCAAACGCCGCGGCGGCCAGAGGACGATCCACGCGCCCGACGACCGCACCAAGAAGTTGCAACGGGCCGTCTTGCACCGGCTGCTGTACGGCTTGCGTGCATATCCGGCTGCTTGCGGCTTTGAACGGGGCAAGTCGATTGTCGAGAATGCCCAGCCGCACGCCGGGCAGTGCGTGGTTGTCAAGATGGACGTTCGTGACTTTTTCACCAGCACCACCGCCCGGCGGGTGGAGTTGTACTTTCGCCGGATCGGTTGGAGCGCGGCCGCCGCGCGATTGCTGGCGCAAATTGTTTGCCTGGATGGCGGCCTGCCGCAAGGCGCGCCGACCAGCCCGCGACTGAGTAATCTGGTGAATTACTATCTGGACGTGCAGTTGGCGGCCTATGCCCGCCGCCGGAAAGGCAGCTACACGCGCTACGCCGACGACATGACCTTTTCGTTCCCCAAGGATTACCCCAAGAGAATCCGCGGCCTGGTGCAAGTCGTTCGCCGGGTTCTCAAGGCGCACGGATACGAACCGTGCCACGAAAAAACCCGAATTCTGCGGCGGCATCAACGGCAGATGGTGACGGGCCTGGTAGTTAACCAAAACGTGCATTTGCCGCGCAGTGCGCGGCGGCGGCTGCGAGCCATGCGGCACCGCCTGGCACAAGGCAAACCGACCGAACAGACGCCTGCCCAATGTCGCGGTTGGCTGGCTTTGGAGTCGATGGTGGAGTCTAGGGCACGTATTCATTGACTCCGTTCGGCCTTCCCGTTCTTACGATTAAGATTTTATCGCAAGCCCGCGCGGCCCTGCCACGGATGGGTGCGACCGGCTACCATGAATAGGCAACCGGGTTGCTGGCAATTATCCAGCAAGAGAGACCTTTCTTGGATCTTTGGGGAAAATTGGCATGGATTGGATCGCGGATCCGCAGACCTGGATTGCCCTGGGCACGCTGACGGTGCTGGAGATCGTGCTGGGCATCGACAATATCGTGTTTATTTCCATCTTGTCGGGGAAGCTGCCCCAGCACCAACAAGCGAAAGCCCGGCGAGTCGGGCTGCTGATCGCCTTGGTCATGCGGGTGGGACTGTTGTTTTCGCTTTCGTGGCTCATCCACCTGACCGCGCCGTTGTTTACGGTGTTACGCGAGGAAATATCAGGCCGCGACTTGGTGCTGATTGCCGGCGGCCTGTTCTTGCTGGCCAAGAGTACCCACGAAATCCATAGCAAGCTGGAAGGGGACCAGGCCGCCGGAATCGGACGGGTCTACCCCTCCTTGGCCAGTGTCATCTTTCAGATCGTGTTGTTGGATCTTGTCTTTTCGCTCGACTCGGTGATTACCGCCATTGGAATGGCCGACGAAATCGCCGTGATGATTGCCGCGGTGGTCATCGCCATCGGCTTTATGATGCTGTTTGCGGCCCCGATTGGCGAGTTCGTGGAGCGGCACCCGACGGTCAAGATATTGGCGTTGAGCTTTTTGCTGCTGATTGGCGTGACGCTGATCGCCGAAGGCTTGGACCGCCACATTCCCAAGGGCTACATCTACTTCGCGATGGCGTTCTCGGTTTTCGTGGAATTCCTTAACCAGCGGCTGCGAAAACCCACAACTCTGCCCGAAACCGTGCCCGCCCCTCGGACTGACGGTTGAGGCCAATAGGCAAATTCTCTCCCGCGGATGATATCCCGGTGAATCGTACCCGCGAGGGTTGTGGTGCCATTTGCCGGGCCAACTACCCGTCAGGGCGCGGTATCTGTTTTCCCGCCCCGCTTGAAATCCAAGGCCGATTGCCCTATATAATACCAGTGTGGCAAGCAGAGAGAACGGCATTGGGCATTGCCCTTATATGGCCGTCATTTGGTATTTACGCAACATGCGCGAGTGGCGGAATGGCAGACGCGCCAGCTTCAGGAGCTGGTCCACTTACGTGGGTGGAGGTTCAAGTCCTCTCTCGCGCATTTCTATTGGTCGGGCGGAAGTGGCCCGTGGCGGATGTTACGTACTTGCCGCCCATTTTGCCTATCAGTACGAATAGGCCAGCGGGCAATCGGTATGATAGTCTGCACCCAAGTGCGGAAGCGCTACGCCGCTTGGCGAAACGAATTTCCAGTCGTCATGAATTCGCGATAGGCTTCAATCACCGCCTGCGGGTCACCGTCCATGTGAACCTGGCCCCAATGCATCCAAATGGCCCGATTGCAGAGGCTGGCGATCGAACCAAGATCGTGCGAGACGAACACCATCATGCGGGCTCGCTCAATCAGATCTAGCATTCGCAGTCGGGCTTTCTCTACGAAGCCCAAATCGCCTGTGCTCAGGACCTCATCCACCAGCAGAATCTCTGGCTCAATGGTGGTGGCGATGGAAAACATCAGCCGGACCATCATACCGCTAGAGTAAGTTCGAACCGGCTTGTCGATGGCATCGCCCAGTTCGCTAAAGTCGGCGATTTCTTGTTGTTTCTGCAACACTTGGCTAGGGTGCGCGCCTTGCAGATAACTGCGATAGGCAATGTTGTCCCATCCCGTCGCCTCAGATTCGACCCCCACGCCAATGTCCAGCACCGAGCTGATCTTTCCTCGGACGGAGATCTCGCCCGAGGTGGGGGGATAAATTCCCGCAAGCAACCGCAGCAGTGTACTCTTGCCAGCGCCGTTGTGCCCGATGACACCCACCCGTTCGCCATCCTTAAAGGACAAGTTCAAGTGCTTGAGTGCATGAACGTGGACATAAGGGTTGCGCTTCTTGCGAAACAGCCCTTTGACGACGAAATCCTTCAGGCTGACGCGGCCCTGCTGACGCACGCGAAACTGCAGGCTCACGTCGTTTAGATTGATTCTTTCCATGTTCAGGCGTTCCTGAATGTTCATCGTCGTTCTCGGCCCATCCTGCGGCCAGCTTCTCGTACGGTCTACATATAATAGATGATCCGCCTCTCGCAGCGCCGCAACATGATTACCGCCAAGAGCACCGTGGCGGCTACCGTGCAGGAGCAAACCAATGTCGCCTCTAATGACGGAAACTTACCGTGTAGAATTGGAGCCCGCAGCAACTCAAAAAAACTGCCCAGCGGATTAAGCCGCAGAATTATGCCTACGCCCCGCTTGGCCATCATTTCCGGCGGGTAAAAAATGGGTGTCAGATAAAACAGCAACTGCAGCACGATCTGCGACAGATACTGCGCGTCTGGCAAATATACGGTGATGAATCCAAAAATGGTAGTCAGCGCCCAACCAAACAAAAACAGGAGCAGCACGGCAGGCGGAACCACCAACATTGGCAATGCGGCCTTGAAACCACTCAACAGGGCAGTTGCAGCGAAGAGCACTAGCAGTGTCAACAGAAAATGGACCATGATTCCCAGCGCTGTGCGTAAGGGGTAGATGGCCATCGGTGCCGAATACGTGCGAATGTACTTTTCACCATTATAAAGCGATTGACAGCCCTCGATGACGGCGCTGTTAATGAAATTCCAAATCACCATGCCCGACAGCACGAACGGCGCGTAGTCGCGGATATCGATATCCATGATCGCACGAAACACCACGCACAACACGATCGTCATAGAAATCGGCTGCAATAGCGACCAGCCAATCCCCAACACCGATCGCCGGTAGCGGTTCATCAAATCTAGCTTGACCAGCGACATCCAAAAGAATCGCCGCTGCCAGATTTCATCAACGTATTCAGACCAATTTGAAGCAGTATGCATAGTATTCGCGCTATTTCTTAAACGATTGAAATTTTGAAAGCGCCACAAACAGAATTGCAAACGGTCTCGCAAATTCGGATTTTGCAGATCGGTCGATTGTCAAACAGAAAGCAGTTCATAGCATCTATCAATTCCAGCGTAATTACCTTCATATAGAGGCAATCCTGTCTGGTCAAAAAACAAAGACAAGAGAAACTTGCGAGACTCAGCCGCTAACTCAACTTGCGTCGCGGCCTCAAATCCAGAGTAATCGTACGATAAATCTCTAATAAGGATCCAGGATTAAATAACGTCGCACTTTTCGGACTGCTAGCATCGCAAATGCGGCGTTTTCGCAGGTTTTAGTTGAGGAGGTCATTTAATCCTGGATCCTAACACGGCTGTTTCGGTGCTTACGGCTTCCACAATTTCTTTACATGCTGTGCGCCGAAAAGTAATGATCGCATTTGTCGGAGTGTACGGTTTCAAATCGTCCCTTTCTTTTTCGCAGGCGGCTCAATAGGGTTTGAGGTACGGTTTGTTCCTTCATAAAGAATTTTTCGCAAATGGAACCCTAACTTCACGGCATGGGTGTCAGGCTGCCTGCAATTGATGGGCTGGGATGTTGGATAAGGGTGCGGGTCGAACAGCGGGGCTAGCGTCGAAAGCGTCGATGTAGTGCCGATGCCATATCTCGGCCGTCAAAATTCGGTATAGAACCCAACTATGGTTGGCTCCAGCCTGGTGTTCCGCCCACAGTTGGCGGACGGCCGCGTCGTTAACAATCTCACGCTGTTTTAGTTGTGGAGAAAACAGTACATCCTCCACGGCGGCAACTTCCGAAGGCTTACGCAGCCAGCGATCCATGGGCGTGGCGTAGCCAAGTTTGCTGCGACGGAAGCGAATCTCGCGAGGCAAAACATGCGACATGGCCTCACGAAGCACCCACTTGGTCCAGGTTCCCTTGACCTTGTACTCGGTATCGAGGCCCATCGCGAACTCAACAATGCGATGATCAAGGAATGGAACGCGCGCCTCGATGGAGTGAGCCATGGAGTTGCGGTCTTCGTAGTGCAATAGCGCAGGCAAGCAATTGGAGGTAATCTGGTTATAGAGGAGCGTCTGGAAGGGATTCTTGAAGTTGCTGGGGGCATTCGTGGCGGGCACGGGCCTGGCAGCCATCTCTTGCCTTCGCGGATGCAGCACCGGTGAAGCGAGCGAAGTTGGGCCGGGGCGAAGCCGTTTCAAGAGCCCAAACAGCTTGGGTGGCAGGACCAAGTCGAGATTCCCCGAAACACTGTTCCATCCCCAGTGCCACCGCATCGCGGCCAGCCGGGCTGCGACACGCGCCCATGCCCTAACGCCCCCGCCTCTCCGCATTTCGGCTAAGACCGGGCGCAGATACCACAAATAACCGCCGAATAGCTCGTCCGCGCCTTGGCCGTCCAGCACCACTTTAACGTCTAGGCGTGCCCGTCGCATGACATGGTATTGTGTATATAGGCCCGGTCCCGCCGTTGGTTCGTCCTGGTGCCAGGTTATGCGGGCCAGATCCTCTATGAGATTTCCTTCCGGTTCGGGGACTACCGCGCCCGGAATGGTGCCGGCGGCCTGATTAACATACCGGATGAAGTTTCGCTCGTCGCACCCCTCGTCCTGGTACTCGCCCGAAAACGTATGTAAGCCGGTACCGTGCAATTTCGACACCAGGCAGACTAGAGCGCTTGAATCGATTCCTCCTGAAAGGCAACTGCCGACTGGCACATCGGAGCGCATATGCAACCGCACGGACGTTTCCATCAAATGCCGCAATGTCTCAACGGGATCCTGGCCGCGCCACTTTTCGGCAAATTGTTCCGGCTCCGCACCCCAGTACCTGGCGATTTCAAACTTTCCGGATCGCAAGTCGAGCGTACCAGAATGCGCGGGGGGCAAGGTTTTGACATTCTCAAAGCAAGTTTGCTCGCCGTCGTCGAGCAAACCCGACACAATCAGCCTGGAAAGGTAAGCTTCGTTCACGCGGCGTTGCTCAGGTCGAACTCGCAGGATCGCCTTGATCTCACTGCCAAATACGAATTCGCGGTTATCGTCCAAGTAATAGAACGGCTTGATGCCGAAGCGGTCCCGCGAAACAAACACATTTTGCTGGCGGTCATCAAAAATGGCGAAAGCCCACATGCCAACGAACCGTTCGACGCATCTCGGGCCATAGAGCCGATATGCCTCCAGGATTACTTCAGTATCGCTTTGTGTTTTGAAATGGCAACCCTGCTCGACCAACTCGCGGCGCAGTTCCACATAATTGTAGATTTCGCCGTTAAACACGATCACCAGAGTGCTGTCAAAATTCGGCATGGGTTGCCTGCCGGCTTCCGACGTATCTAAAATCGACAATCGGCGGTGCCCAAGACCCACCGGTCCTCTCGTCCAGATTCCTTCACTGTCCGGGCCGCGATGAGCGATGATGTCACACATCGCCTGGATGGTGCCGCGATCGATGACTTCTTGACGCTTATTAATCTTCCCAGCGATTCCGCACATGGCAATTCCTCCGTGAAACAGGCTCTAGCCGCGGTCGAAAACGGCAAGCTTATTTTTTAGTTTAATGTGTCAGGATTGGCCGGCCGAAACCAAGGTAGAACAAAGTATCGTTGAAAGCGGCCGTTGCTACCTGTTCCTTAATTTGCTCAGCAATCGCCGAATTACCGGTGTTAGCCAGCTTCGGAAGGTTTCCGGCACTGTCGCACGATAAAGCTGGCGCGCCAAACAATTAAAGTGCCGGGTGCCCATAGTCGCAACCGGTGGCTTATTGGCTAATAGCATTGAACTGGGAGGGGAGTTAAATATCGGTGGACTAGGGTGTGGTGAGGCAATCTCTTCTGGCAGTGACTCCGCGGTGAGTTCTGTAGTCTTGTCTTCGGTGAGTTTATGCAGTGTTTCCTCGGCCAGATTTATTCCTGCCCGGGTGCCCCTTGGACTCGAAATGGAAGTACTCGGAACTGGGGCGGAACTGGTCACGCTGGACCCTATTGGCGCTGGTCTGCGACATGTCGAACGCGCGGTCAGTACATCCATGACCCGTGCTCCGAATGTTGCGTAACTGTATAAGCCCGATTCAACGATGTCGGTGAAGGCTCGGGCAGTCATTGTTTCCACGAATTGGTCGTCATGCAGCCGCTTGATGATCTCGCGAGCGTTGCTAAAGTCCTTCGCCAGCGGCAAAAAATGAACCCAAGGCTCTAAGATACCCGAGTACTTCCCCTCAAACAGGACTAGGAGCGTACCACAAGCAATGGCTTCAAACAGTTTCGGCGAAATTTGATTCTGGATAATGCGGCCTTCATGGGCCGCCACGTATCGCCGGTGGATACTTGCATAAGTTGCTTGCGGTTCTTCCAGTAGAGCCTGCTCCACGCGGTGTTTGATGCTTCCGTCGAAGTCAAAGACATTGGAGCCGCTCTCAGTTGCCAACATGGCGCGAGAATCACTAAGGAATGAAAACCAGGCATCTCCGTAGATTCGCGATTCGTTGTCCCAGCGGATATCGCAAGAAACACCCATTTGAGTACACACTTCCAGCATGCCCTCCCCAATTTGCACCTTTTGTCGCGCCAAGTCCCCATACCAAAAACCGATTTCGCGCCCACGATAGCAGATTAAGTTGTGGCGTTCCGCAATAGGTTTGCGGCGCATGGTTTCACCGATATCGAGCGGCACGAACCCTGTTAGTGTCGGTATAAACTCGACGTGCGAAAAGCGTTCGGGCGGATAAACCAAGGGTATGCTGTGTTCGGGAACCACGGTGTACACAAGTTGCACGCCCAACTGCTCAATAGCGTCGCGTGCCAGATCGGTATGGTCGTATTCGTCCTGTAGAAACAGCACTTTCAAACCAGGATAAGACCGCAAGGCGTTTTCGTAGGATTCAGAGAGATGTCCCGGAACACAGACCCGAATGCAGTAGTGGAGCAGGATGCAGTCAAAATTGGCGAGGTCGTAGTGACAAACAGCTTCTCCTGTGGCCGGTGCATAGTACACTTCATTGCCTTCTGGCAGCGAAAAGCTGCGCAGATGATGTTCGATGGTTTTAACGTGGATGCTGCGGTCATCGTACAGAACTAGCACTCGCAGCGTGGCTGGCTGGTTAACTGCCTTCCGCGGCGTATTGAGGATCGCGTCGGTTACTGACTCAAAACGAATATCGTAGGAATGGGCTTTGCCTGCTTCGGCACGCTCGGACAACAAGGTCGAGACATACCTGTCCTCAATCGCCTCTCGAATGGAGGCGGCAAATTCTTGGGGGCTGTCGGCGAACCGGAATACGTTTGCATGATCGCTCTCCTGGAGCTGCTTGACGGGAACCGATACCACGGGTAGGCCGCAAGCCACGTACTCGAAGGCCTTCAAGGGAAAGCTGCGTTCGCGTGTCGAACGATTCGTTCCAAACGGAATGATTCCCACTTGTGCCGATTGCATCTCGTCGCGAAGTTGCTCAGGGGTGAGTTGCCCCAAGAATCGTACATTTGGCTCTTCGAGAATCTGCTTCCACTCTTTGACAAGATGTTGCTGACTGGAAAGAAACGCAACATGTCCGCAAAACAAGAAGCGGCAATCCGGCAAGTCGCGCACGACGCGCAAGAGAAATGGAAAGTCAATACGCCTATTTATGCCCCCCTGGTAAATGACGGTGGGCACGTCGGGCGAACGGATCAGTTTTGAGTTGCGATCGGAGTTCGACAGAAACTCAAAGTCACATCCATTTGTGGCAACGATCGACTTGTTCCTGTATTTTGCCTTTTCGACATAGGAGCTGACTACGCCAGACGATACGCCGACAAGCAAGTCGGTTGAATCGATCGACTTTTGAAAAGCGTTGATGAGTTTGGCATCGAAGTTTAGGGCGTCGTCCGTGAAATAGTCTTCCGTGCCGTGATAGACGCGGAGGGGACTGAAGCAGGTTGTATAGAACGGGTGTAGCCAAGGGTTGTACATCCACAGCAACGGTCGAATTACTCCTCGTTCGTGCAGGGCCTGGCCTAACACGGCGACTTGTCGGCTGCTATCTTCGTGCAGCGACGCCGAATAATTCAGCAAATCCAATTGGTGATGGTTAGTCGATTCAAAAAAGTATGTAGCTGTTTCTACATTGGGCTGCGCGAATAGCACCGGAAGGCAGCGGGCGAACCGAGTCGCGTAATGATACCGGTTGCTGCGCGGCTCCGTATGCCAATCGGACCAGGTAAGCATCACACAGGCATCGAACTGACTCCTTAGGCGAGCCGCGAGGTCGTCCGTAACTCTTGGCATTTCTGAAGAAAATGGACTCGCCGCATCGTAGCGGGTATCGATACTTTCACAGGAAATTGACATGGGGCAATGGTTGGGTAAAGTGAAAAAGAAGTGGGTAATGGCAGCGTTTGGCCCGGTCTCGTTAACGCTTCTTTAATACGGCATACAAGTCGGTTCCGATGTAGCGAGCCCAGGTCTTCAGTGCCCGGTCTCGCGTAAAGCCCAAGAGTCGCAACGGCAGGCTGACGTGCGCGTTCTGCGGGGATGCCCGCTCGACTCGCAGACCACTGCGGCGGGCAATCCGCCGCAGCTGCCGTTTTGACAGAAACACGGTATTGGGCGCGGGCTGGCCTTGAAGGTTTGTGTCGTACATGGCCCGTTCGTCTGGATCGCCGGTGTAGCTGCTAACGCCGCCGACGTCTAGCAACAAGTCTTTGAACAATCGGAGCTTGCGCTTGATCCACATGCGATAGGAATAGGCGTAGTACACCATCATGATCAAACGGCCGCCGGGGCGCAGCACGCGCGAAACCTCGGCGATGGCCCGTTCGACATCGCCGGTATGGTGCAGGCTTCCAATGGCCACCACATAGTCAAAGCTGCGCTCAGGGAACGGCGCATCCAAGATCGAACCCTCCACCGCATGACCCGGCAAGCCTAGCGATTGCAGCCGCAGATTCATCAGCCCCACGGGTTCCGCGGCGATATCCAGCCCAGTGTAGTTGGCCCGCGCGGAGGAGAGGAGTTGCCCCACCGTTCCAAAGCCCAAGCCAACTTCCAACACGTCCTTGCCGGCCAAGCCTTGCACTGGCAACCAGTCGTAAAGGTACGAATAGTATGACAGGTAGTAGGTGTCGAATACGCACAATGAGCGCGGCGAGTTGTCGGTCGCCCCCAGACGGTGCGCCAAGCTCGATCCGCAGATCGTCCGCCAAAACCGCGTGTTCTCGCGATCCCTTTGTTCTTTGTCTGGCGGTTCTAAGCAAGTGTCGGTGGAAATGCGGTCCAGGGCTTCCTTCGCCATGCCAGGCTGCAAATGCTTGAAGATGTGGGGCTGCATGGGTCTTTGTGCCTGTTTCACAGATTCCGGGCCACATAGGAAGCCGCCAGGCAGCCCAACTCCAACATGCGCCTCGACAGTGACCGCACGGAATGCGGCATGCAGCGAAGCCCACGGATCATCAGGTTCGTTGCCTGCCGGCCGACCACAAAGCTCAAGTCGCGAGTCTTTTTCCAGGGTTTCATGACCACGATTTCGGGACCGTGGACAGTCATGCGCTGGAGCAAGGCCGATGATTGACTTTCCGCCGCCGCGGCAACCGCCACTCTGGCATCCGTCGCCAGTACGGCGGCCGAGCGCGATTGTCCGCCCGGCGCGGAGGCGCGTCTGTCGCGGTTGGCCGCCGCGCGGGAGTGGGCCAGAGGCGGCCTGCCATCGTCGCGGCGGTGCATGCCGCCGGCGGGCTTCGTGCAAAACATCGTCCGCCGCAGCGTGCTGGTCAATCGCCGCCGCTGCAGGCCCTCGAGTCGATCCTTGAGTCCCACTGCTGTAACCGCGCCATGTTGCAAGCGACGGCCAGTGAATTCTTCCTCACAGACCGTGTCGAAGGCGGCTACGAACATGCGGTAACTATACGTGCCGCCAGCCACGATCTCCTGGTAGGTGCGCTCCGTCATGGCATCCATCAGGCCGTCGTCCAAAATCGACTTTGCAATTTGATCTACATTGCTGCCATCGTGCTTGAGCGGTAGATAGTGCCGCCACGGTTCCAGCACGCCGGAGTATCGGCCTTCCAGCAGCACCATGCCCGTCCGCAAGGCGGCCGCTTCAAAGCAACGGGGTGAAATGACGGCCAGGTCCAGGTTGCGGTCCATGCCGGGAAAACACGCCGCGGCCACTTCGCCATACTCGGCATCGGGGTGGCGGTCTTCATAGGCTCGAGAGCGCCGTTCGGCTTCGCCCGTAAAGTCAAACAGGCTAATGGCGCTTTCACCGCCCAACACCGTTCGCGTGTACCGAAGGCGATCGATCCATTGGTCTCCGTAGACCCTGTCCGTCTCGTTGAAAGCCAGATCGGCTCGCAGTCCGTGGGCCTTGAAAGATTCTTGTACCAGTCCAATGATCTTCCACTTGTCGAGCCCGGCGGAGCCAAGCCAACTGGGAACCTTTCGCGCCCGGTAAAATACATCCAGCCAGCGCTCGTGCATTGGAACCGAAGGCAAGTTCAACAGGTTGTCGGGTACATAGCCGGTCAGGCATGGCTCCACCCGCAGCGCAGGCAGGATATGCTTGGGGTAGACGAATTTTGAAATCTCTGGCGGAAGGCAGCTGAAAATTACGTCAAACTGAATCAGGTCGATGGTCCTGACGAAGTCGAA
Organism: Pirellulales bacterium; assembly: GCA_050247075.1. GTDB lineage: Bacteria > Planctomycetota > Planctomycetia > Pirellulales > JBFWUW01 > JBFWUW01. The sequence continues at coordinate 17,349 of JBFWUW010000008.1, read as the reverse complement.
GATCGCGCGGTACTCGTCCTGGATAATCAGCACCTTCAGGCCTTGAAAAGCAGCCAGCCGCCTTTTGGTGCTGGCTCCCAGGTAGTGGTCGCTGATCACGCAGATCGAGTAATGCACGACCACCACGTCAAACCAATCCAGCGAGATAAATTCGGGCAATTCGCCGAGATGTGAAACGGGCACGACATGGTGCCGGCTATGCTGTGGAAAGGCGTCAATGTAGTCCAGCATCGTATTGGCGTTCGAGCCATACGTCTGGTAGTTACACAAGAAGAGAATCTTCAGTTTATCGGGCTCGGCCGACATACTTGCCTCGGACACGTTTCGCGCGGTGTTGGCGATCAATGGGGAATTTCGATGATGCCTGTACGGCTCGAGATGCACGTACATAGGTCTAGTAGTAACCTGCATCCGCGCGGCAATCGCCGCCAATTCCGGCGGAGCCCGTTCAGGAGACAGGTTCCGCCGGAGCGGCTGCGGTATGATCTAGAGCCAGCGGACTTGGAAAGTGCTGGCCCGTTCCAGAGCACTTTATTAAGCGACCTTGGCCGTTTTCTTGGCGGGTTGGGGATCCTCGCCGACCTGCTTAAGGTGCGTATAGGTGGCGCTAATGCCGTGCTCGCGGTAATATTCAATGGCCGCATTCACGCCAAACGACAGCGGCGTGCTGGCCTTCCAGGAGAAGTCCTGGTTGGTTTCGGTCGGATCGATCAGGATCGTGAACACGTCGTCGGCTAGGCGGGGGCGAACTTCGACCGGCTTGTCGAGCTTGATGCCCAGCACTTCAATGGTGGCGTCGAACAGTTCCTTGATGGAATAGTCCGATCCGCTGGAGATGTGGTACACACCCTTGCGACCTTGGCCGGCCAACGACTTCATGACCACATCGACCAGATCGTTGATGTAAACAAAGTCGCGGCGGGTATCCATGACAAAGCATGGCTTGTTGGCCGTCAACCGCGAGTAGAACGTGGGCAGCGGGCCGCTCAAATTACGCGGGCCGTAAGCATTCGCCAAGCGGAACGAGATATAATCGACGCCGCTTAGCTGGATGTACTGCTCGCCACCGGTCTTGCTGATGGCGTAGCTGCTCTCGGGCCGAATCGGGTGGCTGAGAGTGATCGGCTGCTCCAGCGGATGTGCGCCATAGCACAACGCTGTTTGGAAGTAAACGATTCGTTTGACTTCCAACCGCTTGGAGGCAGCCGCGATATGGGCCGAACCCAAGGTGTTGGTATGTACGTCCTCCACCCACGCGTCGGGGTCTTTGTAGGCGGCGGCCGCATGGACGACCTTGTCGGGACGAAATTCATCGAACAGGCGGTTGACCAACTCGCCGTCGGCGATGGTCCCTTCGACGACTTTCAGATTGGCGTGCGGCTTGAGATTGTCGCGGCGGCCGGTGGCGTAGTTGTCGATGACCAGTACGTGGTCGCCTTGGGCCAGCAAACGCTCGGCAATGTGCGATCCGATAAAGCCCGCTCCGCCCGTGATCAAAACCTTCATGTTCAACTACCTCCCTGTAAATTGGGTCTTAAGCAACGCATTTGGCTTCGTGCCAGCGTGAAGGCATGGCGAGTCTAGCACTTCCGGCGGGGCTGAATCAAGATGAGTTGTTTCGATGCAGACGATTGGTTATACCGGGGACCACGCCAGCTTTTGTTTGGGTCCAGGGATGGCGAGAATCGTCAATAAGAGATTTGAGGGATTGTGTGATAATCTGCGGGCCTTGGTTTGTACAGGCAACACTTTTCCCAGCGAGGCCACAGGCATGGAAGCAACGGCGGAACAGCTTGCACTAGAAAAATCCAAACTCATGGACCGTTTGGTCGAGATCGAAGTCGAAGAGCAGCGGCGGAATGGGTTGATCAAATCCGTCCCCCGTTTCAGCGAGATCGAAGACGCCGGGCGGTCACTGGGCCATTTGCTCACCGGTTCAGCCAGTCGCTGCTGGCGAGCGAATACCTCGGGAGTGCCCCAAGTGCGGCAAGGCCTGTAAGGTGGAGAAGGCCGCGCGAACGGTCACCGGGCACGACAGACCGGTGGAAGTCGCGGAACCAAAGGCACACTGCCCGGCCTGCCGCCGGGATTATTTTCCCTCAGCGTGAAGTCTTGGGCTTTGATAGCCGCCAATGCACGCCCCAAGCTGGCCGCGGCCGCGATCCACCTGGCGGCCGAGACGGGTTCCTACGTGCGGGTGGCGAAGACGATGGAGCATCTGTTGGGGCACTGCCTCTCGGCGAAGTCCATCGAGCGGCTGGTGGACCAGATCGGCCCGAGTTGGCGTCGGGGACCGACCGCTCGACGGTCGAGAAGGAATCCATTGTGCCCATCGTGGCAGTGGTCTCGTGCGACGGCGGCCGCATTCGGACTCGTGCGGAGGACAGCGCGAGCGCGTCGGGCGTGCATGGCCCGGCATGGCACGAGACGAAGAACGCCTCGTCTGAGCGGATGCACGCGGCAAAGATCGCGGCGGAAGACCCTTGCCCCGATCTGTCCGACACGTTTCGCCGGGTGGCCCATGTGGCGAAGATCGCGGAAACAGCGGCTTTTTCCGCATCGGACGACACCAACGGCGATTCCCCGCGCGAGCCGTACCGCGGTCCCGAACGCGCCTTGCTGACGTGCCTGGCGAGCATGGCTTGTTCGACGAATTTTGGAAAACAGATGGAAGGCAAAGCTCAACGCCGACTATTCTTTGAGCCCGGCCGGCGTATGTTCATTGGCGACGGGCTGGCCTGGAACTGGTCGATCAGGGATGCGCATTTCCCAAGATTCACGGCCATTCTGGACTTCATCCACGCGGTCCAATATTTGTATGAGGCGGCTGCGGCCTGGGAACTCGACGATGAAGGCCGATGGGCGCGGTACCTTGAGTTCACGCAAGCGGTTTGGCAAGGCCGGGTGGATGAAGTCATCGCGGCGATAGAGCAAGAGTTGGCCGCCCGCGGCTTCCCGGGCAGGAGGATGTGCCCAAGGGGGACGCGCTTCGTCCGTTAGCCGACGCGGTGCGCTACCTGGGAAACAACCGCGAGCGAATGGACTACCCTCGCTACCGCCGGGAGGGCCTGCCGATCACCAGCTCGCCGATGGAGTCGCTCATCAAGCAGATCAACCAGCGCGTGAAAGGGACGGAGATGTTCTGGAACAATCCCACTGGCGCGGAGGCCATCCTGCAAGTCCGCGCGGCCAGCCTCAGCGACGACGGGCGACTGGCAGACTACCTCGCCCGCCGCCCCGGCTGGGCCTACACCCGCCGCCCCGCCCCAGCCACGATACAATGCCCTCAATGTAAACTCGTTTGTACGTCCCTAACCCCTCTAACCCAACGCAGCACAAATTCCAAATCAGGCTGAACCAGGACAGTGAAAGATCCGGGTTGAGCATTTGCCAAACTCATGGAAGAGCAAATCAGAAGTGCGAATCTAGCTTGCGTCGCGTAGTTGACCTGGATGGCCAAATCACGATAAAGTCGAGTATCTTGAAAAGATAGTGGAGTTTTCGCGAAGTCAAGTCCGTTGCTGTTATTGCTGGCACGGCTGGGGCAATCGCCAGCGCCTTCCAAAAGCCGCAACTTGACCAACGTATCCCATGGAGAAACAGTCAGTGAATGCTCGACGATTGGTCTACACGATGTCGGTTCTGGCCTGTACGCTAATCGCTATTTTTTGGCAGAGGGAATTGGCGGACGAATCGACGGAAGTCGTGGGCGCATCCACGACAGCAGCGACATCGGAGTCTATGACGGAATCATCGAAACAGCCCGTCGAGCAGTCTGCGGCATTACTGTCAATTCACCAGACATTGCTATCATCGCTAACGGCCGAAAGTTTGGCGACGATTCGCTGCGATCGCCATGCCATTCGAGCCGTGCATGAGGCCTTCCGCTCCAAACTTGCAACTTCCGTCGGTCCAGCTCTAGGCAAACTAAGCGATCTCGACGAAAAGGTCATCGTTGCCTGCGCCGTCGCCTACTGGAGTGCGCCTTATGGGCAAAGCCAAGCCCTGGAATTTGACGATTTGCGCCAATCCACAGCGCTGAACTGTTTAAACTACGGCCTGCTGACCTGGTACTTTCTGGAGGCACTGTGTGCTGAAGCCGATCTGCCTACTGTAAAGTTTGTTGGCTGGGAGAGCGATACCATCGGGAATCACCAGCTGATGTTTATCGAATCAGGCGATAAAACATCGAGCTTGATCGTGGACTCCACGATTGGACTGATCGCGCGAGCTGACTTCGATCAGGTAGCTTCGAGCCGCCAGGTGGACTCCGCGGCGATGGTTCTCGTAGGAAACCGACCCGACATCCAACCTCTCCGCGACAGAATAGTGACAGCCTTAAAGGCCGGCAGCCTGCGTCCGTCCGAATTGCTCTATTCTTACCAGGGCAAAGATTCCTTCCTGAAGGCGATGCGTGCTTTTCAAGCGGATCGAAAGTCCCTGTATGACTGGGCCACACCCGGGGTTGTCATCTGGCGGCGTCGATACCACCCCGAAGATCAATAGTCCCATCTTCGGACAATTGGCGGCAACTGACAGCCGCGATTGCAATTTGTATTGTCGGACAAGACGGGCAAGACCTCCAATTGTGCTACTTTATCCAAATTCGTCAGCATCACCCCCAAGGGCGCCAGTCAATTGAAGGTAATGCATTGCTGTCAGCGAGGTTGTGCTTGGGGGCAGAGGAGCGGGTGCAGGCCTTGGCGCGCGGTTAGGCCCAGGCCGCTCAGCGAGCGTTCGACGGGCAAAACGGAGTAATTTTGGCCCAGATAAATCACCACGGGGTGGTGTCCCAGTTGGGGCCTATTCGTTTGCAGCAGCCGACGAATGCCTTTGGCGGCCAGGTAATCGTTCACACCCCGGTGAGCATTGAGGGGTGAGGTTGGCGGGCCCAGTGGGCTTGGATTGCGGTGGCGAGATAGTCGAAGCTGTTGCGGGTTTGCCGATGGCAGGTTTCCACGACCGTCAGGATCGTCTCCACGAAGCGGCCGCCGCGGGCACTTTGGGTGCCGAACGACAACTTCCGCCAGATCACCGCCGGACGCAAGGCGCGTTCGCTGACGTTGTTCGTCGGCTCGACTCCGGCAACGTACAGGAACGTCCAGAGCCAGTCGCGACGGTCGTACAGTGGCTCGCACATCCGGCCCAGCTTGTCGCTGCCGCTGAACAGGCCGCGCAGCAACAACGCATCGATCTCTTCGCGGATCGGTCGCATCAAACGCAACATGCCCGTGCGGGTAATCGTTCCGTCGCGGCAGCGCGCCCAATGCCGAAACAGTTCCTTCGTCGGAGGCATCAGGTCGTGCCCCAGCCGTTTCACCTGGTGGTCCGGGTGGTCGATGAGCGCTTGAAAGTCCCGTTTCAGATGCGCCCAGCACCACGGCAGCCGCCCTTTGTTCCAGTACATCGTTGGCCCGGTCACAGTTGACCATGCCGGAAAAGGCATCCGTGAGCAGCTCGTCCAGAACCGTGGCGGCCCGGGTGTTTCGCAACGCGAAGAGCGTGTAAGAGTCGGCGACGAAGGTCCACAGCCACGACTTGCGCCGGGCTTCCTTCGTCGGAGATTCGTCGATCCCCAAAACACGTTCGGTCGGCAATTGATCCGCCAGTTCTTGGTAGGCCGGCGCAAGCGCGGCCGTGGCTTGATTCTGCAGCTTGACGACCCAGCCGGACGAACAAGGCTGATTAAGGACTTGTTCCAGGAACAGGGCGACGCGTCGTTTGCTTTGCTTGAAGCAGCCCATCAGCAGGGCCGCCAGCGCGACCAGCTACGGCCCCGCCTGCCCGCTGGGCACGCCCGCCGGAAGCTCGCCGCATGTGCTGATCGAGCAACACGGGCACGTCCGCCGGTGCAATTGATATTCGGTGACGAGCGGTTTGATATCGGGAATGTTCCAGACCTGGTGCCGCAGCGGATGCGGATCGGAGCCGTCCAGCGGCTGGCCACAGCGGCGGCACTCTGTGGGCTTAATGTGAATGACGTCCGCACACTGCGCGGAGGGTATCAGCGACCGCTCGCGCTTGGCATGGCCGGGTTGCCCACCCTGGTTTGCCGCTCTTGGTCTTGGCCGGCGCGGGCTTGGCATGCGGGTGTTGCGTGCTGGGAGGGAGCGACGAATTCCACGGCGACTTGTTCAACCTCGCCTCCAATTCCGCGATCTTCGCCAGCAGAATCCGTATAATGGCCTGGGCCTCCGGCGTTTGCCGGTAAATCAACTCTTCCGTGACCAGCGGTTCCTGCGACATACCATTGGTGTCACCGAAATCGCCGATTTAGGAAAGATCAATTTGACGGTCAACGACCGTCCTCCGTCAATCCGGAGCGTGAACGGTTACCGCCGGTCCCCAACCTTCTTTCAACTCGGGGTGGGCGTCGTTCTCAATATGCCACCTCGGCCGAAACCCCCCAATGGTCGCCACGCCGCTGGCCCACGCGCGCGTGCTGACCAGCGTCCAAGGCGTGTCAGCATCGGCGGCCGGAGCAAGAGGACGAATATAGGCCGCCCACAGGCACGGAGCCTCGTCGCCGTATTCGCGGGCCGCTTGCATATAACTGTCCCAGGAGGTCAGGCCCCCTTGGCTGGCGATCTCCAAATTTCGCCGTTGCTTGTGGCCTTGCACCGTGCGGACATAACCGTGATAGCGGAATTTCAACAGGCCTTCCGCCGCTAACGCTTCCACGTCGCGGTGAAGTGCGCGATCTCCGGGGATGGGCACCAGCACATCGATCCCGCACTCGTACTTGCACCATGTCAACAGAGGGCCGCCGGCAGACAGGGCATCCACCAGCAGCAGTTCGATACAGTCGGACCCGCCCAATTGCCGGGTCTGTTCGATCAAGACGCGGGTGACCGCCTCTTCGCGGCCTTTCTCGGAGGCGTTTCCCTCCAGCAACCACCAGGCCACAATGACCGGACGCTCCGCCGATACGCAAACCAGGCAGACCAGCTGCGGTTTGTCGCCCAGACCCGTGCCGTCGATGGCGTAGACATGGCCCCGCACCAGGCGATGTTGGAACAGGGCTTGAACTCCGCCCAGCTGCGCCGTCAGCTAGGCATCATTCTCCACGCGTCGCAAGGCATCACGAATCGTCTCGGGACTGAACGGCAGCGATTCCGCCTGTTTTCCTTGTGGCGAGCGATACCGTTCGTTGTCTCCCGTGCGAATTTGCACGGGAGACCACTCCAGGTGTATCAGCACGACCGGCTCGCCAAAGAGCGTCCGCGTGCCACCGGAAATCGACGCCGATGCCACGAAAGGCCAGGCGGCGGCTGTTCGCAACAGCAACGTGTCCACGGCGCCGCGCCGCTGACGGTTGGTAAGTATGCCATCCAGCGTGTCGAAAACACCTAGCTCGTCATGTAAGGCGATCAACACATCCAGCGGCCCGGAATGCATCGTCGTCGCTAAATCGGGGCGTTCCCCTGTTTCAACGCCTCCATCACACCCACAACATCCTGCTGGCAATGTCTGAGTGTTGTGGAATCAGGTTGCGGCTGGCCCACCCCCCCAACTATGATATAACCGGATGGAGTATGAATTCGCTGTCACCGGTGATTCATTCGTTGGCCGTGCGCACGAGGCGTTCGTGGTGAGCTATTTTTGGGTGCTAATTCTCGCCGAGGCATTCCGGGGAGGGCATCGCCCGATGCGTTCCCGCGGATTCCATGACGAATCTCCTCCAGAAGGTCTGGGACTGGCTGGCCTCGCCGTCAGCTGGCCACTCGCCATGCTCATCGCCGCGGGGAAATTCTAGCCGGCCTAATCCGCGCCAGCGGCAACTCGCGTTCGAGCAGCTTGAACCGCGGCACATGCTGTCGGGCGTTACTTCCGGCGATCCCTTGGGTCAGGTCATCGATCAGCTCCGTCCGGGCGATAGCAACATTGCCCTGTTCGCCGACTTGAACGCCTGGGTTTACAGTTCGCTGGCACGGGCCAACACCAGCGCAACCGATGCCAACGGCATCATCAATTCCCTGGCTGGAATCTGCGGCCACCGTGACATTGTCCTGGAGGCTGCCGCCGGACGTCTGGGTATCGCCGCTCGTCCGGTCGGTTTCGCCAATGTTCCCTACCAAAATGCCCATGTGGCCACGGAAGTGTTCTTGGATGGCGAATGGCGGTTCTTCGACTCCACGTCGGGCATCTACCTGACCTTGGCCGGCGACGATAATCCGATCGGAATTGAGAAAGCGCGCGATAATTGGCCCAACGTGGTCGTACATCAAGCTAAGGCCCAGCGCTGGCTGGGGGCTTGGCAGGCCGCCGCCGATTTTGAGTACGACGTGCTGACCGAGAATCTGATCTATGTCGGCAGCAGTCCCATTTTCGATATCGAGCGGACTTACTTTATTTCCAATTTGCTCAGCGAGGCCGCTGTTCAAGAGTCTTCGTTGACCATTTCGCTGAATCTGAACACGGCGGGAAGCGGCACGGTCGGCACGGCCAACCATTCGTCGGCCGATGTGGCCAGCGCCTTTAGCTGGGCGAGCAGTTCCTGGGCCACCAGCATTGGTCCGGTGTCTGGAACTAACTTGGTCCACGATTACGTCTTGCAAACCAATACCACCCGATACGTGGAATTCACGGTCTTTCATCAGGCCAGTGCCGAGGGGGCGCTCTATGCCGACCTGGAACTTTTTAACCGGGTCGATTATGGCCAAGACATTGTCCGCACGACCTTCAGCGACCGCACGACGTTTGCATTCGTGATCGATTCGCCCGGCGCGGTGTTGCGGTTGTCGGCGCACGGTTCATCGACGGTCCAGGTAGACGCCCTCGCCTGGACCAGTAGTTCGTCGGTCAATTGGTCGAACTCCGCGATGTGGAGCCGGCAACTGGTGGGTGACTTCAACGGCGACAACCGGGACGACGTGGCCTCCTTCAACCAGGTGACGGGAGCCTGGTGGGTCGGCCTGAGCCAGACGGACGGCACTTTCAAGACCTCGCTCTGGTCGCAATTCTCGACCAAGAGCGGCTGGACCTCGCAAATCGTGGGGGACTTCAACGGCGACGGGCTGGACGACATCGCCAACTTTCATTCCAGCAACTCCACCTGGTGGGTTAGCCTGTCGCGCGGTACCTCATTCACGACGCCATTGTGGGCACAGTTCTCTTCCCGCACTGGCTGGACGACGCAATTGGTCGGCGACTTCAATGGAGATGGTCTGGACGACATTGCAAATTTTAATTCCGGCAATTCGACCTGGTGGATCAGCCTGTCGCGGGGAACATCGTTTACCACTCCGCTGTGGTCGCAGTTTTTCTCTCGCACGGGCTGGACCACGCAACTCGTCGGCGACTTCAACGGAGATGGTCTGGACGACATTGCAAATTTTAATTCCGGCAATTCGACCTGGTGGGTCAGCCTGTCGCAGGGAACATCGTTTACCACTCCGCTGTGGTCGCAGTTTTCCTCTCGCACGGGCTGGACCACGCAACTCGTCGGCGACTTCAATGGAGATGGCAAGGCCGATATCGCCAACTTCAACTCAATCAACTCCACCTGGTGGGTCGGCGTTTCCCAGGCAAATGCTTTCACAACCTCGCTGTGGGCGCAGTTTTCCTCCCTGGATGGCTGGACCTCGCAACGCGCCGCCGACTTCAACGGCGACGGACGTACTGACATCGCCAACTATAACCAGACCAACGGCACCTGGTGGGTTAGCCTCTCGAATGGCAAGTCGCTGAGTACCACTCTGTGGGGCGACGACAACGACGCCAACGCCTGGAATCTGGCCCTCGTCGGCGATTTCAATGCCGACGGCCAGGCCGATCTCACCAACTTTCACGCGGGCAGAAACGTCGGCTGGCTGGCGTCCTCGGTGGGAAGCACGTTCGCCCGCGATTTGACCCAACGAACCAGTAGCGCGCCTCTGCTGACGGCGATCAGCTCTTCCTCGAATCAGGGGTTGCGAGCATTCGAGCAGGAACCCACCCAGACGGTAACCAGCTTGCCCGGTATTGCGGCGGCGGGCAGTGCCGGCCGCACCAGTAGCATTCCGGTCTTCCTGCCGCTCGACTCCTCATTCGTGGCATTCGGAACGCTCAACGGAAGTTCCTCCGACCTGGGACCGCTGATGCCAACCAACTACGGAGAAACCTACGCGGGTGTACCGAGCCAGATCGGCAAGACCAAATATGGCCGGCTCCAACAGACCTTCATTCTCGATGTCGTGCAATCCAGCCGCGTGACGCTGGTGATTTCCTCAATCCGCGAAAACACCCCGGCCTTGACCGCCACGTTGCTGCAATTCTCCCAGGTGACCAGCACCGTCCTCAATATTCCAGTGGCCCCGATGGGCCAGTTTGCGGTCTTGCAGTTCACGGTGCAAGCACCGGGTGCCATCTTGCGCATCGAGGCAGCGGAAACGAAGACGTTCTACGTCGATGCCTACACCTGGACCGTCCAATAGGAGCGGCGCTTCCGTCCCAGGCAAAACAGGGCAGCTATCTATGGCCAACATCGTCGGCGCTCCACAGCCAGGTTGTCTGCCCCCAGCCTGCCAAGCCCATGAGAGTTACGCGGCAAGTACACGGGCTTTCCCTTCCTTTTTCACAGTGATGCAAGCAATAATAGCGAGGTGGGCGGCCGTACGGATCCGTCTACCGCTTCGACTTCATGTCTCGATCCTTAGCCGCCATCTGGCCATCCAGGTCGATCGTGTGGCGAATGATGGTGTCCAACCCTTCAGCAATGCGTAGATTGCCGCGAGTTCCAAAGTGGACGTGATCGACAAACACGCTTAGTGGTTCGTCGGCGATCGCCGAATCGAGGTCGTGAAATTCGTACCCGTGGGTTTTCGCGTGGTTGGGAAGACTGGCCCGGTAAGCCTTGTAAACCTTCGTGTTGTAGCGGCGGAAACCGAGATACATGGCATCGTTGTATTCTAGCAACCGCCGCTCCCAGGAAGTTAGTTCCTTCCGCGTCTCGTACAAGGTCGGTTGCAGGCAGCAAATCAGCCTCGCGTTCAATTTCGCCGCGATTTCGTGCATGGCCAGGATATTGGATTGCTGCAGGTCAACGACCTCGTCCGGCGTCGCCGATCCCGCCTCGATGAGTTGCTCCATCTGGGCGGCATATCGCCGGTTGTGTATGGCTCGCGCGACCACGTAGTGCAATTTACAAGCGAAGTCGCCGTATCGCGGCGGATCGAGACGGCTCAAAGACTCTCGCGGTTCTTCTTGCTGTTCACCCCTGTAGCCAAAGTACGTGTCGTTCCAGCCCGTGAACATCAACACGACATCGGGCTTGAGATCGTCCATAATCTCTCGAGCCAGCCCAATCTCTTGCGAAGACGAATAAGTACCCACTCCTGCACAAATAACTCGCGCCAATCGATGCGGATGGGCCGCGCGTAGGCGAGACTCTAGTAAGGCTGAGAAGGTTTCGTGTTGACGCACACCCGCTCCCCAAGCCGTAGAGCCGCCCGTGACAACGATGCGGAATTCGCCAGGTTCCTTGGACGATGTCAGATCGTCATCATAGCGACAATGGAGATTGTTGGTGTGGTAGCCGTCGCCGTCCACATGCGGACGTGGAACGATCTTCAACGTAGGATGTTCATCCATGACCGCGAAGCAATCGCATTTCGTGTAGTAGTCGTCGGGATCGAAATAGGCATCGCGAGACTCGGGGATATGACTTGCCGACGTCAAACACGAAATGTGCCGTTCGCTGGCCCCCACCAGATTGGAAGGCATCAGCCGAAGTACGATCTCGGCGCAAAGTAGCGTTAACACCGCGGAGCATATGACAGCGACGAGTTTAAAGGCATGTTTTGATTTCATGGTTTCCCTCGCGCGATCCTCTAAGAACCGTCGGTACCGTTTTGCACTAGGCAGCCATTCGCGAGTGGTGCCGCGACATGCAGCCTTCAATCATCGGAAGATTCTCTTTCGTCCAAGCTACCGTGCGGCGAATGCCATCCTCGAACGCGACACGCGTGGCAAAGCCTATTGCCTCTAACGCCTTGTCGGTGCTGCCAAACCTCTTGCCAGACCGGTCCCAATCGCGCTTGGGCAGCAGTTGGACGGGCGTGGGATTGCCAGTGTGGCGGTTGATGGCCTCGGCCAGTTGGCGGATGGTCGTCTCCTGGCCGCTGGCCAGGTTGTAGACGCCCGCCGCTTCGCCAAAGGCGGCGCAGCGCATCAGGCCTTCGGCGATGTCGTCCACGAAAATGAAATCGCGCGAGGCATCGCCGCCGTTCTCCAGCGGCAGCGGCATGTGCTTGATCGACTTGTACACAAAGGTAGGCGTAACATTCCGCCACACCGTGGCGGGCGTGCCGCGCCATGCGCCGGCCCCCAAAATCTCGCCAGGACCGTAAACGTTTTGAAACCGCGCCTTGACGACCGGCAACTTGTGCCGCATCCAGTAAAAGTTGGCGTAGAACTCGCCAATCACCTTGGATATTTGGTACGGGCTGTCCAGGTACAGCGAGACAGGTGCATCTTCGGTCGTGGCTTGGGCGTCGCCGTAGGTCTTCTCCGCCACGGTGCAGCCGGCCGACGAGTAAACGACCTTCTTTAGGCCGGCCTGGCCCTTCAAGCGGTCAAACAGCTTCAGCGTGGTCAGCGTATTGTTTTCGTGATCGGCCAGGGGATCAACGATCGAGTTCTGGTTGCCGTGAAACGTCGCCAGATGAAAAACGTAGTCCAAATCCTTGGGCAGCAAGGACAGCACGCGGTCATCACAAATGCTGCCATCCACAAATTCTACGGCTGTATGCTGGGGAACATTCTCGCGCTCGGCTGACAGCAGGTTATCGACCACCAGCACCTGCTTAGGGTCGTGTGGTAAAAGCATTCGCACCAGATTGCTCCCCACAAAACCGGCACCGCCTACGACCAGAATCTTACGTCCTTGGAAGCATTCGATCTTCATGGATTTCTCCGCGTACATGAGGACTGGAGTAGTTTGAATTTCCTGGCCTTTCATGCCTGGGATTCGCGAACCTTCCCGCATGACAGGCTGAACGGCTACGCTGCCACCCGAACTTGTTTTTCGACATGAGGCATGTGCAGCAATCGCTTGAAACGGGCTTCGCGGTCGGCAAACTCCTGGTGCCATACTTCCAGGCACAGCAGTCCCCAGGTGGTGCGGCCAAATTGTGCTTCGGCGCTGATGCCTTTGGCAACCCGCCGGTTGTCCACCAGTTCGCGCCCTTGCGCGGCGGACGAACCAAGTATGTCTTGCACGAAGTCGCGAGCCTCGTTCCGCATCCAGTGCTCCAAAGGCACCGGAAAGCCCATTTTGTCTTTGCGGTCGACGATCGCGCTGGGAACAGCATCGCGAAATACGTTGCGCAGCAGATGTTTGAGCGTCCCCTCCTTGAATTTAATATTGGCCGGAATCGTGGCGGCCAATTCAATCAGCGGGTGGTCCAGCAGCGGCACGCGGCTTTCCAGGCCATGCGCCATGCTGACCCGGTCCTCCACCTGCAGCAGCGCCGGCAGCAGCGTCTTGAAGTCGAAATGGGTCATCTGGTCGAAGTACGACTCCTTGCCCACATTTTTGCTGTTGAACAACCGGTTGAACGAATCGAACGGAGAGTAACCTTCCAACATTTCCCAGCGAATTTTGTCGTCTAGTTGTGGCGCGCGGTTGATCAATTGGTAGTAGCGGCGGTCGATGTTGTCGAACAGCCCGCTGCTCCAGAATTGTTTCAACATCGGCTTGTAAGCCTTCAACGTCTTGAGATTCGGAATGATCGACTCGTAAGTCACCACGAAGTTGCCCGAGTTCATCGTGCCGTCGATGGCCCCCTTGATGCACTGCTCGAAATAGGCAATCAGGTAGCGGGCGTAACCGCCAAATACCTCGTCACCTCCTTGCCCGCCCAGTACAACTTTGTGCTTTTGGGCGGCCAACTTGGAGACCATGTATTGCGGAAATGAGCCAGGGCCGGCGATGGGATAGTCCAGGTGGTAAATCACCTTTCGCAAGGTGTCGGTGAAGTCCGAGGGCTGTATATCAATCTCGTCCAGAGGAAAGTTCAGCTCGTCCGCCAAAGCCCTGGCGTAGTGGCTTTCGTCGTAACCCGGCCGGTCGGTGAACTTGCCCGTATAGCCGCGAAAACCGGCTGGCGAATGCCGGGCCGCCAGCGAAGCGACAATGCCGCTATCCAGCCCGCCGCTGACATAGGCTCCAATCGGCACGTCGGCACGCAAATGCAGTTTCAACGAATCGGCCATCTTCTCGCGGACGGCCTCTTCAAAGTATTTCTCGGTGTGGTTCCAATCCAGCTCGTAATACACCTCCCAGTAGCGGCGAATATCGACCCGGCCGTTGCGGACGGTCAGCGAGTGGCCCGGCTGCAGCTCGCGGATGCTCTTGAAGAGCGTTTTTCCATCCAGATAGAACTGAAACGCCAGATAGTCGCTGACCGCCTCGCGATCCGCTTCGATCCGCTCCACAAACGGCAGCAAGGCTTTGCATTCCGAGGCAAAGTGCAACCGGCCGTCGCGTTCCAGGTAATAAAACGGCTTGATGCCAAAGTGGTCACGCGCGCAGAACAAGGTCTGTTCCGACTCATCCCACAAGGCAAAGGCAAACATGCCACGGAAGTGCTGCAGGCAGTCCTGCCCCCAGCGGCGGTAAGCATGCAGAATGACTTCCGTATCGGAAGTGGTCCGAAACAATTCCGGGCCTAGCTCTTCGCGCAACTCAATGTAGTTGTATATCTCGCCGTTGAAGGCCAGCCAATTGCCTCCCGCATCGCGCATCGGCTGCTGCCCGGTTGACAGGTCGATGATGCTCAAACGGCGATGGGCCAGTCCCGTACGCTGCCGGGGATGCTCCCACGTTCCTTGCCCGTCAGGTCCGCGATGCTCCAACAGTGCGTTCATCGTTCGCAGCCGCTGGCCAAGCTCGGGGATTGGATGGCCATCCAGGCTCTGAATTCCGGCAATGCCACACATAAGTTCATCCTTGAACGGCAGGCGGGGCGGGTTGGGCGAGGCCGCCATCGATAGAAGAGTTCGGGTCTGGCGAGCATCGCGGGGCGTTTTAACGAACCGCGATGGTGCAAGTCAACCCGCATTGGGGACAGGTCGATGCTAGCACAAGCTGAAGGTGAGGCCGTATCGCCGCTTCAAACAGCGCCGAAACCTATTACGACAATCCCCGGCTATTCGGGATTTGCTTCCCGCACGCTGGCGTTGCCGCGTGGTATAAATCGAACATTCAATACATCGCTGCTAGACAGGGCGGTCTGCTTGCTAGACGTTGAGTAATGATCTTCAACCGATCGGCAGTATCTCGCCAGGTGCCGCGGTCGGTGGCCGGTTCAGGGTGTCCTTTCGGCAAGGCTGCGTGAATTTTGTTGCTAGAGTTGCTAGCGTGGCTGACGGGTTCCGAATTCTCGGGAGGTCATGCCATGCTGGGACGTGGGAAGGGAGCGTTGCCGCTCGATCTGGCTGAGGCGGCCAGGCGGTTTGCGGGCTGGCGCAGGACTCGGCAGCGGGGGGATCGCATTCCGGCCGCACTCTGGAACAAGGCAGTCGGCCTGGCGGATCGGTACGGGGTGAGTCGCACGGCGCAGGCTCTACATATCGGCTATTACGAGCTGCAGAAGCACGTGGCGCGGCGTAAAGCGCCGACGACAAGCGGCAACACCGCACGCGGCAAGAACGCGTCGGAGTTGAGTTTTGTCGAGCTGCCGCCCGTGGCCTTGGCGGCGAGTGAGTGCGTCGTCGAGTTCGAGAAGGCGTCCGGCGATAAGATGCGTGTGAAACTTCCGGGGAGCGAACTCGTCGCTCTGGCCCGCATCTTTTGGGAAGCCCGCTGATGCTTCAAGTCACTCCCCAGACGCGGATTGTTGTCTGCGTCGAGCCGATCGACTTTCGCAAGGGCATCGATGGCCTCGCGCAGTGTTGCAAGGCCGCCCCGGGAGAGGATCCGTTTCGCGGAACGGTATTCGTATTCCGCAACCGGCGCAGCACAGCCGTAAAGCTGCTGGCCTACGTAACCGCTTCTGAATCAGCATCCTTGCAACCTGTGCTAGCGTGAGGGACGTCGCGGGGCGTCGTCTTTTCACGAGGTATGTGGCCATGGCACGCAAGGCGAATCGGGATCGGGAACTGTTTTGGCGGAAGCTGGTCGAGCGACGTGTAAGGAGTGGGCGGAGCGTGTCCGATCTGTGCTGGGAAGCGGGCGTTTCGACCGCCTCCTTCTTTCAATGGCAGCGGAAGCTGCGAGAGCGCGACGCCGCGATCATCGCCACCACGAAGCCCGCCTCTCGCGTCTCGGCTGCGCTCGTGCCGGTGCGGATCGTCGATGACCAGGTGCCCATCAAGACAGCGCCCCTCAAAACAGCGGTCGTCGCTGACCGGCGGCCAGCCGAAGCGGCGGTCATCGAACTGGCGGACGGACTGCGGATCCGCATTCTTTCCGGCTGTGACGCGGCCACCATCGGCCATCTGCTGGCCGCCGCCCGGGGAGAACTCTGATGCTGCTCCCAACGACTTCGCTGCGGGTGTTCGCCTACACCCGGCCGACCGACATGCGAAAAAGCTTCGACGGCCTCTGCGGGCTGGTGGAACGGGAACTCGGCCAACAGGTCGAGTCGGGCCATCTGTTCTTGTTCTTCAATCGCCGCCACAACCGCGTCAAGGTGTTGTACTTCGTGGGCGATGGGCTGGTGATCTTCTACCGCTGCTTGGAGCAAGGCACGTTCGAGACGCCGCGTGCCGTCGAAGCCGGCGACGGCAAGGCCGCCAGCGTCGAACTACGGTGGAGCGATCTGGCGTTGATTCTGGAGGGCATTGAACTCTCCAGTGTCCGCCGGCGGAAGCGTTGGACGAGAACCGCGCGGCCCGTTTGAAAACATTTCCTTAAAATGTTTTCTTTTTAGCGTAACCCGCGAACGTCTCGCGCCAAGTAATGGCATGGATCAAGGACGTTCATCGGCGGAGGGAGATGCGCTGTCGCGGCAGGTGGAGGAACTCACCGCGCTGGTACACGAACAACGCGCGCTCATCGAGCAGATGCAAGCCGCCATCGCCGAGAAGTCAGCGCTCATCGAGCAGCAGCAAGCCACGATCGCGGCGCAGCATGAGCGACTGACACGGGCCAGCGAGCAGATCGCCTTGTTGAAGAAGGCGTTGTTCTCCCCACGACGCGAGCGCTACGCCCCCTCGCCCGGCCAGCAGTTGCTGTTCACGCCGGAAATCGTGCCGTTGGCGGGGACCGAGCCGGCCGCCGGCATCCCCACGGCCAACGCGGAAACATCCGCCACTCCCACGCCAGGCACCAAGCAGCGCCGGCCGCGCGAGAAGTTCACCTTTCCGGAATGCCTGCCGGTGGAACGGGTCGAACATCCACTGCCCGATGCCGAATGCCCTTGC